>JBAGRP010000001.1:7309230-7640769 GCA_036924855.1 Nitrobacteraceae bacterium AZCC 2146
TCAGCTTCGAGACCCACAATATTCCCTGCACCACCAATCCCATGGGGGTGAAGGGCGCAGGCGAGGCCGGCGCGATCGGCTCCTGTCCGGCGGTGGTTAATGCCATCATCGAGGGGCTGTGGCGCGAATACAAGATCGAGCACATCGACATGCCCGCGACCCCGGAGCGGATCTGGATGGCGATCCGCGAGCAGGAACGCCTGCATAATCTGTAAGACAACGCCGCCGGGAATAGATGCCCGGCGGCGGTGTTTATTTGTGCATTGCACATTCGTCTTAGTTGAATTCCAAAGGGGTAATGGTTGATGAAACGTACGATCGTTGTGGTGTGTGCTTTGTTGCTGGGGGCCGGCGCCGTGATGGCGCAGCAGGATGTCGTCAAGGAGCGCCAGACTCTGATGAAGGCCAACGGACGCAGTCTCGGCGCCGTGCTCGGCGCAATGGCCAAGGGCGACAAGCCCTACGATCAGGCAGCGGTCGATGCCGCGCTCAACGCACTCGACGACACCGCCAGGAAATTGCCGACACTGTTTCCCGACAGCACCAAGGGCCTGAAGGCCGAGGGCGATTACAGCGCCTCGCCCAAAATCTGGGAAGACAAGGTCGGCTTCAACGCTCACATCGCCAGCTTCAGCAAGGTGGTCACAGAGGCCAAGGCCAAGATCAAGGATCTCGACACGCTGAAAGCGACCGCCGGTGGCATCGGCAAGGAATGCGGCGGCTGCCACGAGACGTTTCGTCTGAAGAGCTGAGCTGAAACCGTCGGCCCGGACAAGTGAGCGGAGCGAACGCCGATCCGGGACCCATAACCCCTAGGCTCGTTGATAGCAGAAGGTATCTGCCCCAGCGACCAAACAAGATGACGGTGGTTATGGGTCCCGGCTTGCGCTCGCTTGCCGGGACGACGCGCTTATGGATCAAAGATCGCGATAAGCCTTCCGATCTGCTTCGCTATTCCAGTCGGCGAATGTTGCGAAGGGAAAATCAAGTTGATCCTGTCCCGCACGCGCGAGGACGACGCACTCATGCTCAATCGTGTAGACGACTTCGTCGCCCGTCCGCAGCCTCAGCGCGTCGCGCACCTGCGAGGGAATAGTCGTCCGTGCTTTGCTGTCGATCTTGCTCTTGATCATCGAAAGCCTCATCGGCGTCCCGGCACTCTTGCCGGGACGCCGCGCCAATTATGTTAACTTACTTCGTCACCTGGCCGCGAATTTCGCCGGCCGGATGGGCGGCGGTGTGGACGTTGACGTAGTACTTGCCGGCCACGAGGTCGGCGGCCTGCGCGTCGGTCAGCGTGGCGCTGCCTTCCGACGGGCTGGTGGCGGGCGCGATCGGCACGGCGACGCCGGCGTTCTTGCCGGGCTCGGCGGGGCCGTGGAAATGCGCCATGGTGGCGGGGCCGGTGAGGCCGGAATAGGTCAGTTTCCAGGTCAGCTTCTTGGAAGCGGGATCGTAGTTGATATCGGCGGTGCCGGTGCCGGCGGTGGTGTTGGCGGGTACTTCGGCGGTGCCGTTCAGCGTGGCCTTCATCTTGTCGGCAAACGCCGGAGCGGAAAAGGCGACGGTCGCCAATGCGAGGCTCGTGAGCATGATTTTGGTGTTCGACATGGTTCTCTCCCTGTGGACGCAAAGATCATGATGATTTGAAACGCCGTTGGTTCGTGTTTATTCCCGCGATCGCTGAACGGTGGATCACAATTTCGTTCCGGGAATCGCGGCTACTTGCTCCATAATGGCTGCTGACGCTGGCCCGTGAGGATGGATCGGAACGTGAAGCGACTTTTCGTATTTGTACTGTGCGCTGCCGTGGCCGGGTTCGCGGTGTTCGGTTGGCTGACGATTTCCGCAACGGTTTCCGCGAGCGCGCTAACGGCGCGCACACCGAACATTGCGAACGGGCTGACAACCTTCAATGCCGGCGGATGTTCCTCCTGCCACGCCACGCCGGCGCAGCCGGACCGCGCGCGGCTCGGCGGCGGGCTGCCGATCCCGTCGCCGTTCGGGACGTTCTATGTGCCGAACATCTCGCCCGATCCGGCGGATGGCATCGGGCGGTGGAGCGAGGCCGATTTCGTCACCGCGCTGCTGAAGGGCACATCGCCAGCGGGGATGCACTATTTTCCGGCGTTTCCTTACAGCTCCTATCAGCACGCCAAGATCGAAGACGCACGCGATCTGTTCGCCTATCTGAAGACGTTGCCGCCGGTGTCCGGCAGGGCGCCCGCCCACAACGTGCCGTTCCCGTTCAACATCCGCCGCAACCTCGGCATCTGGAAGCTGCTGTTTCTTGATCGCAAGCCGTTCGCGCCGGACGCCGGGCATTCCGCGCAGTGGAATCGCGGCAGCTATCTCGTCAACGCCCTGGGCCACTGCGCCGAGTGCCACAGCCCGCGCAACCTGCTCGGCGGTATCGTCGAGAAACAGCGCTTTGCCGGTGGTCCCAACCCGGAAGGCGAGGGCTGGGTACCGAACATCACCCAGAAGGGCCTCGCCGACTGGACCGAAAAGGACGTCTCTTATTTCCTCGAGACCGGGCAGACGCCGGAAGGTGACACGGCGGGCGGCTCGATGGCCCGCGTGATCCGCAACACCTCGCAGCTCAGCGCGGAAGATCGTACCGCGATGGCGGTCTATCTGAAATCGCTGCCCGCGGTGGACGGTCCGCCGCGGCCGCCGAAGAAGAAGGGATAAGCGCAGAACAGCATCCTTCGAGGCTGGCCTCAGTTGGCGCAAAAACGGCCGACTGAAGCGAGCACCTCAGGATGACGTTTGTAAGTTGCAAGGCGCCAGAATTAGTCGTCACCCTCGCCTGGACGCAATTGCGTCCAGGCTGGAGGTGCCGAGCGTAGCGAAGGCCTCGAAGCGACGGCGCTTCGCCTGAGCGCATGGACATCGGCCAAGCCATGCCGCATCGGCGGTTTTCGCGGGCCCTCTTGCGTGGTTGTGTGCGGCTCACCTCCCGCCAGCGCGATTCTCCTGTCCATGAACATCCTCAAAGCCGTGTCGCTGAAGATCGCCAGCACGATGGCGTTTGCGCTGATGGGCGCGCAGGGCCGCTATCTCGGCAGCGCCGTGCCGGTCGGCGAGATCGTGTTCTGCCGCGGGCTGTTCGCGCTGATCCCGATCGTGCTGTTCTTCGGCTGGCGCGGCCAGCTGCGCGGCGCGTTGCGCACCAACCGGCTCTCGGCGCATGTCATTCGCGGCTCGTTCAGCGTGGTCGGCACGTTCTGCACCTTCGGCGCGCTGGCGCGGCTGCCGATCGCCGACGTCACTGCGATTGCCTTCATCGCGCCGTTGATCACCGTGGTGTTCGCCGCGATTTTTCTCAAGGAGCAGGTCCACGCCTATCGCTGGTCGGCGGTCGGCATCGGCTTTGGTGGTGTGATCCTGATGCTGTCGCCGTATTTCGGCAACCATGCCGCGCTGACGGCGTCGATGCTGATCGGGCTTTCGCTGGCGCTGATCAACGCGGTGTCCTCCGGCGGCGCGACGATCCAGATCCGCCGCCTTACCGCCACGGAATCCTCCTCGGCGATCGTGATCTTCATGACGCTGATCGTGATGACCGTCTCGCTCGTCACCGCACCGTTCGGCTGGCATCTGCCGTCGCAGCCACTCGAGATTGCGCTGCTGATCGGCATCGGCATTGCCGGCGGGCTCGGCCAGATGCTGTTCACCGAGAGCTATCGCTATGCGCCCGCGTCCTTCCTGGCGCCGTTCGACTACACCGCGATGCTGTGGGCGTTCCTGCTCGGCTTCTGGATGTTCGGCGAAGTGCCGACGCCCTATGTGGTCGGCGGTGCGGTGATCGTCGCCGTCGCCGGCATTTTCGTCATCCTGCGCGAACGCCATCTCGGCCTGAAGCGGCTGCGCGACACGCCGATGTCGCCGATCTCCACCATGGCCGATGACGAGGCCGATCCCGATGCGCCGGTGGCGGCGCTGGCCAAGGCGACGCGCTAGGATCAGCTGGCGGCGAATACAATCTTTGCTGCATCGCACACTGTTTCGCATCTCCGTCATGCGACAATTCTGCATTTAGAACGCGCGCAGATTGCCGGGCCTTGCTCCCGCCACGCCACTGGATTTATATGCGGCGTCGCGTCAACGCGACGCCCCGCATGGCGGGTTCGATACGCGGGATGGCCGTGCAAGGATGCTTGCCGAACATCTCGTTCCTTCCCCGATATTTCCGGCTGCAATTGCTTCCAACTGACTGAAGCTCCCGAAATCAAAGAGGTTACCAATGGTCAACCGCATGCAATTCTATATTGATGGCGCCTGGGTCGATCCCGCCGTCAAGAAGTCTACGCCTGTCGTCAATCCGGCGACCGAAGAAGCGATGTATGAAATTTCCATGGGCTCCAAGGCCGACGTCGACAAGGCCGTCGCTGCTGCCAAGCGCGCGTTCGAGACGTACTCGCAGACCAGCCGTGACGAGCGCGTCGCGCTGCTGACGAAAATCGTCGAGGTCTACAAGACCCGCATGAAGGACATCGGCGCCGCCGTGTCCGACGAGATGGGCGCGCCGCTGCCGATGTCGGAGCGGCTGCAGGCCGGCGCCGGCCTCGGCCACATCCAGGCCACGCTCGACGTGCTGAAGACCTACAAGTTCGACGAGCCGCATGGCGCCGCCATGATCGTGCGCGAGCCGGTTGGCGTCATCGGCATGATCACGCCGTGGAACTGGCCGCTGAACCAGATCGCCTGCAAGGTAGCGCCTGCGCTCGCCGCCGGCTGCACCATGATCCTGAAGCCGTCGGAATTCACGCCGACCTCGGCGCTGATCTTCGCGGAAATCCTGCATGAAGCCGGCGTGCCGAAGGGCGTGTTCAACCTCGTCAACGGCTTCGGCCCCGAGGTCGGCGCCGCCATGAGCGAGCATCCGGATATCGACATGATCTCCTTCACCGGCTCGACCCGCGCCGGCATCGACGTCGCCAAGCGCGCCGCCAACACCGTCAAGCGCGTCAGTCAGGAGCTCGGCGGCAAGTCGCCGAACGTCATCCTCGAAGGCGCGGACTTCGTGAAAGCCGTCACTGGCGGTGTCGCGCACATGTTCAACAACTCCGGCCAGTCGTGCAACGCGCCGAGCCGGATGATCGTGCCGCAGGCGAAGATGAAGGAAGTCGCCGCCATCGCCAAGAGTCAGGCCGACAAGACCAAGGCCGGCGATCCCCGCGCCGAGGGCACCGTCATCGGTCCGGTGGTCAATCGCGGCCAGTGGGACAAGATCCAGGGCCTGATCCAGAAGGGCATCGAGGAAGGCGCTACGCTGGTCGCCGGCGGCCCTGGCCTGCCGGAAGGCGTCAACAAGGGCTTCTACGTGCGCCCGACGATCTTCGCCGACGTCACGCACGACATGACCATCGCGCGTGAGGAAATCTTCGGGCCGGTGCTGGTGATCATGGGTGCCAAGGACGAGGCCGAGGCGGTGAAAATCGCCAACGACACGCCCTATGGTCTGGCCGGCTACGTCTCCGCCGACACGGTGGAGACCGCTCGCAAGGTCGGCCGCCAGCTGCGCGCCGGCAACGTCAACCTGCAGGGCGTGCCCAACGACCGCACCGCGCCGTTCGGCGGCTACAAGCAGTCCGGCAACGGCCGCGAATGGGGCAAGTTCGGTCTCGAGGAATACCTCGAGGTCAAGGCGATCGCCGGCTTCAACGCGGCGTAAGCGCTACGACTAACGAAACGCCGGGGCTGGTGAAAATCCGCTCCGGCGTTTTGCGTTTTGCGTAGCCCGGATGAGCGAAGCGAAATCCGGGACTCACACAACGCGGCGGCTCTGCCCCGGATTACGCTGCGCTCCATCCGGGCTACAGGTCGCTTCTATCCTCCAAGCGCGCCCTGTGTGTTCACATAGACTGCATAGATCGACTGGCTCGATGCCATGAACAGTCGGTTGCGCTTGGCGCCGCCGAAACAGACATTGGCGCAGCGCTCGGGTAGGCTGATGCGGCCGATCAGGTCGCCATCCGGCGCGAACACGAACACGCCGTCGAGTTCCGGCTTGCCCATGCCCCAGCCACACCACAGATTGCCGTCGATGTCGCAACGCATGCCGTCCGGCGTGCCCGTACCGGCATCGATGAAGACGCGCTTGTTGCGGATCGTCTTTCCGTCCGCGGTGACGTCATAGGCCAATATCTTGCGGTTCGGCACGCCGCGGGATTCCACGACGTAGAGCAGTTTTTCGTCGGGCGAGAAGCACAGCCCATTGGGCCCGAGCACATCGTCGGCGACGATGGTGGCGACCAGCGTGTCGCCATCGATGCGGTAGATGTTCTGGCCGATTTCCGACGGCGCCTTGTTGCCTTCGTAGTCGCTCATCAGTCCGAATGGCGGATCGGTGAACCAGATCGAATTGTCGGATTTCACCACCACATCATTCGGCGAGTTGAGCCGCTTGCCCTCGAAGTTGTCCATCAGCACGGTGATGGTGCCGTCATAGTCGGTGCGGGTGATGCGGCGGCCATGCTCGCAGGTGATGAGGCGGCCCTGGCGATCCCGTGTGTTGCCGTTGCCGTAATTCGATGGCTTGCGAAACGTGCTGACGGCGCCGGTCTCTTCGTCCCATTTGAGGATGCGATTGTTGGGAATGTCGCTGCACAACAGATAACGACCATCGCCGAACCACACCGGACCTTCGGCCCAGCGCATGCCGGTGGCGAGGCGTTCGATGGCGCCGAGCTTGATCCAGTATTTCTCGAAGCGCGGATCGACCGCGTGAATGGCGGGATCGGGATAATACGTCGCTGGCTGCCAGCCGGCGGAAGTGGTGACTTCGGACATTTGTGGGGTCCTTTTGTTGTTATTGGTGCAGCTTCCTCGCTAGTGCCCGTTTGCTATCATCAGCATGTCATTGCAGCAAGCATCGCCGCTTGCCGCGCCAGCGCTGCCGCGCCATACTCGCCGCAACATCTAAAATGAGGGACGGAATGCCAAAGATACTGATGACGGGCGCATCGGGCGGAATCGGCACGCGGCTGCGGGAATTGCTCCCGCCGATCTATCCGGATCTGCTGCTCAGCGATCTCACGCCGCCGCCAAATCTTTCACCGAAGGAAAAATTCAAACAGGCCGATCTCGCCGACCTCGCGCAGGTCGAGGCGATCTGCGAGGGCGTCGATGGCATCCTGCATTTCGGCGGCTTCTCGGTGGAGGGGCCGTGGGACACCATCCTGCAGGCCAATATCATCGGCGGCTACAATCTGTTCGAGGCCGCGCGCAAGAAGGGCGTCAAGCGCATCATCTTCGCCTCATCGAACCACACCATGGGTTTCTATCCGCGCCACAGCAAGATCGGTACCGATGTCACCGCGCGGCCGGACAGCCGCTACGGCGTCAGCAAGGTGTTTGGCGAGGCGCTGGGTGCGCTGTATGCCGACAAGCACGGGCTCTCGGTGACGTGCCTGCGGATCGGCAATTTCGGCGACAGGCCGCTGGATCAGCGCCGGCTATCGATCTGGCTGAAGCCGGAGGATCTGGTGCAACTGTGCCGGATCGGGCTGGAGCATCCCGACATTCATTTCGAGGTGCTGTACGGCGCGTCCTGGAACGAGCGCGCATGGTGGGACAATTCCCGCGCCTACGACCTCGGCTATCGCCCGATCGGCAAGGCCGAGGACCACCGCGAGCACGCCATGGCCGAGCAGGCCAAGCTGGCCGCCGACCCGGTCAGCGATTTCTACCAGGGCGGCGCGTTCTGCGGCCTCGAATTCGACGGTGACGCCAGCAAGGTGTGGGAGCCGAAATAACGCACGACTGTCATTCAGGTGTCAGTCCGGGATGCGCTGCCCTTACAGCGCAGGCCCGGAATCCATATTCCCGGCGGTGGTTATGGATTCCGGGTTCGTCCGCGCAAAAGCGCGGCCGCCCCGGAATGACGAATTCATATTGGGCGTGCGCCGTGTGGCGGCAGCACGCGAGAGGAAATGCAGATGGCCGACGGATTGCGCAAGGGACTGACCAGCTATGGCGATGCCGGGTTCTCGTTGTTCCTGCGAAAAGCCTTCATCAAGGCGATGGGCTATTCCGACGACGCGCTGGATCGCCCTATCGTCGGGATCACCAACACCCACAGCGACTACAATCCCTGTCATGGCAACATGCCCCAGATCATCGAGGCGGCGAAGCGCGGGGTGATGCTGGCTGGCGCGCTGCCGATGGTGTTTCCCACTGTCTCGATCGGCGAAAGCTTTGCGCATCCGACCTCGATGTATCTGCGCAACCTGATGGCGATGGACACCGAGGAGATGATCCGCGCCCAGCCGATGGATGCGGTCATCGTTATCGGCGGCTGCGACAAGACGCTGCCGGCGCAGATCATGGCCGCGATCTCGGCGGACCTGCCCACCGTGGTGATCCCCGTGGGGCCGATGGTGGTCGGCCATCACAAGGGCGAAGTGCTCGGCGCTTGCACCGATTGCCGGCGGATGTGGGGTAAATTCCGCGCGGGGGAAATCGACCAGCAGGAGATCGACGCCGTCAACGCGCGCCTCGCACCGTCGGTGGGCACCTGCATGGTGATGGGCACCGCCTCGACCATGGCCTGCATCACTGAAGCCATGGGCCTGTCACTGCCCATGAGCGCGACGATTCCCGCGCCCCATGCCGAACGCTTTCGTTCCGCGGAGGCCAGTGGCAAGGTCGCCGCCGAAATGGCGAAGAACAAGGGGCCGCGCCCAAGCGAATTCCTGACGCCGGCCTCGTTCCGCAACGCCCAGGTGGTGCTGCAGGCGATCGGCGGCTCGACCAATGGCCTGATCCATCTCACCGCGATGGCCAACCGTTCCACCCACCGGATCGATCTCGCCGCCTTCGACGAGCTCAGCCGCGAGGTGCCGGTGCTGATCGATCTGAAACCGTCCGGCGATCACTACATGGAGCACTTTCATCACGCCGGCGGCGTCCCGAAACTGATGGCGCAACTCGGCGACCTCATCGATCTCGATGCCAGGACCATCACCGGCGCGACGCTGCGCGATGTCGTCGCATCAGCCGAAGACGTTCCGGGGCAGGACGTCATCCGGCCGCGCAGCAGCCCGATCAAGCCGGAAGGCGCGATGGCGGTGCTGCATGGCAATCTCGCGCCGCGCGGCGCGGTCATCAAGCATTCCGCGGCGAGCCCCAAACTTTTGCAGCATACCGGTCGCGCCGTGGTGTTCGAGTCGGTGGAGGACATGACGCTGCGGGTCGACAGTCCCGATCTCGACGTCAACGCCGATGACGTGCTGGTGCTGCGTAACGCGGGACCGAAGGGGGCGCCGGGCATGCCGGAGGCCGGCTACCTGCCGATCCCGATGAAGCTGGCGCGCGGCGGCGTCAAGGACATGGTGCGGATTTCCGATGCGCGGATGAGCGGCACCGCGTTCGGTACCATCGTGCTGCACATCACGCCGGAAAGCGCCGTCGGCGGTCCGCTGGCGCTGGTCAGGAATGGCGACATGATCCGGCTCGATGTCGCGAAACGAAGTATCGATCTTCTGATCGACGCCGCCGAATTCGCCAAGCGCCAGGCCGCGTTGGCGCCGGCCACGACACCGGACTGGGCAAAGCGCGGCTATGCCCATCTGTTTCATGAAACCATCCTGCAGGCCGACGAAGGCTGCGATTTCGATTTCATGACGGAGAAGAGGAAAGTGTAGTTCTCACTTCCTTTACCCTGCCCCTCCAGGGGAGGGTAAAAAAGCGAGCCTCTAACTCACACCGTCGCTTCAAACTCCTGCCGTATCGCCGCGATGTCCGGCAGCGTCGGCAGGCCGGCTTCGTTGCCGAGCCGCTGGATCTTGTAGGTGGAGGCGGCGCGGGCGAAGGCGAAATGATCGTGCCAGCTCAGGCTGGGATTGGCGAGATACGAGTACACATAGGCACCGTGAAACACGTCGCCGGCGCCGTTGGTGTCGAGCACGCGCTCGCGCGGAATCGGCAGTGCGGGCAAGGTGTGGACCGCACCGGTCTCGTCGTACCAGAGCAGGCCGCGCTCGCCGAGCGTGACGCCGCCGACCCGGCAGCCGCGCGACTTGAGATAGTCCAGCATCTTTTCGGGCGTCAGGTCCATCTGCTCGCAGAGCCGTTCGGCGACGATGGCGACGTCGATGAATTCGAGCAGTTCATGGGTATTAGTGCGCAGGCCGCCGCCATCGAGCGAGGTGAGGATGCCGGCCTCGCGGCATAGCTTTGCGTAGTGGATCGCCGCGTCGGGCTGATGGCCGTCGACATGCAGCGCGCGGCAATTGCCGAGGTTGAGCAGCGGAAACGGATGAATGTGATGGTCGTCGCGGCAGCGCACAATAGCGCGCTTGCCGTCATTC
This sequence comes from Nitrobacteraceae bacterium AZCC 2146, assembly GCA_036924855.1. NCBI lineage: Bacteria > Pseudomonadati > Pseudomonadota > Alphaproteobacteria > Hyphomicrobiales > Nitrobacteraceae > Nitrobacteraceae bacterium AZCC 2146. The sequence goes on from JBAGRP010000001.1 coordinate 7,319,550, forward strand.
GGCATGATGAAGGACAACGACGAGGTCGCGACCTTGCGCGGATGAATCGAGATCGCGTATTTCGCGCTCATGTCCTGAAACATCCGGCCGAGCCAGTCATTGGCGACGGTGGCGATCAGGTCTGGCACGATGCCGAGCTTGGCGCAGCAGAACGCCGCCGTCACCGCGTTGCCGCCGAACGACACCGCATAGGCCGACGCCACATGCTTCTCGTCGCCGGTCGGCATGTGGTCGGTGATGAAGGTGACGTCGATATAGGTCTGTCCGATGAAGAGAGCCTGCATGAAGATGTCCGTCGTCTGCTGATGGGTGTCCAAAATTCGGCGTCGCGGTGGTGTCACTATACATTAGCATCGCTTATCGTCTGCCCTTCGCTAAAATTATTCGCAGCACCTGCGGCCGAATTGCTTGAGATAAGGGCACGGCGGGCCTACCACCGTAACCCACGGTCGCCGCAATCGCGCCCCACGATAGGCGCCGGCCGGGCAATTGGAGGATGCAGCGATGACGCCGGAGGCCGATCGGATGCTGGAAAAACGTCGGAACGAGATCTTCCTGATCGGCGTGGAAATGGTGCGGGCGGCCAAGACCACGCGCGGGCGGTTTCCATGATCGCCGGTCTGGACCACGTCGTCGTTCTGCTTGCGGATCTCGACGCCGCTGCTGCGACCTATCAGACCCTGTTCGCCCGCGCGCCGGCGTGGCGCAGCCGCAGCGATGGCGCCGCGACCGTGCTGTTCACGCTTCCCAACATGACGCTGGAACTGATGGCGCCGGATGGCGATGGGGCGATTGCGGATCGTATTCGTGCCGTGCTGAAAGAGCAGGGCGAAGGCCTTGCCAGCATCTGCTTCCGCACCAAGGATATCGCCAGGATGCATCGCCAGCTGGAGCGCCTGGCGCTGAAGCCGGATGCGATTGCCGATGTCGAAAGCCACGATCTCGCGACCGGCGCCTCGCTGTCGTGGAAGCGCACGCGCGCCGCGACCGATGCTACGCGCGGCATCCGGCAGTTCTTTCTGGAGCTGGCGAGCGAACGCCCGTTGTCGCCTGCCAGCGGCGACGCGCCGATCACCGGTCTCGATCACGTGGTGATATCGACCCAGGACCCCGAGCGCGCCGCGGCGCTGTATGGCGCGCGGCTGGGGCTCGACATGGCGCTGGATCGTTTGCATCCCGACTGGGGCCAGCTGATGTTCTTTCGTTGCGGCGATCTGATCGTCGAGATCGTGCACCGGCCCGATGCCAAGGCCGACAAGACGCGCGACAAGCTGTGGGGCCTGAGCTGGCGCGTCTCTGACGCCGAGGCGACACGGGCCCGGCTGGTTGCGGCAGGCATCAACGTTTCCGAGATGCGCACCGGTCGCAAGCCCGGCACCCGCGTGATGAGCCTGCGCAGCGGGACGTGCGGAGTTCCGACGCTGCTGGTGGAGCGGACGGCGAAGCCTGCGTAGTCGTAGCCCGGACGGAGCGAAGCGCAATCCGGGCTACGGATTCGGACTACTTCCGCAGCAGCTCCGACACCCCCTGCCACAGCAGCGCCAGCGAGATCAGCAGCAGCAGCGCGTAGGCGATCTTGTAGAACAGTCCGGTCGGCGTGTGCTTCACCAGCCAGATGCCGCCAAAATTTGCGGCGATCGCCACCGGCAGCAGCGCCACCGAGGTCGCGAGATTGGCCGGCGTGAATTGCCCAAGCATGAAGTAGGGTACGACCTTCAGCGCATTGACTACGGCGAAGAAGATCGTGGTGGTGCCAACCAGCACCAGCTTCGGCAGCCGCTGCGGCAGCACATAGACCTGGTAGGGCGGGCCGCCGGCCTGGGTCATGAAGGAGGTGAAGCCGGCGAGGCCGCCCCAGAACACGCCGGCGGCGGGGCCCATCCGTGTCGGCTCGATGGAGGCGCGCTTCAGCCAGACATTGGCGACAAAGGCGACGCCGATCAGGCCGATGGTGAGGCGCACGGCATTGTCGGAAATATGCGAGGCCAGCAGCCACGCCAGCGCCATGCCGGTCACGGCGCCGGGCAGCAGGATCTTCAGGTTCGAGGCATCCCAGTCGCGGCGATAGACATAGATCGAGATCACATCCTGGGTGATCAGCAGCGGCAGGATCAGTGCCGCGGCTTCAAGCGGCGGCAGATACAGCGCCAGCAGCGGCGTCGAGGCAATGCCGATACCGGCAAAGCCGCCCTTGGAGAGGCCGAGAAAGATCACCGCGGGAACGGCGACGGCATAGAAGAACGGGTCGGTGATGATGGCTGGCACGGGCGGGTCCGGTTGGGGAGGCGCAGTGATAGCCAGACCGGCGGCAAAAGGCGACGCCTGTTTGCGCATTGCCGCCAGAACATCCTTCGTTCTCAAGGACGCCGTCGCATGCTACATCCGATGCATATTCGCTGCTGTGTCATGCATTCTCGTGCGCGTCAGGACCTTCGATTTGACCAAAGCAAAGAAATCGCTGCCCAAAAAAGCATTGAAGTGGCAGCGCGATCCCGAGGGGATGCGGATCCGCATTCTCGAGGCCGCGAAAAAGGAATTTGCCGCGCATGGCCTCGCCGGCGCGCGGGTCGATCGGATCGCGGCGAAGGCCGGCGCCAATAAGCGCATGCTGTATTACCATGTCGGCAAGAAGGACGATCTCTATCTGGCGGTGCTGGAAGGCGCCTATGAGCAGATCCGCGTCGAGGAGCGCGGCCTCGATCTCGAACATCTCGATCCGCCGGATGCGATCGAGACGCTGATCGGCTTCACCTGGAACTATTTCATCCGCAACCCGGAATTCCTGGCGCTGCTCAACACCGAAAATCTCGAGCGTGCCAAGCATTTGAAGCGCTCGGACAAGGTGAAATCGATGCATTCGCCGTTCGTCGAGATGATCCGCACCGTGGTGAAGCGCGGCGTCGAGAGCGGCGACTTCAAGGTCGCGATGGACCCGGTGCAGCTCTACATTTCGATCGCCGCGCTGAGCTTCTTCTATCTCTCCAACAGCGCCACGCTGAGCGTGATCTTCGGCCGCGATCTGCTCGCCAAGCAGGCCAGGGATGAGCGCCTCGCCCACATGGTGGCGCTGGTGCTGGCGGCGCTGACCGGCAAGTCGGTGGCCGAGTTTCTGGCGCCGAAGGGGCCCGCGGCCCGCGCACCGGCCCGACAACCCGCCTGATATTGCTGCGGATTTAGACCGAGTTAATCGGCCGATTGACAATCGCATGGCCGCGGGTAGTATTTATCCAACAAGTTAATTGTTGCCGCAGAGACGGAATCAGGGAGAGACGTGTGAGTGAGACCAGGGGCCCCGGAGCCGCGGCAAAACTGCTGAACGCCGCATGGCTGCGCCCGTTTCTGTTTCTGATTTTCATCGTGGTGGCGTGGGACCTGGCGATCCGGATCTTCCGGATTCCCGCCTATCAAATCCCCGCGCCCGGCGATGTTGTCAAAGTGCTGTGGACCGACTGGCCCGAATTGATGAGCCAGGCGTGGCCGACCACCTATGCCACCGTGGTGGGCTTCCTACTGTCGGCGCTGTTCGGCATTCCCGTGGCGATGCTGATCGCGGGATCGAAGACGGTTGAGAGCTACGTCTATCCGTTGCTGGTGTTCTCGCAGTCGATCCCGAAGATCGCCATCGCGCCGTTGTTCGTGGTGTGGTTCGGCTTCGGTATCTTTCCGAAGATCATTTCGGCGTTCCTGCTGGGTTTCTTTCCCGTCGTGGTGTCCGCGGTGCAGGGGTTTAAATCGGTCGATCCCGATATGGTCGATCTCGCCCGCGCCATGAAGGGGAGCCGCTTCAGCGTGTTCTGCGCGGTGAACCTGCCGCATGCGATGCCGGCGATTTTTTCAGGCCTCAAGGTTTCGGTAACGCTCGCCGTCGTCGGCGCGGTGGTCGGCGAATTCGTCGGCTCCAATTCCGGCATCGGCTATGTCCTGCAGCGCTCCATCGGCACGTTTGATCTGCCGACGATGTTCGCCGCATTGGTCATTCTGGCGCTGCTCGGCGTGGTGCTGTTCTGGATCGTCGATCGCATCGAGCACTTCGTCATTCCCTGGCATGTCAGTCAGCGCGAAGACCTGATCATCGCTGCGTAAACGACGAGAATTCAACAAGCGGCCCGCTCAAGGGCCGCAAAACAACACCAACGGGAGGCTAACATGCTGAGATGGGTTACCGCTTTTTCGACCGCTCTGATCTGGACCGCGCTTTCGGCTGTGACGCCGGCGGCCGCTGCCGACAAGGTGGTGCTGATGCTGAACTGGTACGTCTATGGCGAGCACGCGCCGTTCTATTACGGCAAGGCCAAGGGCATCTATGCTGCCGAAGGCATCGATCTTGAAATCCAGGAAGGCCGCGGCTCCGCTGCGACTGTGCAGGCCGTCGCCGCCAAGACCGCCGACTTCGGCTATGTCGACGTCCCCACGATGATGCGCGCTGCCGTGAAGGGCGCTCCGGTGGTTGCCACCGGCGTGCTGCTGCAGACCTCGGCGATGTCGGTGATGGGTTTCATCGACAAGAACATCCGCAAGCCCGATGATATCAAGGGCAAGACCGTGGCGATCACGCCGGCGGATTCCATGACCCAGATCTGGCCGCTGTTCCTGAAGAAGGCCGGCCTGAAAGAGTCCGATTTCAAGACCGTCGCCGGCGACGGCCAGACCAAGCTCAATGCCGTGATCAACGGTCAGGCCGATCTGCTGCTCGGCTATGTCATGGACCAGTCCATGAAGATCAAGGACGCCACCGGCAAGGACGTCTATCCGATCAAGTTCGCCGACTACGGCATCCACCTCATCTCTTCCGGCATCATCGCCAACACCGACTACGTCAAGGCCAACGCCGATCTGGTGAAGCGCTTCATGTCGGCCTCGACCAAGGCTGTCGAGGCTGCGGAGAAGGACCCGAAGGGCGCGGCGCAGTCGATCCTCGATGCCAACCCCAAGGGCGGCAAGATCGAGACGCTGACCCAGGGCTTTGAGCTGACGATCCCGCTGTACCGCACCCCGGAGACCAAGGCCAAGCGCCCGTTCCAGGTCACCGACCAGAACATGATCGATTCGGTCGATCTGATGGTCGAGTACGGCGGCCTCGATGCCAAGGCCAAGGAAAATCCGAAGTCGTTCTACAGCAACGACTATCTGCCGAAGTAAGTAACAGGACTGTTCGGAATGACCGCAGCGATGAAGACCACGAGCGTAAGCCAACCAAGCGCGCATCTTCGCGTCGTGTCCGAGCAGTCCGCGTCTGCCACGTCGGGGATCGCGATCTCCGGCGTGTCGAAAACCTACCGGACGCGCGACGGCGATGTGCCGTCGCTGCGGCCGCTGGATTTCCACATCAATGACGGCGAGTTCTTCGTCATCGTCGGCCCCTCCGGCTGCGGCAAGTCCACATTGCTGAAGATGATCTCGGGCCTCCTAGCACCAACGACCGGCGAGGTGCTGGTCGAAGGCAACAAGGTCACCGAACCGCATGGCGACGTCGGCATCGTATTCCAGAACTCGCTGCTGCTGCCTTGGCGAAATATTCTGGCCAATGTGATGCTGCCGATCGACATGAAAAAATTGCCGCGCGAGAAATTCCTGGCGCGCGCGAAATCGCTGCTGAAGATGGTCGGCCTCGAAGGTTTCGAAAAGAAGCTGCCATGGCAACTGTCCGGCGGCATGCAGCAACGCGCCTCGATCTGCCGCGCGCTGGTGCACGATCCCAAGATCATGCTGATGGACGAGCCGTTCGGCGCGCTCGACGCCATGACTCGCGAGAAGATGAATGTCGAGCTGTCCCGCATCCAGCGCGAGACAGGCAAGACCGTGCTGCTGATCACCCATTCGATTCCGGAAGCGGTGTTTTTGGCCGACCGCGTGCTGGTGATGACCGAGCGCCCCGGCGCGATCGCGGCGATCTACGACGTGCCGCTCGGCCGCGAGCGTTCGCTCGACGTGATGGCGAACCCGGTGTTCACCGAACTGGTGTCGCGAATCCGCAAGCATTTCTTCACCCAAAGCGCCCTGGACTGAGGCACGTCATCATGGCCCCCGGCACTTCGGCCCCACGCATCGCCGTGCGAGAGATCGCGCTGTATGAACGCCACGTGGCGTTCATGCGGCCGTTCCGCTTTGGCGCCGTGACGGTCAACGCCGCGCCGCAGGCCTTTGTGCGCGCCACCATCGAGGTCGAAGGCAAGGGCCCATCGGTCGGCGCCAGCGCCGAGCTGATGGTGCCGAAATGGTTCGACAAGCGGCCGCATCTGGGGATCGCCGATACGGTCGATGAATTGCGCCGTTCGCTTTCGATCGCGCGCGATCTCTATCTGGCGCAGTCCGGATTCCACACGGCATTCGGCTTTCATGCCGCTTGCATCGCCGATCAGGTCGCGGTTTGCGCGAAAGCCGATATCCCTCCGCTCGCCGCGGCGTTCGGTCCTGCGGAAATCGACAAGGCCATTCTCGATGCGCTGCTGCGCGCACTCGGCATGAATTTCTTCGATGGCATGGCGGCCAATGTCGCGGGACTCGATGCGCGGCTGGCGCCGGATATCGGCCATCACGACGTCTCCACATTTCTCGCCGGCCGCAAGCGCCTTGAACGCGTCGCGCTTCGACACACCGTTGGCCTCGACGACCTCATCGAAGGCGAGGGCGGCGTCGCCGATTCCAGAGAGAATAGCGGCAGCCGCTATTTCAAGCTGAAGATGAATGGCGATCCCGAGGCGGATGCAGCCCGATTGACAAAAATAGGCAACGCGCTGGCGGCGCTACCTTACGACTACAAGGTGACGCTCGACGCCAACGAGCAGTATGCCGACGTCAATGCGCTCGGTGCACTGGTCGATCGTCTCGACAACGACGGCGCGCTGAAGCCGATCGCCGCAAAACTGCTTTACATCGAGCAGCCGATGCCGCGCGACACCACGCGGCAGTCGCCACTCGGCCAATTGTCGCCGCGCAACTTCATCATCGACGAGGCCGACGATTCCTGGGACGCGTTCCCGGCGGCGAAGGCGCTGGGCTATCGCGGTATCTCCTCGAAATCCTGCAAGGGATTTTACAAGTCGATCGTCAACGCCACCCGCGCGGCGAAATGGAGTGCGGGCGGCGACAGCTACTTCATCACCGGCGAGGATCTGACCTGCCAGGCCGGTCTCGCCGTGCAGCAGGATCTCGCGCTCGGGGCGCTGATCGGCGTCACCCATGCCGAACGCAATGGCCATCATTACGTCGATGGCTTTGGCGCTGCGCCGTCAAGCGAAGCCGAGGCATTCCTCAAGGCGCACCCTGACCTGTACGGCCGCGATGGTGACGTCATCCGGCTCAAGATTCACGACGGCGATCTCCTGACGGGATCGCTGACCTCTGCCGGATTCGCATCCGGCGCTCATCCGGACTGGACGGCGCTTTCGCCGCTCCAGCGCCCCAAAACAAAAATTCTGCAGGAGCACTGACTATGGCTGTCCACCGCCTCGGCATTATCATGAACGGCGTCACCGGTCGCATGGGCCTCAACCAGCATCTGGTGCGTTCGATCGTCGCGATCCGCGAGCAGGGCGGCGTTACGATGAAGAACGGCGACCGTATGATGCCGGATCCGATCCTGGTCGGCCGCAACGCTGACAAGATCGAGGCGCTGGCAAAGAGGTACGGTATCACGCGCTGGACCACCGATCTCGACAAGGCGCTGGCCGACAAGAACGACACCATCTTCTTCGACGCCGCGACGACGCAGGCGCGGCCCGGCCTGCTGTCCAGGGCGATCGCCGCCGGCAAGCATATCTATTGCGAGAAGCCGATCGCCACCAACCTGCAGGCGGCGCTCGACGTCATCAAGCTCGCCAACTCCAAGGGCCTCAAGCATGGCACCGTGCAGGACAAGCTATTCCTGCCGGGCCTGAAGAAGCTGGCGATGCTGCGCGATAGCGGCTTCTTCGGCCGCATGCTCTCGGTGCGCGGCGAGTTTGGCTACTGGGTGTTCGAGGGCGACTGGCAGGAAGCGCAGCGGCCGTCATGGAATTACCGCGCCGAGGACGGCGGCGGCATGATCCTCGACATGGTCTGCCACTGGCGCTACGTGCTCGACAACCTGTTCGGCGAGGTCGAAAGCCTGACCTGCCTCGGCACCACGGACATTCCGGCGCGCTGGGACGAGCAGGGCAAGAAGTACACCGCGACCGCCGACGATTCCGCCTATGCCACGTTCAAGCTGAAGGGCGGCGTCATCGCGCATATGAACATGTCGTGGGTGACGAGAGTCTATCGCGACGATCTCGTCACCTTCCAGGTCGATGGCACCCATGGCTCGGCGGTAGCTGGCCTCACCGAATGCATGATCCAGGCCCGTCAGGCGACGCCGCGGCCGGTGTGGAATCCCGACGAGAAGCGCACCCATGACTTCTATGCCGACTGGCAAAAGGTTCCTGACAACGCCGTCTATGACAACGGCTTCAAGGAGCAGTGGGAGATGTTCATCCGTCACGTCTGCGAAGATGCGCCCTACAAGTACACGCTGCTGGAAGGCGCCAAGGGCGTGCAGCTGGTCGAATGCGCGCTGGAAAGCTGGAAAGAACGCCGCTGGGTCGATGTCCCCGCGCTCAAGGTGTGAGGAGCTGACATGAACAAGCCAGTCCAGCCGATCTCGTCGCTGTCGCTGAAATTGCCGAAGGCCGATCGCTCGATCGAAACCTATCGTCTGGCGGCGTCGCGAACATTCCCGTCGAAACTCGAGGGCACGCTGAACCGCGTCGCGTTCTCGGCCGCCCATGTGGTGGCCGATCCGCTCGCCGAATGCGATCCCTGGCTCAACGCCAGGATCGATTGGGATCGCACCATCGCGTTTCGCGAACACGTCTGGGATCTCGGTCTCGGCGTGGCGGAAGCGATGGACACCGCGCAGCGCGGCATGGGCATGGACTGGCCGACCTCGCTCGAACTAATCACCCGCTCCGTCGCGGCGGCCAAGCCGCGCGGCGGGCTGGTGTTCTCCGGCGCAGGCACCGATCACCTCGCGGTGGAGGACGCCAAGTCGCTCGACGACGTCATACGCGCCTATGAAGAGCAGTTCGCCGCCATCGAGAAGGTCGGCGGCCGCATCATCCTGATGGCCTCGCGCGCACTCGCAAAACTCGGTAAGAGCGCCGACGACTATGCCAAGGTCTATGACCGCATCCTGTCGCAGTCGGCACAGCCGGTGATCATCCACTGGCTCGGCGACATGTTCGATCCGGCGCTGGCGAATTACTGGGGCACGCCGAATCTGGACACCGCGATGGATATCGCAGTGGACGTCATCAACCGCAACGCCGCCAAGGTCGATGGCGTGAAGGTCTCGCTGCTCGACGCGCAGCGCGAGATCGACATGCGCCGCCGTCTGGTGCCGGAAGTGAAGATGTATACCGGCGACGATTTCAACTACGCCGAACTGATCGCCGGCGACGACAAGGGATTCTCCCACGCGCTGCTCGGCATCTTCGACGCCATCGCGCCGGCGGCGTCCTATGCGCTGTCGCGGCTCGCAGCGGGCGACGAGAAGGGCTTCCACGACGTGCTGGGGCCCACCGTGCCGCTGTCGCGCCATATCTTCAAGGCGCCGACGCGGTTCTACAAGACCGGCATCGTCTTCATGGCCTATCTCAACGGCCATCAGGATCATTTCACCATGATCGGCGGTCAGGAGAGCACGCGCTCGACGCTGCATCTGGCGGAACTGTTCCGGCTCGCCGACAAGGCCGGGTTACTGTCGAATCCGGAGAAGGCGACGCAGCGGATGAAGGCGATCCTGGCGACGCGCGGGATCGACGCCTGATGCGGGATTTTTCGAACGACCATCGCTGGCTGTCGCTGAACACGGCGACTGTCCGCAAGCAGGGCGATCTCGCTCAAATCGTCGATGCCTGTGCGAAGCACGGCATTCGCGGCATCGATCCGTGGCGCGACCAGGTCGCAACCATCGGTCTTGATCGTGCGGCCAAGGTAATCAAGGACGCCGGGATTGAGCTGACCGGCTATTGTCGTGGCGGCATGTTCACGGCGGATGAGAAGCACCGCAACGAGGCGCGCGACGACAACCGCCGCTGCGTCGATGAAGCCAGGGCGCTCAATGCGCCATGCATCGTGCTGGTGGTCGGCGGCCTGCCGCAATATTCGCGGCCGGGCAGTGCGCCGTCGAAGAACATCGTCAACGCCCGCGCGCAAGTGGACGATGCCATCGCCGAGATGATGGAATACGCCAAACAGGCCGACATGCCGCTGGCGATCGAGCCGCTGCATCCGGCCTATGCCGCCGATCGCGCCTGCGTGAATACGACGGAGCAGGCCCTCGACATTTGCGACCGGCTCGATCCTAACCGATCGGGCATGCTCGGCGTCGCGCTCGACGTCTATCACATCTGGTGGGATCCCGAGCTGCTGCCGCAGATCGCGCGCGCCGGCAAGGACCGTCTGATGGCGTTCCACGTTTGCGACTGGCTGGTGCCCACGAAAGATATCCTCAACGACCGCGGCATGATGGGCGACGGCGTCATCGACATCAAATCGGTGCGATCCGCCGTCGAGGCGCAGGGCTTTGCCGGCTATTCCGAGATCGAGATCTTTTCCCAGGGCTGGTGGGACCGTCCGATGGATGAGGTGCTGCAAGTCTGCATCGAGCGCCACAGGACGGTGGTGTAGTCGTCGGTAGGCCGGATGAAGCGCAGCGCAATCCGGGATTCACGCCACGGCCTCTCCCTTGTCATTCCGGGACCGCGCCTTGGTCGGCGACAGCCGACCAAGGCGCGGGCCCGGAATCCATAACCACCGCCATTGGCGCTGCTCGCGCCCCGGAATGACAGGTGCGCGGGCATAGAAGAAAAAATTTACAGCGGATGAACATTCACCCCACCCCGATGTTCGCTGGCGCTCGCATCGACCCTGCCCCTCCAGGGGAGGGTGAAGGAAGGCGGCGCATTGGGCGGCATCCGGGGGCGCGGCCAGCGCGTCGCACCGATCCGGCGGACGAGACCCCGGAACCCCTCCCTCATGTCGCATCCGGACCCGGGCACCAATTCCCCTACTGCGACGCACCAATTTCTTGACATTTGCTAAAGGTGAGTGCTTACTCACGATCATGAGCACTCTGCGGATGACCCATGACCTCCGGCGGGAACTGATCCTGAGCGCGGCGAAGCGTTGCTTCGCGCGTCATGGATTCGCCGGCACCACCACCAAGAGCGTGGCCGCCGCGGCCTCGATTTCGGAAGGGCTGCTGTTCAAGCACTTTCCGACCAAATCGGCGCTCTATGCCGAAATCCTGGTGGAAGAGTGCGAGGCTGATCCCGGCCTGCACAAGCTGCTGGGTCTGCCGCCGTCAACCGAAACGCTGGTGATTCTGATTCGCGGCATGGTCGGGCATTTCATGGAAATCCCGGGCGCTCCCGATCAGGAAGAAGCCCAGCGGATGCGGCTGATGATCATCAGCCACCTCAACGACGGCGAGTTTGCCCGGCTGCTGTTCGAGAAAGTCGGCGCGCTGATCGGCCCGGCTTTCGCCGCCTCACTGGAGCAGGCGATCGTCACGGGCGACGCCATCCGTGTCGGCCAACAGCCGCTGAACCTGTTCTGGTTCGCGCATCACACGGTCATGATGGCCGCGCTCGCCAGGCTTCCAACGGTTCCAACTTTGCCCTATGCCAGCGCTCCCGACCTGCAGCGACAGCTTTGCGAATTCATCCTCCGCGGAATTGGACTGAACGAAACGGCAATTGCTTCGTATATCGACCGCGAAATTTCACCGGATCTGATGCCGATGGCTACGACAGAAAGCGCATGACATGACCCTTACGACTGAAGCCCATACGGCGCCGCGCGCGACCGTGGAGAAGCCTCACCCGCGCCCCGTTCGTATGGTTCGCTGGTTCATCATTGTCGGAGTTCTGCTGGCGCTGCTGGTGGGCGGCCTGGTGGGATTCAACGCCTTTCGCAGCCACATGATCGCGCAGTTCTTCGCGACCATGAAGCCGCCGCCGACCGTCGTCACGGCGGCCGAGGCGAAGTCCGAAGTGATTCCGAACCTGCTCAGCGCCGTCGGCGATCTCGCCGCCGTGCATCAGGTCAACGTCACCTCGGACGTCAGCGGCCGCATCACCGACATCATGTTCACCGCCGGCTCGACGGTGAAGGCCGGCATGCCATTGGTGCAGTTGTTCGACGGTCCGGAGCAAGGCGATCTCGCCAGCTTCAAGGCACAGGCGACGGTGGCGCTGCTGAACCTCGACCGCGCCAAGCAACTGGCGGCGCGCCAGTTCGGCCCGCAGGCGACGGTGGACACCGCGCAGGCGGCTTACGACCAGGCACAGGCGGGCATCGCCAAGACCGAAGCGGTGATTTCGCAGAAGCTGGTCCGCGCACCGTTTGATGGTGACCTCGGCACTCGTCGCGTCGAGGTCGGCCTGTATCTCACCGCCGGCACCCAGATCGTGTCGCTGACCGATCTGTCCGCGCTGTATGCGAACTTCACTGTGACGGAGAAGGACTCGGGCAGACTCCAGGTCGGCCAGACCGTGCGTATCGCTGTGGATGCCTATCCCGGCCGCAAGTTCGAAGGCAAGCTCACCACCATCGAACCGCAGATCAGCGCCGACACCCGCAACATCCGGGTGCAGGCGACGATCCAGAATCCGGAACGTATCCTGAAGCCCGGCATGTTCGCGACCACGACGGTGGTGCTGCCGGACAAGCCGGCGGTGATCACCGTGCCGGAGACCGCCGTGGACTACACGCTGTATGGGGATTCGGTTTACCTGATCACCGAAAAGAAGGGCGACGATGGCAAGACCAGTCTTAACGCGGTGCGCACCTTCGTACGGACCGGCGACCGGCTCGACGGTCGTGCCGTGATCCTGAGCGGCGTCAAGGCCGGCGACCGTGTCGTGGCGGTCGGGCAGCTCAAGCTGCAGTCGGGAGCTGCTGTCGCGATCTCGACCGATCCTGCGCCGCAGATACCGGCGAAGCCGCCGCTGAACTGACACTAGAACGACGGGCTGCGCGGAAGCGCAGCCCGGTCTCATTTGATTTTCTCGCATCGTCGCGCGACCGCTTGAGGTCTGCGCGAGATGCCGGTGACGGAGTGCCAGCGATGGTTTTTACGGATATCTTCATCAAGCGTCCGGTGCTGGCGCTGGTCGTCAGCCTGCTGATCCTGTTGATCGGCTTCAAGGCCGCCACCAGCCTGCCGATCCGGCAGTATCCGAAACTGTCGAACACGGTGATTACCGTGACGACGGCCTATCCCGGCGCCTCGCCCGACCTGATGCAGGGCTTCATCACCACGCCGATCGAGCAGGCCGTCGCCGCCGCCGAAGGCGTTGACTACATGACCTCGGCCTCGACCCAGGGACAGAGCCTGATTTCGGTCTACATCAAGCTCAACAACGACCCGAATGCCGCGCTGACGGAAGTGCTGTCGAAGGTCAATTCGGTCAAGTATCTGATCCCGAAGGAAGCCAACGATCCGGTGATCGTGAAATCGACCGGTTCGACCACCGCCGTGATGTATCTCGGCTTCTCCAGCGAGGAGCTTTCGGGCTCCGCGATCTCCGATTATCTGACGCGCGCGGTGCAGCCGATCCTGTCCACCGTCGATGGCGTGGCCTCCGCGGATATTCTCGGCGGCCAGACCTTTGCGATGCGGCTTTGGCTCGACCCGGTACGGATGCAGGGACGCGGCGTATCGCCGGATGATGTCGCCGCTGCGATCCGCGCCAATAACTTCCAGGCCGCAGCCGGCCAGACCAAGGGCTACTTCATCGTCTCCAACGTCACCGCCAACACCGACCTGCAGAACGTCGAACAGTTCAAGCGGATGACCGTCAAGGCCAAGGACGGCGGCTTCGTGCGGATGGAAGACATCGCCACCGTCGAACTTGCGGCGCAGAGCACCGATGCCAGCGTCGCCTTCAGCGGCGAACGCGCGATCTTCATCGGCGTGCAGGCGACGCCGCAGGGCAACCCGCTCAACATCGTCAAGGGTGTGCGCGCGCTGTTCCCCGAGCTGGAACGCAACCTGCCGCCGTCATTGAAAATGAAGGTGGCTTACGACTCCACCAAGTTCATCACGTCGTCGATCGACGAGGTCGAGCACACGCTGATCGAAGCCGTTGGCATCGTGATCGTGGTGATCTTCCTGTTTCTGGCCTCGTTCCGCTCGGTGATCATTCCGGTCGTCACGATTCCGCTGTCGCTGGTCGGCGTCTGCAGCCTGATGCTGGTGATGGGCTTCAGCATCAACCTGCTGACGCTGCTGGCGATGGTGCTGGCGATCGGACTCGTGGTCGACGACGCCATCGTGGTGGTGGAGAACATCCATCGCCATCTGGAGGAGGGCAAGTCGCCGGTTCAGGCGTCGCTTGAGGGCGCGCGCGAAATCGTCGGTCCCGTGATCTCCATGACCATCACGCTGGCGGCGGTCTACGCGCCGATCGGCTTCCTCGGCGGCCTCACCGGCGCGCTGTTCCGCGAATTCGCGTTCACGCTTGCAGGCTCGGTGATCGTCTCCGGCGTCATCGCACTGACGCTGTCGCCGATGATGTGTTCGGTGCTGCTGAAGCAGGAAGAGCCGGGCTGGTTCGCCAAGAAGGTCGACAAGGTGTTCGGTGCCACCACCCGCTGGTATGGCCGTCAGCTTGACCGGTCGCTGGACTACCGCCCGATCACTGCCTTGTTCGCGGTCGTGATTCTGGGCCTCGTCGTGTTCATGTATCAGCATACGTCGAAGGAACTGGCTCCCGAGGAAGATCAGGGCATCTTGTTCGCTGTGACCAAGGCTCCGAAATACGCCAACATCGACTACGCCGACTTCTACGGCGAGAAGATGGATGAGGTGTTCAAGAAATTTCCGGAAACCGACCTGCGCTTCATCATCAACGGCACCAACGGCCCGAGCAACGGCATTGCCGGCATGCTGCTGAAGCCGTGGGACGAGCGCACCCGCTCCTCCACCAAGCTGAAGCCGCTGGTGCAGGCCGAGCTCAGCAAGATCGAAGGCGTCAACGCGTTTGCCTTCAATCTACCGGCGCTGCCGGGCGGACCCGGCGGCCTGCCGATCCAGATGGTGATCAACTCCACGAACGGCTTCCAGTCGGTCTACGAGGAGATGGTCAAGCTGAAGGATGCTGCGCGCAAGAGCGGCCTGTTCATCGTCTCCGACAGCGATCTCGATTTCAATCAGCCGGTTGTTCGGGTGACGATCGACCGCTCCAAGGCCAACGATCTCGGCATCACCATGGCGAGTATCGGCAATACGCTGGCGACGTTGCTCGGCGGCAACTACACCAACCGCTTCAATCTTGAAGGCCGGTCCTATCAGGTGATTCCACAGGTACCGCGCGCGATGCGGATCTCGCAGGATTCGCTGGCGAACTACTATGTGCCCACGGCGGCGGGCCAGCAGGTGCCGCTATCGACGCTGGTGAAGGTGGAGACGGGCACCAATCCCAACGCGCTGTCGCACTACAACCAGTTGAACTCGGCGACCTTCCAGGCCGTGCCGATGCCCGGCGTGACGGTCGGGCAGGCCGTCGATTTCCTTGAGAGCGCCGCCAAGCAGCTGCCGTCCGGATTCAGCCATGATTACCTCGCGGACTCCCGGCAGTATGTGCAGGAAGGCAACCAGCTCGCGGTGGCGTTCGGCTTCGCGCTGATCATCATCTTCCTGGTGCTGGCGGCACAGTTCGAAAGCCTGCGCGATCCCCTCGTGATCATGATCTCGGTGCCGATGGCGATCTCGGGCGCGCTGATCCCGCTGTTCTTCGGGGTGGCGACGATCAACATCTACACCCAGGTCGGCCTGCTGACGCTGGTCGGACTGATCAGCAAGCACGGCATCCTGATGGTGGAGTTCGCCAACGAACTGCAGCTCAAGGAAGGGCTCGACCGGCGCTCCGCGATCGAGATGGCGGCGCGGGTTCGTCTGCGGCCCATTCTGATGACGACAGCGGCTATGGTCACCGGCCTGTTGCCGCTGCTGACGGCGGCAGGTGCGGGCGCGGCGAGCCGGTTCTCGATCGGCCTCGTCGTGGTGTCCGGCATGATGATCGGCACGCTGTTCACGCTGTTCGTGTTGCCGGCGGTCTACGTCGCCGTCGCCACCGATCACCGGGCGAGCAAGGAAAGCGCACGGGCCAAGCAGATCGAGGAATTCGACCTGGAGCATGCATCGCCATCGCTGCGCCCGAGCTAGCTTGCCCGTAAGAGACGTTTGAGGTTTGATGGCGGATCGACATCGTTCGATCCGCCATTTCTTTATGTGCTGCGCCCGCAGCCCTGACAGGACTCTCTCCCATGACGCGCGATTTTCCGGCCGGCAACTATCGCTATATTCCCGCCGTGTTTCAGTATTCCAGCGGTGTCGCAGCCAATCCGGATTTCGAGATCGAGCGCGTCCGCTTCGATACGCAGATGCCGCTGGCCGACGGGTTTTCGCGGATCGCGGATTACATCCTCGCCGCCGGCCGACCGCTGACATCGTTCTGCGCCTGCGAACTGCGTTCGCCCGCGGTGGTGGACGAAGCGGGCTTTCGCACATTCAACGAGCACTACGTCAAAACGCTCGCCGAATGGGGCCTGTTCGACGGCACCAACAATCCCGTTGCGCGCAGCAATGTCTGTCTCGAAATCGATCCGCCGTCTGAGCCGTCGTTCTACGCGTTCTCGTTCACGCGGCCGATGTTTGGGGCGAAGCCGAGCTTCGTGATTGCCGGCGGCGCCGAAGCGCGCGGCGGCCCGGGCAGCTATCCCGAGCGCATCGTGCGCTATCGCGAGACCGGCGCGGACGCGTTTCGCGACAAGGCCAGGGCCACGGTCGGCGCGATGGAAGAACGTCTCGCCACCTTCGGCCACGGCTGGAAGGACACTACGGGTACGCAGATCTACACGGTGCAGGATTTCCATGCGGTGGTCGCCGACGAGCTGGTGCGCCGTGGCGCAGCGCGCTCGGGCATGACCTGGCATTTCGCCCGCCCGCCGGTGGTCGATCTCGAATTCGAAATGGACTGCCGCCGGGTGATGCGCGAATTCGTGATCTGACGAAGCGCGCTCAAGCCGCGCGCGCAGCCTTGCTGAGATGTGCGGCGACGATTTTGAGATCATCGACGAAGCGCTGATATTCCTGCGCCCGCGCGGCTTCATCGGGCAGCCGCAGCAGATAGGACGGATGCACCGTCACCAGCACCTTGGTCGCGTCGTCGAGCTCGATGACGCGGCCTCGGTTCTTGTTGACCGGCGTGATTTTGCCGAACACGCTTTGCGCGGCGGTGGCGCCCATCGCGACGACAAGCTCCGGCTTCACCGACGCCTTTTCGCGCTCGTACCAGGGGCGACAGGCCTTGATCTCCGCGGTGTTCGGCTTCTGGTGCAGGCGGAATTTGCCGCGCGGCATGAATTTGAAATGCTTGACGGCGTTGGTGACGTAGACCTTGTCCCGGACAATACCGGCTTCCTTCAGCGCACGATCGAGCATCTGGCCGGCAGGCCCGACGAACGGTTTGCCGGCAAGGTCTTCCTTGTCGCCGGGCTGCTCGCCGACCATCATCACGGATGCATGCTGAGGGCCTTCGCCGAACACGGTCTGCGTCGCATCCTTCCATAGATGACAGGCGCGGCAATCGCTGGCTTCCTCGCGCAGGGCTTCGAGGCTATTGTGTCTGGCGTGGACTGGGTTGGTCATCGGCGCCTCCCGACGCTGCAATTCCGGTTCGGCTGTTTCCGCAGCGCTCACCTTGCCGCGGGGCGCCCAGCTACTGCGATCAGCGGTTTAATCGGCGTCGCCTCGGGAAGGTTCCACCGGCGCGTTGGATGGCGCGGACGCCTTTCACCGGCGCCAGCTCCGCTTCGATTCTACCCGTGAAAAAATGAGTGCGATGGCGATTGACTCATCCGGTCATCTTAGCTTTATATTAGAACATATCATGAACAAATGGGCCGGCCGCGGGTTACCTGAAAACCTTTGATGGCAAACCTTTCGAAGGAGCGGCGCATGAGCGGCGTACGCACGACCACGCTTGCGGATCTGCGCGGCAGCATCGAGCGCATCGAGACGCACGCGGATACCTACGCCCCCGACCGGGCGTCGCTCGGCCATGCCGAGGCCGATGCGGCGCTGCAGGGTGGGCTGGCACTCGGCGCGGTGCATGAGGTGTTCGCCGAGGGACGACAGAGCGCGGCGGCGACAGGCTTCATCGCCGGGCTGGCGCGCCGCGTCAGCGCAAAGCGCCCGCTGTTGTGGGTACGGCAGGATTTTTCGGAAACGGAATCCGGCGCGCTGTCGATGAGCGGCTGGAGCGAACTCGGCCTCGATCCGCGCCTGCTGGTGACGGTGCGTGCGCCCGGTGTGGAGGCCGCATTGCGCACCGCCGCTGACGCGCTGGCCTGCGATGCGCTCGGCGCCGTCGTGCTGGAGACCTGGGGCGAGACGAGACAGTTCGATCTCGTCGCCAGCCGCAAGCTGACGCTGGCCGCGCGGATGTCAGGCGTCACCGCATTGCTGCTGCGGGTCGCGGCAGTGCCATCGCCGAGCACCGCGGAGACACGGTGGATCGTGCGCTCCGCGCATTCGCCGCCATCCACGCCGTGGCTGGCACCCTGGCAGATTTGGGGCGCCCCGATGCTCGACGCGCAACTGGTTCGCAATCGTCATGGCCCGAACGGCCACTGGATCATGGAATGGAAGTGTGATGAGTGCCTTTTCCGTGAAGCGTCGCATTCTCAGCCTGTGGCTGCCGCGTCTGCCGACCGACCGCATCAAGCGCCAGCACGCGCAAGGCAACGCCGCGCCGGGTAGCGATCAGCTCTTTAATGGTCCCTGCATCGTCGTCGCGAAGCAAAACAATGCGCTGCAGATTTCCGCGCTCAATGACGCTGCCGCGCATCTCGGCCTCGAAGTGGGCCTGCCGCTCGCCAATGCCCGCGCCGTCTGTCCGGATATCCAGGTGTTCGATGCCGATCCCGTCGCCGACGCGCAGACGCTGAATCACATCGCCGACTGGTGCGACCGTTTTACGCCGCTGGTGGCGCTCGATCTGCCGCATGCGCTGTTCCTCGACATCACCGGCTGCGCTCATCTGTTTGGCGGCGAAGCTACGCTGATGCAGATGATCTGCCGCGCGCTGACCGCGCAGGGGTTTACGGTCAGCGCGGCCATCGCCGGCACCTCGGTGTGCGCGCGCACGCTCAGCCACTATGTCCATGGCCGCATCGTTGCCGATGGCGAAGAAGCCGAAGCGGTCAAGCCATTGCCGGTGTTCACGCTCGGTGCCGACGACGCCATCACCCGCGGTCTGCGCCGCGCCGGACTGAAGACCATCGGCGATGTCGCCTCGCGCGCGCGGCATGAAATCACCGCGCGGTTCGGCGCGGCCTTCACGACGTTGCTGGAGCAAGCGCTGGGGCAGAGCGACGCGCCGATCAGTCCGCGAAAGCCGCTGCCGGATTACATCGTCGAGAAGCGTTTTCCCGAACCGGTGGCCACCGACGGCGTGATATCGGCGACGTTGGCCAGCCTTGCCCGCATGCTGGTGGGCGCGATGGACAGACAGGGCAAGGGCGCGCGGCGGCTGGAAGCGAGCTTCTTCCGCACCGACGGCGCCGTGCGATCGATCACAGTGGAGACCGGGCAGCCCGTCACCAAAGGCGAGGTGATCGACCGGCTGTTTCGCGAGCGGATCGAGGCCATCGCCGATCCGCTCGACCCCGGCTTCGGTTTCGATCTGATCCGCCTGTCCGCCAGCCGCACCGAAATCGTCGTGCAGCAGCAGCGCGATCTCGACGCCAACATCCACGACAATGATGAACTCGCCGCGCTGATCGATCGCATCGCGGCGCGGATCGGCGCCCGCCGCGTCGTGGTGCATCTGCCGGTGGATACCCACATTCCGGAGCGTGCGGTGTGGGCCGCGACCGCGCAGCATCACCTGATTGTCGCCTCGCAGGCGGTGTGGCCAGCGCGGATCGAGGACGAGCCTCCACTGCGGCCGCTGCGGCTGTTCGAACATCCGGAGCCAATCAAGGTGATCGCCGGCGTGCCCGACGGTCCGCCCGCGCAATTCCGCTGGCGCCGCGCGACGCACGCGGTAGTCCGCGCCGAAGGCCCCGAGCGCGTCGCGATGGAGTGGTGGCGCTCGCACAGCGAGATGCTGACGCGCGATTATTTTCGCGTCGAGGACGAGGCTGGGCTTCGCTTCTGGCTGTATCGCGATGGCCTCTATGGTCGCGAGGTCGTTTCGGAGGACGGCGAGCCGGTTTCTCCCGACTGGTTCATGCATGGGCTGTTCGCGTGAACACGCCCGGCGACGCTGGCGCGCCTGATTATGCCGAGATCGGCATCACCACGAATTTCTCGTTTCTGCGCGGCGGCTCGCATCCGCAGGACTATGTGCACCAGGCCAGTAAACTTCGGATTCCTGTCATCGGCATCGCCGATCACAACACGCTGGCGGGCGTGGTGCGCGCCTACAAGGAGCTGGAAAATCCGGAGGTACTTTACAAGCCGAAG
The DNA here is from genome assembly GCA_036924855.1 of Nitrobacteraceae bacterium AZCC 2146. NCBI lineage: Bacteria > Pseudomonadati > Pseudomonadota > Alphaproteobacteria > Hyphomicrobiales > Nitrobacteraceae > Nitrobacteraceae bacterium AZCC 2146. The sequence continues at coordinate 7,340,050 of JBAGRP010000001.1, forward strand.
CTTCTGATCGGGTCGCGTCTGATTTTTAGCGATGAGACGCCAGACATTCTGGTCTATCCCACCGGCCGCGCCGCCTATGGCCGGCTGTGCCAGATGCTGACCCGCGGTAAGCGCGCCGCCGACAAGGGCGAATGCCATCTGGTGCTTGCCGATCTGCTGGAATTTTCGGAAGGGCAGCTTCTCGTTCTCACGCTGCCGCATCGCTTTGAAAGCGCAGCGGCGCTCAGGGTGCTGGACCAGTTGCAGCACAGCCGCGCGGATGGCGTCTGGCTGGCGGCAAGCATCCTCTATCGTGGCGATGACAAGCGTCGTCTTGCGAGGCTACAGTGCATTGCGGCTACCGCGCGCGTGCCGCTGCTGGCAACCAACGAGGTGCTGTATCATCACCCCGCGCGGAGGCCGCTGCAGGATGTATTGAGTTGCATCCGCGAGAAGACAACCATCGAAGGCATTGGTAAAAAACTCGAAGCCAATGCCGAGCGCTTTTTGAAACCAGCGCAGGAGATGAAGCGGCTATTTCGCGATGCGCCGGAGGCGATTGCGGAAACCATGCGGTTTGCCGACCGCATCCATTTTTCCCTGGACCAGTTGAAATATCAATATCCCGACGAGCCGGTGTCGCCGGGCAAGACCGCGCAGCAGCATCTTGAGGATCTCACTTGGGAAGGATACGCAAAATATTTCCCGGGCATCGTCGATGAAAAACTGGAGCGTACGCTGCGCAAGGAACTCGCGTTGATCGAAAAACTCAATTACGCGCACTATTTCCTGACCGTGCATGACATCGTCCGCTATGCGCGTGGCCAGAATATCCTCTGCCAGGGGCGCGGCTCAGCGGCGAATTCGGCGGTATGCTTCATGCTCGGCATCACCTCGGTCAATCCCGCCAAGGTCGACCTGCTGTTCGAGCGGTTTATTTCAGAAGAGCGACTGGAGCCGCCGGACATCGACGTCGATTTCGAGCACACGCGCCGCGAAGAGGTGATGCAGTATGTCTACAAAAGATATGGCCGCCATCGTGCGGCGATCATCGCCACGGTCATCCATTACAGGCCACGCAGCGCGATCCGCGACGTCGGCAAGGCGCTGGGCCTGACCGAGGATGTCACGGCGGCGCTGGCCGACACGGTGTGGGGGAGCTGGGGCCAGGGCCTCAACGAAATGCAGGTCAGGCAGGCCGGGCTCGATCCGCAAAATCCGATGATCGAACGCGCGATCGAGCTCGCCACGGAGCTGATCGAATTCCCGCGCCACCTGTCGCAGCATGTCGGCGGCTACGTGCTGACGCAGGATCGGCTCGACACCTATGTGCCGATCGGCAATGCCGCGATGGACGACCGCACTTTCATCGAATGGGACAAGGACGATGTCGATACCCTGAAGATGATGAAGGTCGATGTGCTGGCGCTGGGCATGCTGACCTGTATCCGGAAATGCTTTGATCTGATCGGTCAACATAAAGGCGAGCGCTGGGAACTGGCCACGATCCCTCAGGATCTGGAGCCGGTCTACGACATGCTGTGCCGGGGAGAATCCCTCGGGGTGTTCCAGGTCGAGAGCCGCGCGCAGATGAACATGCTGCCGCGCCTGAAGCCGCGGGAATTTTACGATCTGGTCATCGAGGTCGCCATCGTGCGTCCGGGACCGATTCAAGGCGACATGGTGCATCCCTATCTGCGGCGGCGGAACGGTCAGGAGAAGGCCGAATATCCCTATCCCAAAGGTGGCGACAAGGACGAGTTACGCAACGTTCTGCACAAAACCCTCGGCGTGCCGCTGTTTCAGGAGCAGGCCATGCGGATCGCCATTGAAGCCGCCAAATTCACTTCTGAAGAAGCCAACGGGTTACGTCGCGCCATGGCAACGTTTCGCAATCTCGGTACCATCGGCACGTTCGAGCAGAAGATGGTCGGCAATATGATCGCGCGGGGCTATGATCCGGTGTTCGCGAAGAATTGCTTTGATCAAATCAAGGGATTCGGCAGCTACGGTTTCCCCGAAAGCCATGCCGCCAGCTTTGCGCAGCTCGTCTATGTCTCGTCATGGCTGAAGCATGTTCATCCCGACGTGTTTTGCTGCGGACTGCTGAATTCGCAACCGATGGGTTTTTATGCGCCGGCACAGATCGTCGGCGATGCCCGTAAGAACGGCGTTGAAGTTCGCGATATCGATGTCTCCTTCAGCCACGCGCAGAACACGTTGGAAAAAAGTTCCGGAAAATATCATGCGGTGCGCCTCGGCTTTCGCCAGATCGATGGCTTCAAATGGGCTGACCCGGACGAAGAAAGACTACGGCTGAAAAGCGAGCAGCCAAGGCCTAAGCCGGAGGACTGGGCCGACCGCATCGTCGCTGCCCGCGCGCGCCGTGCCTTCACCTCGCTGGAGGATTTCGCCCGCGATACCGCGCTGCCGAAGCGGGCGCTGATCCTGCTGGCCGATGCCGATGCGTTTCGCTCGATCGGGCTCGATCGCCGCGCCGCGCTGTGGGCTGTGCGGCGGTTGCCGGATGACGTGGCACTGCCGCTGTTCGAAATCGCCACTGCGCGTGAACAGCCTGACGAGAAAGCCCAGCCGTTGCCGGAAATGCCGTTGCCCGAACAGGTCGTGGCCGACTACCAGACCATTCGCCTGTCGCTCAAGGGTCATCCGATGAAGTTTCTGCGGCCGATGTTTACCGACGAGCGGGTGGTGACTTGTGAGGCGATTGCGCATGCCAATGACAAAAGGCGGGTGCGCTGTGCCGGGGTGGTGCTGGTGCGTCAGCGGCCCGGCAGCGCCAGCGGCGTGGTGTTCATGACGCTGGAGGATGAAACCGGCATCGCCAATATCGTGGTATGGCCGCAGGTGATGGAGCAGTTTCGCAAGGAAGTGATGGGCGCGCGGCTGATCCTGGTCGAGGGGCGCATCCAGAGCAGTCCGGAAAAAGTGGTGCATCTCGTTGCCGAGCGATTGTTCGATCGCTCGGATGATCTGAAGCATCTCGCCAATGACGCGCTTGGCGGGAAACCGGCATTGCTGACCGGCAACGCCGAGCCGCTCCATGACGACCGCCGCGATCATCCCGGCAATCCCGCACAACGAATTCGCCATCCGCGCGATGTCCGGATTCTGCCGCGCTCGCGGGATTTTCACTGATACAAATGATCGGCTCTATCCCGGGTGGCCGGCTATACCGAGCCGGATGCTAGTCGGGCGCAGCGCCCACCGGCGGTCCCCCAGGAGGACGGTGCAAAAAGGTGATGGATGCAAACGCGCCGAGCCATGAGCCGGCGGCTGCGAAAACCACATAGGCCCAGTTTTCCGTATAGCTGATCACGGCATAGGACGAGAGCAAATACCAAATGCTGCTCCAGGTCGCTGCAGGTACTCGCCGGCGCGCCACCACCGCGGAAGTGAACATGACATAGACGGCGTCCGTCGCAGCAGTTGCAAACACGACGGCAGCAGCGGTAAGCGGATCGATCGTAGTCATTGCAGCTCCTTCATGGCAGGAGTGAAGAATCGGATGCTATGTTGAATCGCGCTCAGGCCTTAAAACCGGTGCACTTACCATCCCCATACGGAAGGAAAATGTAACACCATGCAAAGTCCTTCCGAAATCCTTGCCGGTCTTTGGACCGGCGTCGGCGGTGATCCCTCCACGCTGCCAGTGGTGACGCTGACCGGCGACGAGCCGCAGCTGCCGTCGTCGTTCCGCGTTGCGGCTGCGGCGCAGGTCAGCATCGCCGCGGCAGGGCTTGCGGCCGCAAACATCTGCCAGCTGCGCAGCGGGCAATCGCAACGCGTCAGCGTCGACATGCGCCACGCCGTCGTCGAATGCCGTTCCGAGCGCTATCTGCGCCGCGATGGCCATCCGCCGCCGCCGGCGTGGGATGCCATCGCCGGTGTGTATAAAACCGGTGACGGAAAATTCGTCCGGCTGCATACCAATTTCCCACACCATCGCGACGCGGTCTGCCGGGTGCTGAACTGCGCGGCAGAACGCGAGGCCGTTCAGGCCGCGCTGCTGCAATGGGATGGTGAAGCATTTGAGACCGCGGCCTATGCCGCCGGTGGCGTCGTCGCGCTGATGCGCTCATACGGTGAGTGGTCGGCCCTGCCGCAGGCGGAAGCGATCGCCGCATTGCCGCTGATCGAGATCAGCAAGATCGGCGAGGCCGCGCCAAAGCCATGGCCATCGGGCGGTCGGCCGCTGTCGGGCTTGCGCGTGCTCGATCTGTCGCGCGTGATCGCGGGGCCGGTCGCGGGCCGCACGCTGGCGGCGCATGGCGCCGATGTGATGCTGATTTCCGGCCCCGATCTGCCGGCGATTCCCTGGCTCACCATCGATACCGGCCGCGGCAAGCTCAGCAGTTTCGCCGATCTTAAAAGCGAGCAGGGGCGCGATGTGCTGCGCGGCCTGCTCGCCGAGGCCGATATCTTCTCGCAGGGCTATCGGCCGTGGTCGCTCGCAGCGCTCGGCTTGTCGCCGGCGGAGGCCGCGATCATCAGCCCGGGCATCGTCTATGCCTCATTGTCCGCCTATGGCCGCGAAGGGCCGTGGGCCGAGCGTCGCGGTTTCGACTCGCTGGTGCAATGCGCCACCGGCTTCAACCATGCCGAGGGGCAGGCGGCCGGGGTCGAGGGCCCGAAGGAATTGCCGGCGCAGATGCTCGACCATGCCACCGGCTATCTGATGGCGTTCGGCGCGATGATGGCGCAGGCGCGTCAGGCCCGCGAGGGCGGCAGCTGGCACGTCCAGGTCTCGCTGGCGCGCACCGGCAAATGGCTGTGGGACATGGGCCGGCTCGCCGATGGCCTTGCCGCGGGGGATTTGCCGGGCGACGAGATCAAGCCCTTTGTCGAGCAGACGCCGTCCGGTTTTGGCATGCTGTCGGCGGTTCGTCATGCGGCGGTGTTATCGAAAACCCCGGCGGTGTGGGTGCGCCCGGCGGTGCCGCTCGGCAGCCACGCACCGCAATGGCCGGTTCGCCGTTGAAAACCGTTCAGGGTCCTGCAAATTTTTAACTTAAAATCGTAAGTGCACATGCGTTTTTAGATTGTTTGAACGCGCAGATGCGCACTATTAGCGTGCTGATGGGACAAATCGCCGCGGATTGATCGCGCCTCTGACATAGGTCTTCGAGTGACGAATTTTAACGAACGATTTCAGTATCTTAGCAAAAGGAACATCACTGCCGGCGCCGCCGCTGTCGCGGTGGTTGTGGTCGCCGGCATCGGCTTCTTGCGGACGGCCGAGGCCCCACATCGCAATTCGGAAGTTTCCAGCCAGTCCCGCAAGAACCCGCAACGCTACACCACGACACCGGCGGAATGGGCTAGCCTGACCATCGAACCGGTCACTGCCCGCGCGTTTCGGGCCGAGCATGTCACCGAAGGCAAGATCGCGGTCGACGAAGATCGCTCGACGCCGGTGTTCTCGCCCTATGCGGGCCGGGTGACAAAGCTGCTGGCCAGGCCGGGCGACAGCGTCAAGCAGGGCCAGCCGCTGTTCGTGATCGAGGCCGCGGACACCGTGCAGGCGCAGAACGATTTCGTCACCGCGGCAACCGCCCTTAACAAGGCCAAGTCGCAACTCGAGCTGGCGCAGATCCAGGACAGGCGCGCCAAGGACCTGTTCGAAGGCAAGGCCGTTCCGCTCAAGGACTATCAGCAGTCACAGGCCACCCTGATCCAGGCGCAGAACGATCTGCGCTCGGCGGAAACCGCGCTGGAAGCGGCGCGCAATCGCCTGCGCATCCTCGGTCTCACCGACGAAGCCATCACCGCGTTCCAGGAAAAAGGCCAGATCAATCGGGAAGCCACCATCTTCGCCCCGATCGCCGGCACGGTGGTCCAGCGCAAGATCGGCCCCGGACAATATGTCAGCTCCGGCGCCAGCGATCCGGTGTTCGTGATTGGCGATCTGTCCTCGGTCTGGCTCACCGCCTTTGTGCGCGAGACCGAAGCCTCCGCAGTCCAGGTCGGCCAGGAGATGAGCTTTAGCGTGCTGGCGCTGCCTGGCCGCGTGCTGACGGGGCGTATCAACTACGTCGCCACCGCGCTCGATCCGGCGACGCGCCGGCTGCTGGTGCGCGCCACGCTGGATAACGCTAACGGCCTGTTGAAGCCGGAAATGTTCGCCACCGTGACGATCTACGCGCCAGGCGATCAGCCTTCGGTCGGCGTGCCCAAGCAGGCGCTGATCTATGAAGGCGATCAGGTCCGCATCTGGGTGGCGCACGAAGACAAGACCATCGAACTGCGGCAGATCAAGACCGGCCTCACCAATGGCAACCTCGTTGAGGTCTATGGCAATCTGAAACCGGGCGAACGTATCGTCACCAAGGGCAGCCTGTTCATCGATCGCGCGGCGTCCGCCAGCTAATTCCCAGCTTCGGCTCTTCTGAAAGGTCCGATCTGGATGGATCGTCTCGTTGCCCTTGCCGTCAAGCGCCGTTTTCTGATGCTGGGTCTGTTGATCGCCGTCATGATCGGCGGTCTGATCGCATTCAATCAGCTCAACATCGAGGCCTATCCCGATCCGACCCCGCCGATGGTCGATATCGTGACGCAGAGTCCGGGCCTGTCGTCGGAGGAGATCGAGCGCTACATTACGATCCCGATCGAAACCCAGGTCGCCGGCATCAAGAACCTGAAAACGATCCGGACTATCTCGCTGTATGGACTGTCCGACGTCAAACTGCAGTTCTCGTTCGACTACACTTATGACGAGGCGCTGCAGCAGGTGCTGAACCGGCTGTCGCAGCTGTCGCCGTTGCCCGGCAATGTGCAGCCGGGCATCTCGCCGCTGTCAGCGATCGGCGAGATCTATCGCTACCGGCTGGTCGGGCCGCCGAACTACAGCGTGCTCGATCTGAAGACGCTGCAGGACTGGGTGCTGCAGCGCCGATTCCGCTCGGTACCGGGCGTGATCGATGTCACCGGCTGGGGCGGCAAGACCAAGACCTATGAGATCCAGGTCGATTTCAACAAGCTCGTGGCCTATGGCCTGACGCTGCCGCAGCTGCTGACGGCGGTCGGCAATTCCAACATCAATGTCGGCGGCAACACCGTCAATATCGGCGCGCAATCCGCGGTGGTGCGCGGCGTCGGCCTGATCCGCTCCATCGAAGACCTCGCCAACACCATGATCTCGCAGAGCGGCGGCAATCCGGTGCTGGTCAAGGACGTCGCCACCGTCTCCGTCGGCGAGAAACCGCGGCTCGGCATCGCCGGCCTCAACATGGACGATGACATCGTCCAGGGCATCGTGCTGATGCGCCGCGGCGAAAAGAGTTCACCGACGATAACGCGCGTCGAGCAGACGGTGCATGCGATCAACAACTCCAGCATCCTGCCGCCGGGCGTGCACATCGAGCGCATCTACGACCGCAAGGACCTGATCGACATCACCACCCGCACCGTGCTGCACAACATGGTGGTCGGCATCCTTCTGATCGTGCTGCTGCAGTGGCTGTTTCTCGGCGATCTGCGCAGCGCGCTGATCGTCGGTGCCACAATTCCGTTCGCACTGTTCTTCGCGGTGATCATTCTGGTGATGCGCGGCGAATCCGCCAATCTGCTGTCGGTCGGCGCCATCGACTTCGGCCTGATCGTCGACGGCACCGTGATCATGGTGGAGGCGATCTTCCGCCGCCTGACACAGACCACCAAACTCTCGGAGGCCGAGCGCAGCCATATCTCGTCCGAAACCATCATGGGCATGAAGAGCCACGCTATCCTCAGTGCCTCCGCCGACGTATCGCGCTCGATCTTCTTTGCTGCCGCCATCATCATCGCGGCGTTCCTGCCGCTGTTCACGCTGTCCGGCGTCGAGGGCAACATCTTCGGGCCGATGGCGCGAACCTATGCTTACGCGCTCGCCGGCGGCCTGATTGCGACCTTCACCATCACCCCGGCACTCAGCGCCATCATCCTGCCGGCGCGTGTCGAGGAAACCGAGACCTGGATCATGCGGCAGCTGCATCGGCTCTATATGCCGGTGCTGACCTGGGCCGTCGGCAACCGCAGGCTGGTGATGGGCGCCGGCGTCGTTCTCGTCGTGCTCACCGTCCTTCTCGCGCGCGTGCTCGGGCTGGAATTCCTGCCGAAGCTGGAAGAGGGCAACCTCTGGATCCGCGCCACGCTGCCGCCGACCATCTCGCTGCAGGAGGGCAATAGCTACGTCAACGAGATGCGCAAGATCATCCGCGCGCAGCCCGAAGTGGAATCGGTGGTCTCGCAGCACGGCCGTCCTGATGACGGCACCGACGCCGCCGGCCTGTTCAACGCCGAATTCTTCGCGCCGCTGAAGCCTTCCAGCGAATGGCCGGCGCCGCAGGACAAGGACGCGCTGACGGCGCGGCTGCTGAAGGATCTGCAGGACAAATTCCCCGGCGTCGAATTCAACTTCTCGCAGTATCTGCAGGACAACGTTTCGGAAGCCGTCTCCGGCGTGAAGGGTGAAAACTCGATCAAGCTGTTCGGCAACGATCTGGAGGCGCTGACCGTCACTGCCAACAAGATCAAGTCGGTGCTGTCGACCGTGCAGGGCGTGACCGATCTGGCGGTGTTCACCTCGCTCGGCCAACCCACCATCCAGATCGATATCGATCGCGCCAAGGCCGCGCGTTACGGGCTGTCCCCCGGCGATATCAACGCCACCATCAAGGTGGCGATCGGCGGCGATACTGCGGGCGATCTCTACGAGTCCGGCTCCGACCGGCATTTCCCGATCATCGTGCGATTGGCGCCGGAATATCGCCGCAGCGCCGAGGCGATCCAGAACCTGCGGATCGGCGCGCCCGGGCCGAACGGCACCGTCACGCAGATTCCGCTCAGCGAAGTCGCTTCGATCAATCTGGTGTCGGGTGCGGCCTATATCTACCGCGAAGGCCAGGAGCGCTATCTGCCGATCAAGTTCTCGGTGCGCGAGCGCGACCTCGGCAGCGCCATTCGCGAAGCCCAGGAGAAGGTGGACGCACAGGTGCAACTGCCGCCGGGATCGCGGACCGAGTGGGTCGGCGAATTCGGCAATCTGCAGGACGCCATCAAGCGGCTGTCGATCGTGGTGCCGATCAGCCTGGCGCTGATCGGGGTGCTGCTCTGGTTCAACTTCGGCTCGATGGTCGATACGTTGCTCGCCATGAGCGTGATCCCGATGGCAATTTTTGGCGGCGTGCTCGGGCTGCTGATCTCGGGCATTCCGTTCAGCGTGTCGGCCGCGATCGGCTTCATCGCGCTGTTCGGCATTGCGGTGATGGATGGCATTCTCATCCTGTCGCAATACAACCAGTTGATCGACGAAGGCCTCGATCGGCTCAAGGCGGTGATCCGCACCGGCGAATTGCAATTGCGTCCGGTGTTGATGACCTGCGTGGTCGCTGGTATTGGCCTGCTGCCGGCGGCGCTATCGGAAGGCATCGGCTCGCAGGTCCAGAAGCCGCTGGCCATCGTGGTGGTCACCGGCATGATGCTGGCGCCGCTGGTGATCCTGATCACGCTGCCGGTGCTGATTTCATATTTCTCGCGACGCGCTCGTTAGTTCCAGATCCGGTTCGCCTTGAGAAACATTGTTTCGAGGGAACCCCGCGCATCATGCTTGCGCCTGGAATTATGAAATCTGTGACGAGAAACGGGCGAACAGATCACATAAAGTCGCGTTGAATGACATCATTGTGCTGCTGTTTATTGCGACTGTCGTTCATTGATGTAGGCAGAAATTGGAGAGTTCCATATTGAATGTGACTTCCGTCAAATTCGTGCAGCAGTCATCGGCATCATACTGGAAGGATGATGTTCAATGCCCTCGCTGCGGATGTTCGTTGAAGTTCACACGGAAAAATCCAACTTGTTCAAACAGCGATTGCGTCTATTCGGAAACCGGCTTCCCGAAAGTAGGCAAGCAACCTGTCCTTATCGACTTCGAGGATAGCGTTTTCGAGCGCTCGGCCTATGAGGGCTCCGATGGAGCGGTTTTTGCCCGCGATATCTCGCGTCGCTCGATTGGTTCCCGGATCCACAGGTTCATCAATGGGGAAAACCCCATCGCGAAACAGAATTGCGAACGCTTTCTGAATCTACTGAGAGGAGAGGTCGGGCGACCGCGGATTTTGGTGATAGGGGGCGGCACAATCGGGTCAGGTGCTGACAAGCTTTATTCCGATCCGGCCATCGAACTGATCAACACCGACGTTTATGCTTCGGAGTTTACGGAATTGCTGGTTGATGGACACAAATTGCCATTCAAGGATGGCTCATTCGATGGCGTCTGGGTTCAGGCCGTTCTCGAACATGTGCTTGAACCCGCGGTCATCGTTGCTGAGATTCATCGCGTGCTCGGAACGTCGGGCATCGTATATGCCGAGACGCCGTTCATGCAGCAAGTTCACGAACGGGCCTACGACTTCACGCGCTTCACGCAGAGCGGACACCGGTGGCTGTTCAGGCGTTTCGAGGAAATCAGCGCGGGTCCGGTAACTGGAGCGGGTGTCGTTATGCTGTGGTCGATCCGGTATTTTGCGCGGGCACTCGGAGCCGGAGATAAGCTATCGCGCCTGGTATCATTGCCGTTCTTCTGGCTAAGGTACTTCGATCTTATGAGCCGCGGCAGAAAAGCCGCTGATGCGGCGGGCGGCCTGTTTTTTCTCGGCCGTCGGTCGGATAAAGAAATTTCCGCGCGCAGCATGCTGCAATACTATGCCAATCAGAAATAATGCGGGCATTCGATCGTGGGCGGTTCATTGCCCCGACGGCGTGCGCAGGCCGTGCCAGGCGTCGCGGACCTGATGGTAATGCACCTCCGGCAGGTAGTCCGGCGTGTTCAGGCCGAGCGTCTTGACGTCGAGCCGGCCGGTGGCGCTGAGCAAGGCATAGGAGGCAATCACACGGTCGCGCTGCGAGCCGATCAACCGCGCCTTGGCCGACACCAGATCCTGCTGTGAATTGAGCACGTCCACCGTGGTGCGCTGGCCGCCCTGGGCTTCGCGCTGCACGCCCTGCAAGGCGACGCCGGCGGCGCGGACTTCGGATTCGGCGGCGCTGACCGCGGTTTTGGCACCTTCGTTGGACACCCATGCCGCAACGGCCGCCGTGCGGGCCTGGTTGCGTACCATTTCGAGCACCAACCGGCTTTGCGTCGAGAGTTCCTTGGCCTGCCGGGTCTGCGCGGCAGCGAGGCCGCCGTCATAGATAGGCGCGGTGACCTGGCCGATGATCGAGGCCTGGTCGGTGCGGAAGGTGCCGAGCGTCGGGTCGGACTGGTTGGCGCGGCTGGCGCTGCCCTGCAATGTGACGGTTGGATAGAGGCTGCTTTCGGCGACATGGATCGTGGTCGAGGCGACATCGACGTCGAAACTGGCGGCAATCACGGCCGGGTGGCCCTTGAAGGCGAGGGCGATGGCGTCCTCGCGGCTGCGCGGCAACAACCGGTCCACCGGCTCGGCCGGGCTGAGGCGGGATGGCGCGTTGCCGATGATCTGCGCATAGGTCGCCTGGCTGATCGCGAGGTTGACCTCGGCAGTGTTAAGGTCCGCCATGCCGCGCGCCAGACGCGCTTCGGCCTGCGAGGTGTCGGTTGGGGTCACGTCGCCCGCGTTGAGCCGCTTCTGGGCAACGCCGAGCGTTTCCTTCAGCGAAGTGACATTGGTGCGCTGCGCGTCCACCAGCGATTGGTTCGCCAGCACATTGGTATAGGCGGTGACCGCGTCGAGCAGCACGCCCTGTCCGACATTGCGCAGGGCCTCGCGGCCGGACTGCACCTGCAATTCCGCGACGCGGACGCTGTTGGCGGTCTTGAAGCCGTTGAAAAGCGTCTGCGTCACGGTGACGCCAATGGTCCAGGGTTTCAGCGTGGCGCCCTGAATGGTGTTGTCGGGCAAAAGGTCGCGTACAGCCTGCAAGCCGACGCCGAGCGTGGCCACGATCTGCGGCCGATAGCCGGCCATGGCCTGCGGCACGTTCTCGTCGGTGGAGCGCTGCCGCGCCCGTTCGGCGTTCAGCTGCGGATTGGACTGGTAGGCCTTGACCAGGGCTTCCGGGACGGTTTCAGCGCGCGCATCGACGACCACAGCGAAGGCGCTGCACGTCGTGATGCCCAAGGCCATGCCTGTTCGAAGCACGCGCCTTGCGACGAGGCCAAATCTCCCGTGATGACGAGCCATGTTATCCCAAAGCAATCTTCAGACGTCTGCCCCCGCCGACGTCGATTGTATGTTTAGAGGGCGTTGCCAGCACAGGCAAACCATCCGGCGATCAAGCCAGCCCCTTTGGCGCTTTCCCCACAGGGCATTTAATGCCGCAATTCTCTTGATTGCTCAGGACCCTAAGGGGAATGGTGCAAGGCGGGAATGCGACAATAAACCCGCGCATACACGCCCGCGTGTGTTGCAAGCTGGACACATTTCTGAATAACGCGCAAAGCGGTGGAGGCGGCGTCCTGCGCTTGCCTGCGACTCGCGCGTGGGGTCCCTTTTCGCGCTTCAGACGGAATTCTCATGCCGAAAATGTTCTCCGATCCTGGCGCCATCGCGGAAGAGATCGTTCGCGACGTCGGGACCACGCTGGTGGTGGGACTGCCGCTGGGGCTCGGCAAGGCCAACCACATCATCAACGCGCTGTACCGGCGCGCCGCTGCCGACCGCAGTATCAACCTCACATTCTTCTCGGCGCTGACGCTGGAGAAGCCAAAGCCGTCGAGTGAGCTGGAAAAGCGCTTCATCGATCCGGTGATCGCACGGCTGTTCGGTGGCTATCCCGACCTCGACTATGCCGCCGCGCTGCATGAAGGCGCGCTGCCTGACAATATCCAGGTGATCGAATTCTTCTTTCTCGCCGGCAAATGGCTGCATCTGCCTTACGCGCAGCAGAACTACATTTCCGCTAACTACACCCACGCCGCGTCGTACTTGCTGACGCGCGGGCTCAACGTCATCACCCAACTCGTGGCGAAGCGGGTGGTCGATAGCGTCGCGCGCTACAGCCTGAGTTGCAACACCGACACCACGCTGGACCTCCTGCGCGCCCGCGCCGAAGGCCGCGCGTCGTTCAAGTTGATCGGGCAGGTCAATTCGGAATTGCCGTTCATGCCCGGCCAGGGCGATCTCGCCGGCGATGAATTCAGCGCGGTGCTCGACAGTGCCGAGACCGACTTTCCGCTGTTCGCACCGCCGTCCGAGCCGATCAGCGATACCAAATACGCCATCGGCCTGCATGCCGCCGGCCTGGTTCGCGATGGCGGCACGCTGCAGATCGGAATCGGCCAGGTCGGCGACGCGCTGGCGCAGGGCCTGATCGTGCGCCACCGCGACAACGCGGCGTTTCAAGGGATCATGCGGCGACTGACGCCCAGCGTGGCTTGTCTCGAAACGAGCCCCTTTGAAAAAGGCCTCTATGGCGTCAGCGAAATGCTGTTCGAAGCCTTTCTCGGCCTGATCGATGCCGGCATTCTGAAGCGCGAGGTCGATGGCGTCAGCCTACATGGTGCTTTCTTCCTCGGGCCAAAATCCTTCTACGCGGCGCTTCGCGCGATGGCGCCGGACCAGCTGGCAAAAATCCAGATGATGCCGGTGTCGTTCACCAACGCACTCTATGGCGATGAGCCATCGAAGCGCCGCGCCCGCGTCGATGCCCGCTTCGTCAACAATGCGATGATGGCAACCTTGATGGGCGCGGCGATTTCCGACGGCCTCGATGACGGCCAGGTGGTGAGTGGCGTCGGCGGCCAGTACAATTTCGTCGCGCAGGCGTTTGCGCTGGACGGCGCGCGGTCGATCCTCACGGTGGAAGCAGCGCATGCCGGCAAGAAGCCGGTCTCCAATATCCGCTGGAACTATGGCCACGAGACCATTCCGCGGCACCTGCGCGATATCATCATCACCGAATACGGCGTTGCCGATTTGCGCGGGAAGTCGGATGCCGACGTGATCGCGGCGATGCTGTCGGTCGCGGATTCCCGGTTTCAGCCGGAACTGATGAAGCAGGCCAAGGACGCCGGCAAGCTGCCGCGCGGCTTCGAGATTCCCGCAGCGCATCGCGACAACGCACCCGAGCGAATCGCTGCGGCGTTGAAGCCCGCGCGCGACGCCGGTCTGCTGCCGGCGTTTCCGTTCGGCAGCGATTTTACCGAGGTTGAACAGCGCCTGATCCCGGCGCTGAAGATCTTGAGCGCTGCCTTGAGTTCGCCGCAACGATTGGCGGCGCTGTTTTGGCGGGGGATGACGCACGCTCCCGATGCTTCCGACGAAGCCTGCCTCGCCCGGCTTGGTCTCGACAAACCCACAACGCTGTCCGACCGCGCCTATCACGCACTGGTCAGCGGTGCGCTCGCGCGCAGCCGCGAAAGCTAGCGGTTCTTGTTGACCGGCTTTCGCTTCTCGACGAACGCCGCCATGCCTTCGGAGCGATCCTCCAACGCGAACGTCGCGTGGAACAGATCGCGCTCGACCTTCAGGCCTTCGGTCAGCGGCGTTTCGAACGCGCGGTTGACCGCGCTCTTGGCCATCGCCGCCACCGGGCGCGACATCGCTGCGATCTTCTCGGCCATCGCAATGGCTTCTTCCATCAACTTGTCAGCGGGCACGATGCGGCTGACGAGGCCGGAACGCTCAGCTTCGGCGGCGTCCATCATCCGGCCGGTGAGGCAGAGATCCATCGCCTTGGATTTGCCGATCGCGCGGGTGAGGCGTTGGGTGCCGCCGATGCCGGGAATGGTGCCCAATGTGATTTCCGGCTGGCCGAATTTCGCGGTGTCGGCGGCAATGATGATGTCGCACATCATCGCCAGTTCGCAGCCGCCGCCGAGGGCATAGCCGCTGACGGCGGCGATGGTCGGCTTGCGGCAGGTGGCAACGCGGTCGCCGCCGATTTCCGTGAAATCGCTGGTGAACATATCGATGAAGCTTTTCGGCTGCATCTCCTTGATGTCGGCGCCCGCCGCGAACGCCTTCTCGCTGCCGGTGACGATGATGCAGCCGACGCCGTCATCCGCTTCGAGTTCGTCGATGGCGATCCTGATTTCGCTGAACACGCCGAAGGAGAGGGCGTTGAGCATCTTCGGGCGGTTGAGGCTGAGAATGCCGACGGCGCCTTTGCGCTCGACGATGATGTGTTCGAAGCTGCTCATGTTTCATCCCGCGGATTTTTGCTGCGGCTGCCGGGACCGGCAACCGCGCGCAATCTGCCCGCTGGCGGGACATGGTTCAAGTGCGGCGATTCAGGCCGAGAACCTAGGCCATGAACATCCGCGCCGCCGAGGCCATGGTCAGCAGGCCGCCGAAAGCTATGAAGATCTTGCCGATCAGAGAGGTCTGGTCCCAGGTCGCATTGTCCTGGCTGCTTACCACCGGCGCGTCGATCGAAGCCCTTGCAAGCGTCAAAGTGGGCTTGTCCGTCGGTGCGGGCTTTTCGTCGCTCAGAGCGCGATCGACTTCGTTGAGCTGATCGGCGGCGACGAGCTGGGTATTGGCTTCGGGCTGCGCTGCCGCGGCATCGACCGGCTTGCCGCCCATCAGTTTGAGCATGCTGTCGGCCTGCGTTGCCATGTTGGACATGTCGGTAGGCGTTTCCGCCGGCAGTTGTGCATTGGCATTGGCGACCGAAGTCGGGATTTTGGCGTCGCCGTCATCGCTCTTCGCGCGGCCTTCATCGACCGCTTTTTCGGACGCCTTTGACGCGACCTTGTCGGAATTGTGCGATTTCGCGATCTTCTTTGAGCTGCGATGTTTGGTGTATTTGGTCAATGCCATCGGCTTGTCCGGCTTCTCGGTCGCACTGTCCGCCGTGGTTGCCGGCTCAGGCTCGCGCGCGTCGCTCTCCGTCGCGCGCATCGGCCCCGCGATGCACATCCATAGTCCCGCTGCGAGTATCAACGCCGAGCGCCCGCTGACTTTGATGTTCATGGCAATCTCCCCGAAGTGCCCGCCCCCGGATCGCAAGGGAGACTGCGGCCGTGTCCACACCGGGGCAGAAAAGGGGAATTTTTGGTCGAGTCCGGCAAAAACGGGGCAGGGCACCATGCCTGACTCGTCGTACCACGGCGAAATTCGTTTTGGAATCAAGGAGACGGGTGCCAGGCTCGCCGATCGATGCTAAGAGCCTGCTGTGGTAAAACTTGTTCGGCTGGGGTTTCGCGGCCCGACGAACTCGCTCCACCGGAAGGTCTCTATCACGGCTCCGTGATTGTCGCTGTCTCATGTAACAAATTGAAAATTCGGCCGAATTGCTTGGTTAGGAGCGCGTGTGCGCGGACGTGATGACGAGTGGACCGATCTGATGCGGTCGGCCAATGCGGGAGACAGTGGCGCGTATCACCGTCTTCTGAAGTCTGTCACGCCGGTGCTGCGGGCAGGTGCGCGGCGTGGTCTGGCAAGAGCCGGACAGCCGCCCGATCAGGCCGAGGATATTGTGCAGGACATTTTGCTCGCAGTGCATCTGAAGCGGCAGACCTGGGACGCCGATGCGCCATTCGCGCCGTGGCTGTTCGCGATCGCGCGCAACAAGCTGATCGACGCGCTGCGCCGGCGCGGCCGCCGGGTGTTCGTCAATATCGACGATTTTGCCGAGACGATTCCGAGCGAGCCGCCGGCGGAAACCTTGTCGGCCGGCGAGGTCGCCGGTCATCTGGCAGGCCTGCCGGCGCGGCAACGCGACGTGCTGCAATCGGTCGCGGTGGACAGCGCTTCGATCAAGGCAACTGCTTCGAAGCTGTCGATGACCGAAGGCGCCGTGCGCGTGGCACTGCATCGCGGGCTGGCCAGCCTTGCGGCAAAACTGCGGAAGGAATGACAGTGGATACCGACCGCCTGATTCAAGCCCTCGCCGCCGACAACGGCACCCACGCCCGATCTGCCGGCTCAGCGCTTGCCATGGCTTTGCTGGTTGCGCTGCCGGTCTCGGCGGCGATGCTGCTCGTCACTCTCGGCGTGCGCCAGGACGTCATGACCGCGATGCATAACCCATTCTTCGATCTGAAGTTTCTGGTGACGCTGGCGCTGGCGCTGCCGGCGATCATGATCAGCCTACATCTGTCGCGGCCCGAAGCTTCGCTACGCGGCTGGGCGTGGTTGCTGCTGCTTCCGCTCGGCCTTCTCGGAATCGGGATCGCAGGCGAAATGATGCTGCCGCAACGGCTGCCGATGATGACGCGGCTGGTCGGTAACAATTCGCGGGTTTGCATGGTCGCGATTCCCGCATTCTCGCTGCCGTTGCTGGCGGCATCGCTGGTGGCGTTGCGGCAGGGCGCCCCGGCACGTCCGGCCGTCGCTGGCGCACTGGCGGGACTGCTGTCAGCGGGACTGGCGGCGACGTTGTATGCCGCGCATTGCTCCGACGATTCACCGTTGTTCGTGGCAACCTGGTACACCATCGCAACTGCGCTGGTGACAGCGATCGGCGCGCTGGCGGGCGCTAAATTCCTGAAATACTAAACCGACGCGGTTGTCGATGCCGGACGAGTCAGCGTCCATGATGCAGATGTCGGCTTGTGCCTCGCTCATGCTGCGGATTTCGCTGCCGCAAGGTATGTCAGATACTTCGAGACAATATCGTCGAAATTTTTGTCGGCGACGACGCCGACCGATGGCGCGCGCGTGGAAATGAAGCCTTTTGGCCAGCTATCGACGATCTTCTTCAATTCCGGGTCCGGTGCAAAGCTCACCTCTGGTGGCGTGGCGTCGATTACCCGCGCAATCGACGCGACGATGTCTTCCATGCTGACGGTTAGCGCCGGCTGGTTCAGCGCGCGTTTGCCGCGCAGTTTCGCGGGATCGCCATTGTGCAGCGTGATCAGGTTGCGCGCGACAGTCTGCACAGAGACCACCGGGACTTTTGTATCGGGGCGTAGCGGGCAGACCGACGGTCTTCCGGCGGCGCTGTCGCGCACGATCGCTGCGATCCGGTCGGATACGGATTGGGTCGGCGGGCCGGGATGCACCAGCACGATCGGCAGCCGCAGTGCACGCGCGTCGATGAGCCCGTGCCGCGTGGCGTCCGCCAGCATCAGCTCGGCGATGGCCTTGTGTGTGCCGTAGGAGGTTTGTGGTCGCTGCAGATGATCGTCATCGACATGGTCCGGCAGCAGGCCGCCGAATACGGCAATCGAGCTTGGAAAGATCAGCCGCGGCGGTGCGTCCTTGGTGCCGATGCTGTCAATCAGCTCTGCCAGCGCCGATACGTTGACCGCCAGCGCCCGGGCCGGATCCTGCTCGGCTGCGCTGGTCAGCACGGCCGCAAGATGAAACACGCTGTCCGGCTTCCAGCCGGCAATCTGCTTGAGCACATCGGGCGCGGAGATGTTGGCCTGCAGTCGCCTCACCCTGGGGTCGGACATCGGCGGCAGATGGGTGTCGAGGAGGAGAATTTCCTCAATCTTTTCAGTTTCGCCGGCGCGGCCGGTGAGATGGCCGTCTTGCAAAAGCGTGCGGGTCAGCGTTTTGCCGATAAACCCGCCGGCACCAGTGATCAAAACCCGCATGCATGCTGCCCTTCGAAATGATACGCCCGGGCTCAATATCAACGCGCGTTCGCGGGCAAGTCGATGCCCGCTGGCAGATACCAGATCAGCGCTATTGGTGTTGCGCGATGCGATGCAACGGCTCACGGCGGCGCAACACGCGGGGCCGGACGCTCGGCTCGACAGAAAGACGAGCGTCGAATTCAGGCGGCCGGTGGGCTCGACGTTGCCTGTTGCATGCGATGAAAGCGCAGCACCTGCTGCGCGGTCGATAGCCGCAGCCGTTCGTAGATATCCTTTTCGCCGCTGCTGTTGGACAACTCCATTCCCGAGAGTTGCTCGCGCATATTGATGATCGCCCTGACGGTCGACCACGAGAATCCTGCGACCTTGCAGAGGATAAAGATGCCTTCGGTGCGGGACTCGACCATCATGTTTTCGGCGGCGGAGATCGGGACGTTGGCGAGGCATGCTATCGCGGCATTGGCCTCATCGAACTTGCTGGCTTCCGCAAACGTCGCCACCTGGGTTTCGTCCAGCAGTCCGTCCTCGAACAGCGAGCGCACCAGCCCTCGGGCGATGATGGTTTGCCGGCTGATGGCTGAAGGAGCTGAACGAGCGCGGCGCGTCACTTCCTGGATGGCCAGCGAAACATCGCCTGACCACTGTGGATTGGCGGCATCGAGCCGCGCGCGAACCGAAGCAGAGGCCTTTGCAATCAGCTTCAGATAATGATGCCGCGGAATCGAGGGGCGCATGCCGACGCAGGTCGCAATGTCGTCGTCGCGTTCGGCGCGTGACAGCAGCGTCGTATAGCCCTGCTCGGAAAATTCTGCACCGGGATTGTTGGCGGTGCTTTTGACGACTTCGTCATTGCCGCGCGCGACCAGCACGTCGGTAACGGCGCCGCTCAGGATTTTTCGTACCGAAATGGCCAGCAGATGGCCCTGGCTCTTGGTGCGGGCGGTTTCGATCAGGGTGTGATCGTCGAGCCGTTCCGACTGCGACAGCACGGGCGCGGCCACTTCGATCAGATCGTCGAATGCCAGCGTCCGAACTATTTGTGGTGGCGCGCTGGCGACCGGGCCGAGGCGTTCGGCCAGCACGACCTTGGCGGAGGACTCCAGCTGCGCGATCAGGCAATCGAAAACGTCGTCGAACACGGCGATTTGAGCGTCTGAATAGTCGACGGCGTTATTGATGAAGAGGTCGGTGACACGACGCAGGGTTTCAACGCGGCGCGCCACGGTGCCGTGGGCGAGGGTGGTCTGAAGTTCGTCAAGCAAACTGGCTGAAATGGCAGGTTTCGAAGTCATAACTCTGTCCTGGAGCTTTCGAATACGACCGGCAGCGATTCTTCGCTGCCGGGGATAACGGAAATTCGGTTCAGGCGCTGGCAATACGGTTTCGTCCGCGCTCCTTGGCTGCGTAAAGTGCGCTGTCGGCGCGTGCAAGGAGCGTATCAGGTGTTTCGTGTGGACTTAATGTCGCAACGCCGGCTGAAATCGTAACGGTCAGCCCGTCGGAGAAGGCACTCCAGTCCAGCGTGGCGACGATCGAGCGCAGCCGGTCGAGCATCTGCACGGCCATGTCATGGGGCGTGTCGGGCAGCACCAGCAGGAATTCTTCGCCGCCGTAGCGACCGAATTTGTCGATGCTGCGAATATTGGCGAACATGGTGATGGCGAATGTTCGCAGCACTTCATCGCCGGTGGGATGTCCGAAACTGTCGTTGATACGCTTGAACCAGTCGAGATCAATCAGCGCCACGGTGCACGGCGATTTGCTGCGCTGCGCGCGGACGATCTCGTCGTCCAGCATCCGCATGATGCAGCGGCGATTGAATGCCCCCGTGAGTTCGTCGAGCTCGGCAAGTTCTTCGATCCGCTTGTAAGCAGCCTCGAGCTCTACTCGCCGACGATAGAGCGTGTCCCGCAGCGAACTGGCGAAGATGCCGATGAACATGCTGCGGCCGATGGTCAGGGAAAATGTCAGCAGCGTACCAAACCGTTCCGTAGCACTGCCAAATGGCAGCGTCAGCGGCAGATCGGCGAGTAGATACAAAAGCGCCACACCGACCGTCATCATGGTCCATGCGCCAACGCCCTGTCGCGGCGTCGCGCGCAGGGCGACCACGTTGGCTACAAGGAACAGCGCACAGAGGAACACCACGGCGACCTGCGGTGCGATGTAGATGAAAACCAGCAGCAAGGCGAAGGTTGTCGCCGCGTATGGCGCGGCGAAGTGGTGGTCCCGCCAACGGTTGCTCACGCCGCTTTCTGATATCGCGACGAAGAAACCAACGGATCCGGCCGCGCATGCCGCGAAGGCGTAGACGATCGCTGCCGAAATCGTTCCGGCGGCTGCGTAGACCACCAGAAGGGCAATGTTGACGAGGTGACTGGCAACGGCGAGCGCCAGCGTCTGACGCCGGCGTTTCAAGCGCCGCATCAGCATCTCAGGCTGCAACTCGCCCTCGACGAGCTCAAAGTCGCTGTTTACCGGACCCTGAATGGAGGACGTGGCCGTGGTCATGATCTCGCTGTCGCTGTCGCTGGTATTCAGTGGAACCCTAGCGGGGAAAGCGTTTAGGTTTGGTATCTTTTGCCGCTCCGGCCCTGCGTCGGAACAGCGCTATCTGGTTTGTTCCTAAACGGTAATTTGGCTCAGGAAGGAGAGCACAGGTCTCACAGCGAGCGACAGAAGAGCCCCGGGGTGGTGAAGGCGCCGGGGCCGAAGTTTGACTTGATGTGGCGAAAAATCCGCCAACGGCCGTGAACCTTTTCCCGGTATCCACCGACCCATATGCGCTGGGGTATTGCAATGCCCAGTTTTCAAGCGGTGCCGCCGGGCGATTATATTGCGCCTCGGCGGCACTGTGCTTTCCGACTGGCGGTGGGGAAGAACGCAAAAACAGCCCGATTGTTCGTGCAAACACTGTTCGGCAAGCTATGACTTGGTAAGGTTGCTGGGTGAATCATTCCGGCGGTCGGGGTGTTGCGCGCTATGGTACTCCTTGTGGTATCTTCGTCCGCGTATGATGCCGAACCGGTCTTCCGTGCGATCCCGCCTCTTATTTCCGGGGCATTTGAGAAGATTTTGCCTTGTCAGTCGAACCTCTTACGACCTCACCCCGACCAACTTTGCGAGACGGCCATTGAGTGCGACACAGGCGACCTCGGACGACGTCCTGATCGCTCGAATAGCGCAAGGCGACCGGCTCGCCATGCAGGTGCTTTACGGCAGACACCATGTCCGGGTGTTCCGTTTCGGGCTTCGGCTGGTGCGGAACGAGCAGATCGCGGAAGATCTCATCAGCGAGGTTTTTCTCGACGTATGGCGTCAGGCGGGCAAATTCGAAGGCCGCTCTGCCGTCTCGACCTGGCTGCTGGCGATTACGCGGTTCAAGGCGCTGTCGGCGCTGCGGAAGCGCAAGGATGCGGAACTGGACGATGAGACGGCCAACGCGATCGAGGACACGTCCGACGATCCGGAAGTCGCGGTACAGAAAAAGGATACCAGTGTCGCGTTGCGGAAGTGTTTGACGGCGCTTTCGCCAGAGCATCGGGAGATCGTCGATCTCGTCTACTACCACGAGAAGTCCGTGGAAGAAGTGGCCGAGATCGTCGGAATTCCTGAAAATACCGTAAAGACGCGTCTGTTTTATGCGCGCAAGAAATTGGCCGATCTGCTGAAGGCAGCCGGCGTAGAACGAGGCTGGCCATGATGGCAATGAGCAAGAAAGTGCAGAACCAGGAGCCGAGCGAGATCGAGGCATTGCTGCCCTGGCACGCCGCCGGCACGCTCAATACGCGCGACAGCCGCCGCGTCGATGAGGCTCTCGCCAGGGATCCCGAACTCGCCAGGCAATATGCTGCGATTCAGGAGGAATACGCCGAAACCATTCTGCTCAACGAAAGCCTGGGCGCGCCGTCGTCGCGGGCGATGCAAAAGCTGTTTACTGCGATCGACGCGGAACCGGCGCGCGACACTTACGCGTCGTTCAACATCTCTGCGCGGGTCGCCGGGTTTTTTGCACGGCTGTCGCCGCGTACGCTGGCGACCGCCGCAGCCGTCGGCGCGCTGGCGCTGCTGTTGCAGGCCGGCGTGATCGGCGCTGTGCTGATGCAGCGCGATACCGCCTCGTTCCAGACGGCGTCCTATCAGCCCGCACCGCAAAGCGCGCCGGCGACGGTCACCCGTTCGCTGGTACCCGAAACCGGCCCGCGCGCCTTCGTGCGCTTTGCCCCAACCGCGCGGGTCTCGGATATCACCGCCTTGCTCGAGACCTATCAGGGCTCGATCGTCGATGGCGGCAAGGACGGCATGTTCCGGCTGCAGTTCAGCACCAAGGCCATGTCGAAAGACGAGGTTGCCGGCCTGATTGGCCGGCTGCAGAAGGAAAAGATCGTCAGCCTGGCGGTCGCCGCGCAGTAAGGGCGGCATCGCATCAGTCAGACCGCGTGTCGTGCGTGCGAGGAGGTTTCGATGAACCATGATCGTCGTGCCAGCAAGCGGCTCGTGCAACGCAGCGCGGTATTGGCCTTGATCGCTGCCGTATTGCCGCTTGGTATTTTTACGGCGCACGCGCAGAGCATCATGCGCTCCCCCAACCTCAACATCGGCTCGCGCATTCCGACCATCGCGCCGGGCAATACGGCACGGATCAACCCGACCATTGCGGGCGCCGGACGTATCGCCGGCCGCGGCGCGAACATGGCGGGACGTGGTGCCAACATCAGCCGTGTCGGAAACATCGCCGGACGCGGGGCCAACGTTACCGTAACAGGCCGCACCGGTATCAATGCCGCTGGCGTGGGCATCGCGACGGGCCGTGGCGGACCGCCGTCTATCGGCGTAACGGCCGGCCGAACGCCGCCGGTGCGCGTGCCTCCGATATCTGTCACTCCGACGATTCCGTCTGTTGTCGCCGTCGTCCTGCCAACCATTCCCTATGTGCGCTATTCGCCGAACACCTATCCGGCCTGCGCTTATGCCAATCGCGCCGCGTCCGGCGAATGCAAGGACGGGCCGTTCGTCGCCGATCTCGGCAACAGCTTCAACGGCCCGCCGCCGCGCAGCCAGAATTCCGGCGGTCCGCGCCGTGGCGTTCAGGCCGCGCTCAGTCAACGCTATGTGCCTGGCCAGATCGTCGCCGAAATCGATGGCACGCTTACCGACGCGCAGGCCGATGAGCTGGCGCGGCGCTATCGGCTGGCGCGGATCGCGTCGCAGGATTTTCCGCTGATTGGCACCACCATCGGCCTGTTCCGCATCACCGACAACCGCGCGGTGGAGACGGTGCAGACACAAATGCGCGCCGATTCCAGCGTGCGCGCCGTGCAGCCGAACTTCCGCTATGTGCTGCAGGACCAGACCACGACGCCGGCGCTTGGCGAGGGCGATCCTGCGCAATATGCGCTGGCGAAACTGCGGCTGCCGGAGGCGCACAAGCTGTCCTATGGCAGCAACGTCACCGTGGCGGTGATCGATTCCGGCATCGACGTCGCGCATCCTGAACTTGCCAGAGCCATCGCGGGATCGTTCGATGCGCTCGGCAGCAAGGAAGGCCCGCATGTCCACGGCACCGGTATCGCCGGTGCGATCGTGTCGCATGCGCGCCTGATGGGCAGCGCGCCGCGGGCGCGCATTCTGGCGATTCGCGCTTTCGGCGTGGCACAGAGCGGCGCCGAGAGCACCTCGTTCGTGATCATCAAGGGCATCGATTATGCGGCGTCGCACGGCGCGCAGGTGATCAATATGAGCTTTGCCGGACCGCAGGACCCACTGGTCGAGCGCGGCATCGCGGCGGCCGCTACCAGGGGCATCGTGCTGGTCGCCGCGTCAGGCAATGCCGGGCCGAAATCGCCGCCGCTGTATCCCGCCGCCAATCCCAACGTCATCGCGGTCAGCGCTACCGACGCTTACGACCGGCTGTTTCCGGCCTCGAACCGTGGCGGGCACATTGCGGTGTCGGCACCCGGCGTCGATATCTTTCTGCCGGCGCCAGACAATAGCTACCAGATGACCTCGGGCACTTCATTCTCTGCCGCCTATATCAGCGGGCTTGCGGCCTTGATGATCGAGCGCAATCCGCAGCTGACGCCGAACGAGCTCCGCACGATCCTGATGAAGACCGCGCGCGATCTCGGCACGCCCGGACGCGACGATCTGTTCGGCGCTGGCGTAGCCGATGCCTATGGTGCGGTGTCGGCGGTGCAGGGCGGGGCGGGGCCCGTCGCTGCGGCGCCGATACCGGAAGCGCCCGCAAATGAGCCTGTGCCGGCGACCCGCGCGCTCGAAGTGTCCGCGCCTGCGATGGCATCAGACGAGCAGTCGCACGATCAAATTGGCGCTGCAGAAATTCAAAAATAATTCGAACCGTTTTGAACGTCCGCCCGGGCTGCTGCGACTGATGAAGGTGGGAGCGGAAATCCCTCCCCAACGAGGCCATATCCGGCGCGAGCGCCCATCCACCCCAGCGCCCGGTATTGCTAGACCCGCCCGGTTGTCCCCCCGGGCGGGTCTTTCGTTTGGTCTCTAATGGCGTCCCAATACCTGCCATCGCCCCGCACGACTTGACTAGCGGAGTGCTAGACGCCGCCGGCATTTCCGCAGTTATTTGGGGGCAGGTGTCCAATTTTGACCACATTCCGCTGGACCCCCGGAACTTTTCCACAGATTATCTTCAAGTACTGGTGACTGATTCGTTTGTTGCTTTGCGTCCGTTTTCCTCTTGCGGACATTTTCATGTCACCACACCCCAATGCCGTTACAGGTCGCCAAATGATCGAACGCTGGGCCGCTCTTGCCGAGCGCAGGCTGGATTACCTGACCGATCTGTTCGAAAGCGGCCGCTGGCGCCGTTTTCATACCGAAGCCGAGTTTCTCGAAAACATCCAGGAAGCCAAGGTGGCCGTCGAACGCTGGCGTGCCATGGCAACCCAGGAGGCCACGGCGGGCAATATGCCGGTAACCTGGTCCTGGCTTGATCGTCCCAACGGTATACCGTCCTATCGCGGATCGGTACTGCACGAGGAGCCGCGGCCACGTGCCATGCGCCCCGTGGTAGCCGTCGCCGAGCCGGTGTCGCTGGCTGCGTCGCCGACCTTGCAGCCGGCGGAAGCCCCGCCGCGCGAGGCCACTGTCACCCCCGCCGACCTCGAGTGGAAACGCGCGCTCGATCCGCTCATAGCCGGCGAACGTTACCCGATGCTGCGCACGACGCTGTAATCCTACCGCACCGCATTGCCCGATATCGCCACCTGCGCAAAACGTTGCGCACCGTCGGCGGCAAGATCCGGTGTGACCGGTTTGGCATGATCGAGCCCGACCACCGCGCCGCGCGGCGTGCCGGAGATCATGTTGTTGCTGACCAGCGCGGTGCCCGCGCCTGAGGTCACCGAGACGCCAATGCCGATGAACGTGTTGCGGATGACGTTGCCGGTGATGGCGACGTCGCGCAGATACTTGCCCCAGCCGGCGATGATGCCGAACGACGGCGCGTTCTCGATCACATTGCCGGTCACCGCCGCATCCGCCTCGATATAGATGCCGACGCCGGCGTCGTCGTCCGGCGCGGTGCCGATCGGCCGCTTCGGCTTGAGGTTGCGGATAATGTTGCCCTGCACGACGGCGATGCGGCCGCCCTCGTTGAAATTGCAGACGGAGACGCCGACTGCGGCGCCATCGACGGTATTGCCCGCGATCACCGCGGCCTCGAACGCGAATTCCGAATACAGCGCGACCTCGCGGACATCGCTGACGCTGTTGCCGGAGATCTGGATGTTCGATGCCGAATTGCCGCGCACCGCGGAGTAGTCGCAATTGCGGATGCGGTTGCCTGACACGATGACATTGCCGGCGCGGAATGCGTTGATGGCGTTGCCGTATTGTCCGGAGCCGCCAGGACCGGCCTTGATGTCCTCGATGCGGTTGTCGAGAACCAGCGTGCCGTCGTCGCCGATGGCGTTGCGCAAGATTTCGATGCCGTTGCTGCGGGCGCCTTGAATCGTGTTCTGCGATACCATCAGGCCTTGCGCGTCGAACGAAACGATGGCTGTGCTGAAAATGTTGCTCAGCGTATTGCCGGATATGGCGCCCGCGACATTCTCCAGCCAGATGCCGTTATTGCCGCTGTTGAGGACGGTGCAATCGCTGATGCGCAGGTCGTGCGCCTGCAGGCAGTGGATCAGCCCGCGCCGCGTCGGCAGCTTGATGTTGCCGCCGTCCAGCGTCAGACCGCTGAGGCCGATGTGATCGGCGCCTTCGCTTGATAGTAGTGACGCGCCGCCGCTGAAGATCAATGTGGTGGCGCCGCGCACGCCGATCAGCTGCGTACCGCTGGAGAGCCTCAGCAGGCTGGTGCGGTAGATGCCGGGCGGCAGCGCCAGCGGCATTTGCGCCCGCGCGGCGTCGTCGATCGCGCGCTGCAGCGCGCGGGTCTGGTCGTCCGGACTGTTCGGCCGCACGCCATATTGCGTGACGTCGCGCCCGAGCGTCGAGGTCAGCGGCGCTGCGCGCGCGGCGTCGCTTGCGACCGCGACCGTGCCGGCTGCGAGGCCGGCAGCGGAGACGTTGAGCAGATGGCGGCGATTGACGTCCATGGTCGCGCTCTCCGGCGGATATTCGCGTACAGGCGTAACGCAAGATGGCGCGCGTGGCGCGAACAGGCGAGGGTGGGCGCGTGCGATTGTCGGGGTAGGGTTAATAGCTGTCGGTGCGCGATGCCACGCGCTCGGCGCCCTCATGCCACCAGGCGATACGAAAGCATCGCCGAGGATGCTGCGCCACGCGCTGGCCACGTGCCCCGAATGCGCGCTTCGCGCGACCCGCGGCTTTGCCCACCCTACGAAGCTCGTCATTCCGGGGCGTGAGCAGCGTCAGCTGCGAGCGAGCCCGGAATCCATATTCTCGATGGTGGTTATGGATTCCGGGCCCGCGCTTCCGTCGGCTATCGCCGACGAAGGCGCGTCCCGGAATGACAGACGAGAGGCTGTGTCGTGGTGCGAATCCCGGATGGCAACTTCGCTGCGTCCGGGCACGCCGCGACGCTATGCGCTGCTCTTACCGCCCCTTCAGCGATAGCTGAAAGTCCTGCTCGGCCTGCGCATCGCGCTCGTTCTTTTCCGGGCATTCGCCGGGCTCGGGTTGGCAGGGGCGGATTTCGTAGTCGTTGTCGAGCACGCGGCGCGGCGCGGGTTTGGCGTCCTTGGCTTCGACGTCCGTGACGAGACCGCTGTCGGCGGCGAGTTTCCAGACGTCGGCTTCGGTGGGGTAGGTCTTGCTCAGCTTGGCATCGTCGCAGAACAGCGCGTAGGGCATCGGATCGCTCCGGTAAAAAATGACAACGTTTGAGGCGGCGCCGGGTTCAGCCCGACGTATTCCCAGAAACTTGAATGAGGCGCGGCCGTGCCGCGTGGAAATCAGCTCACCATCTTGTGAGGCGTGAACAGGCGGCCCTTTTCCACCACCAGCACGACGGCCAGCGCCGCCAGCGTGCAGAGGAAGAAGCCGGTGGCAAACGGCAGCAGCGTGCCGTCGTAATCCTGGCCAATGGTGTAGCCGATGCCGATGCCCAGCAGTGTGGTAAGCGTGCCGTACAGCGACGACGCGGTGCCGGCGATATGGCCCTGCGGCTCCATCGCCAGCGCGGTGAAATTGGCGAACACCAGGCCGAAGGCGAACATCATCAGCGCCGACAGCGCCATGAACAGTGGCAGCGGCAGCATGTCGGTCTTCGCCGCGAGCAGCATCAGGCCGCCGACGGCGACGTAACCGACCAGTGCGCCATGCGAGATGACGCGCATGCCGAGTGTGCCTACGAAGCGCGAATTGAGGAATCCGGCGATGGCGACGCCGATCGCGATGGCGGCGAAGGCCAGCGGGAAATAATGCCCGAGGTGATAGATCTCGGTGAACACCTGCTGCGAGGTGAAAACGAAGGCGAACAGCGTGCCCTGGACGCCGCCGGCAGCCAGCGCATAGCCCAGCGTCTGCCGGTTGGTGATGGTCTGGCGATAGGCGCCGAGCACGTCGCGGATCGCCAGCGATTTGCGCTCCGACAGTGGCAGGGTTTCCGGCATCCGTAGCGCGCTCCAGATCAGCGCCAGGAAACCGTAGACCGTCAGCACGAAGAAAACGCCGCGCCACTGCGTCGTCAGCATGATGGCCTGGCCGAGCGACGGCGCGATCACGGGGACCGCGATGAACACCATCATCGCCAGCGACATCACGCTGGCCATGCGGCGCCCGGCGTAGCAATCCCTGACGATCGAGGTGGCGATGACGCGGGTGGCCGAGGTGCCCAGGCCCTGCAGCACGCGCGCCAGCAGCAGCGTCTCGAACGACGGCGCCACGATCGCCAGCAGGCTGGCGGCGCAATAGACGCTCATGCCGATCAGCAGCACCGGCCGGCGGCCGAAGCGGTCGGACAGCGGACCGATCACGAATTGCCCGAAGCCGAAGCCAAACAGGAACGCCGACAGCACAACCTGCAGACGGTTGGCGCTGACGACCTTGAACGCCGCGCCGATGTCCGGCAGCGATGGCAGCATGATGTCCATCGCCAGCGGGTTCAGCGCCATGATCGAGGCGATCACCAGCACGAACTCCGGGAATTTCATCGGGCTGTGGGTTGAGGAGACCCAGACGTCGGCATTGATATCGGTCACGAAGGCATCCTTGAAGAGGCAGGCGGCATGTAGGATGTCCATGCTGCGCTGCACAAGCGAGTTTTGGGCATGGCTGCCTCACGGAAAGGGGAATGCCGGTTCAGCCATTGCTGGAAGAACCGGTTCCACGGTGCCGGAATAGGGGATGCATCTGACGCGTTATGCCATCCGGCGAGGCTCACGCAGCTTGGCCCGCGTCAGCCGGATCGTCTCCAGCAGCATCGCTTCGCCGGCGTCGACCAGTTCTTCCAGTGTCATCCGGCGCGAGGCGGCGTCGCGCGCCAGCAGCGGGACGTGGATAAAGGCGGCGAGGCGAGGGCCATCGACTTGGCACGCGGCCTCGATGCCGCGCCAGGACAGATAATTGCAGAGATAGCTGCCGGCATTGCGCGAGATCCGGGCATCGACGCCGGAGCCGAGCGCGGCGCGCAGCAGGCGCGCGGTGTGTGGACCGAAGCCGACGGCGTCGGCCCCGTGGACGATCGATGCCTGCCGCACCCGGGTGTGGTCGGCATCGGGCCACAGCATGGTGACGGCGTTGCGGGCACGGGTCTCGACCCGGACGAACGGCGTGCGCGAGGCGAGGCCGAACATCAGCAGCGCATCGGGGCGGTGTTGCACCAGCAATTGCGGCAGTTCGCGATCGACGGCGCTGTAGGTGACGGGGAAAACATGCGCGACGCGCTCGACGTCGGCGAAAGCCGGGCGGCGCAAGGTCGCCAGCCGCTGCACCAAAGCCTGCGTCGGATTCACCGGCGCGCCGGGAAAAGGGCCGAAGCCGGTGATGAGGATGCGCGGCTTGCTCATCTCACTCTTTCAGCAGCGCCGCAATCTGCTCCGCCGCCACCGCGGGCGCGATGCGGCCATCGGCGACGTCCTTCTCGGTCAGCTTGACCTTGGCGCGCAGCGCCGGGTCGGCGCGCAGCCGCGCCACCAGGCGCTGCTCCAACATGGTCCACATCCACTTCACCTGCTGCTCGCGGCGTCGGGCGGCGAAATCGCCGGAGGCATTCATCGCGCTGCGATGATCGAGAACCTTCTGCCACAGCTCGGCGATGCCTTTGCCGGTCAGCGCCGAATAGGTCAGGACCGGCGGATGCCAGTGCTCGGAGCGCGGCGTCAGGATATGTAGCGCGCCGCGATATTCCGCCGCGGCGAGATTGGCGCGCGCGACATTGTCGCCATCGGCCTTGTTGATCGCAATCATGTCGGCGAGCTCGACCAGGCCCTTCTTGATGCCCTGCAATTCGTCACCGGCGCCGGGCAGCATCAAAGCGAGGAAGAAGTCGGTCATGTCGCAGACCGCGGTCTCGGACTGGCCGATGCCGACGGTTTCCACCAGCACCACATCGAAGCCCGCCGCCTCGCACAACAGCATCGCCTCGCGGGTCTTCGCCGCGACGCCGCCGAGCGTGCCGGCCGCGGGCGAGGGCCGGATGAAGGCGTTATCGGCGGCGGAGAGCTGCGCCATTCGCGTCTTGTCGCCGAGGATCGAGCCGCCGGTGCGCGCGGACGACGGGTCCACCGCCAGCACCGCGACCTTGTGGCCCCCAGCGATCAGATACATGCCGAGCATGTCGATGGTGGTGGATTTGCCGACGCCGGGCGAGCCGGTGATGCCGACGCGGATGGCTTTGCCGGTGTCCGGCAACAGCGCCTGCACCAGCTCGCGCGCCGCGGCCTGATGATCGCCGCGGCGGCTCTCGATCAGCGTGATGGCGCGCGCCAGCGCCGCGCGGCTGCCGGCGCGGAGGGAGGCGGCGAGGGTG
Organism: Nitrobacteraceae bacterium AZCC 2146; assembly: GCA_036924855.1. Lineage (NCBI taxonomy): Bacteria > Pseudomonadati > Pseudomonadota > Alphaproteobacteria > Hyphomicrobiales > Nitrobacteraceae > Nitrobacteraceae bacterium AZCC 2146. The sequence goes on from JBAGRP010000001.1 coordinate 7,370,922, forward strand.
CGGATGTCGAGGGAGGAGGATGTGGACATTGTCGCCTTTGGGACGAACGCGCCGGTCATTTGCCGGCTTCCCGTATGCGACGTTGGGCAACGGACTTCAAGGTTGGCAGATGGTTTTCGATGATGTCCCACACGATCTTGACGTCGGTGGTGTGATAAGCGTGTCGCAGCCGATTGGCGAAATCGATCATTTCTCGCCATTCGATGGCTGGTTCTTCAAGCTTGATATGCTCCAGAAGCCTTCGCGCGGCCTCGCAGACGATTTCCAGCAAACGCTCGATCAAAAGGCGCATGCGCCGATTTGCCGAAAATTGATCGAAGCCTGCGCCCTGCAAGACGTCTTCGATTTCCTCGATGGAAGCAAGGATGTCTTGCAGCCGGTCTTCCACCGAGGGCGGCATTCAGAACACCTCGATCAGATCGTCGGCCATGCGTTCCTCTATGCGTGGCGTCAATTCACTCGGCAAGGTTATGTGAGTGGTGACCCCCGTCGCGTCCTCGATCATGTGCATCACCTTGAACAGATCGAACATGCGCGCGCCAGGGCGGGAGACAGCGTCAACCAGGATGTCGAGATCGCTGTCGGGCCGCGCGTCGCCGCGCGCTCGCGATCCGAACACCGCGAGCCGCGTTACGCCTTCGGCTTTGATGTCCGGCGCGATCTCGCGCAATCGCGCGATGATTGTTTCAATGGTGACGTCGGCAACGTTATCCATGGCTCGATATTACCATAATTGCCGAGCTGCGTTCTACTCCGCCGCCTCGCTATGCCCGAGCCGTGCATTGAGCTTGTGGATCAGCTCTTCCGCCGCCTCCGAGATCACCGTGCCGGGCGGGAAGATCGCTTCAGCGCCGGCCTTGTAGAGTTCGGCGTAGTCCTGCGGCGGGACGACGCCGCCGATGATGATCATGATGTCGTCGCGGCCCTGCTTCTTCAGCGCCGCCTTCAGTTCCGGCACCGCGGAGAGATGGGCGGCGGCCAGCGACGACAGGCCGAGGATGTGAACATCGTTCTCCACCGCCTGCCGGGCGGCTTCGTCGGCGGTGGCGAACAGCGGCCCGATATCGACGTCGAAGCCGACATCCGCGAAAGCCGAGGCGATCACCTTCTGGCCACGATCGTGGCCGTCCTGGCCGATTTTTGCGACCAGGATGCGCGGGCGGCGGCCCTCGGCATCTTCAAACGCATCGATCAGTGCCTGCACTTTTTCAACCTGGTTGGACATGGTGGACGCCTCCCGCTTGTAGACGCCGGTGATGGATTTGATCTCGGCGCGATGCCGGCCGAACACCTTTTCCATCGCGTCGCTGATTTCGCCGACGGTGGCCTTGGCCCGCGCCGCATCGATCGCCAGCGCCAGCAAATTGCCGTTGCCTTCGGAAGCCGAGCGCGTCAGCGCATGCAGCGCGGCGTTGACGTCGGCCTGGCTGCGCTCCTTCTTCAGTCGCGCCAGCTTGTCGATCTGCAGCCTTCGCACCGTGGAATTTTCCACCTTCAGCACGTCCAGGGGCGCTTCATCCACCGGCTTGTACTTGTTGACGCCGATCACGGCCTGGCGGCCGGCATCGATCCGCGCCTGCGTCTTGGCGGACGCTTCCTCGATCCGCAATTTCGGCACGCCGGCCTCGATGGCTTTCGCCATGCCGCCGAGTGCTTCCACCTCCTGGATGTGACCCCAGGCTTTGGCCGCGAGATCGTGAGTCAGCCGCTCGACATAGTACGAGCCGCCCCAGGGATCGATGATGCGGTTGGTGCCGCTCTCCTGCTGCAAAAATAACTGCGTGTTGCGCGCGATCCGCGCCGAGAAGTCGGTCGGCAGCGCCAGCGCCTCGTCGAGCGCATTGGTGTGCAGCGACTGGGTGTGACCCTGCGTCGCGGCCATTGCTTCGATGGTGGTGCGCATCACGTTGTTGTAGACATCCTGCGCGGTCAGCGACCAGCCGGAGGTCTGGCAATGGGTGCGCAGGCTCAGCGATTTCGGGTCCTTCGGATTGAACTGTGTGAGCAACTTGGCCCACAGCAGCCGCGCGGCGCGCATCTTCGCGACTTCCATGAAGAAGTTCATGCCGATCGCCCAGAAGAACGACAGCCGTGGCGCAAAGCGGTCGACGTCGATGCCCGCAGCCATGCCGGCGCGCAGATATTCGACGCCGTCGGCGAGCGTGTAAGCGAGCTCGAGGTCCTGCGTCGCGCCGGCTTCCTGCATGTGGTAGCCGGAGATCGAAATCGAATTGTACTTCGGCATCTTCTGCGAGGTGTAGGCAAAGATATCCGAGATGATCCGCATCGAGGGCGTCGGCGGATAGATATAGGTGTTGCGCACCATGAACTCTTTCAGAATGTCGTTCTGAATGGTGCCCGTGAGTTTCTCCGGCGGTACGCCCTGTTCCTCGGCGGCGGCGACGAACAGCGCCAGGATCGGCAGCACCGCGCCGTTCATGGTCATCGACACGCTCATCTGGTCGAGCGGGATGCCGGAGAACAGCGTGCGCATGTCGTAGATCGAGTCGATCGCCACGCCGGCCATGCCGACATCGCCGGACACGCGCGGGTGGTCGGAGTCGTAACCGCGATGGGTGGCGAGATCGAACGCGACCGAGAGGCCCTTCTGGCCGGCGGCGAGGTTGCGGCGATAGAAGGCGTTGGAATCTTCCGCGGTGGAGAAGCCAGCATACTGCCGGATCGTCCAGGGCTGGTTGACATACATGGTCGGGTAGGGCCCGCGCAGGAACGGCGCGATGCCCGGCCAGGTCTCGAGAAAGTCGATGCCGTCGAGATCGGCTTCGCCATAGCCGGGTTTGACCAGAATACCTTCGGGCGTGAGCCAGGGCTCGGCCTTGCCGGCGGCAGCGGCGCTGGCGCTTTTCGCGAAGGCGATATCGGCGAAGTTGGGGATCTTGGTCATGTCACTTGCCTTTGTCGTCATGGCTGGGCTTGTCCCGGCCATCCACGCCTTGATCCACAAAAGACGTGGATAGCCGGGACATCAGGTGCAAGGCTGCGCCTCGCACCTTCGCCCGGGCATGGCGTGTTGTTGTTTGCGCTTCACTCATCTCAATCGTGATCCGGATGCTGATAGCTGAATACTTCCGCCAGTTTCTCCGGGCCGTAATTCTGCATCGTGGTCTTGCTGGGCAGGTTGGCGACGGTGCCGACCCAGCCGAGCCGGGATTCGGTTCCGAACTGCTGTGTCGGCACCACGTGATCCGGCCGGTCGAAGGCGCCGGTCATGATCTCGATCTTGGGACCGCCGATCGCGCGGTAGCTCAGCGGCGTGCCGCATTGTGCGCAGAAGTCGCGCTCGGCGATCGACGAGGAGCGGAACGCGGCCGGCTTGCCGCGGGTCCAGGCAAAATGCTCGTTCGGAATATCGGCCAGCGAGGCGAACGGCGCGCCGGAGGCCTTCTGGCACATCCGGCAATGGCAGATGCTGATGCGGGTCGGCGCCGCCGATAGCGCAAAGCGGATCGCACCGCATTGGCAGCCGCCGGTCAGTACGGGTCTGCTCGCCGTTCCCACCATCGTTCACTCCATCAAGCCGTAGGCCAGCACCAGCATGGCCAGCGCATCGCCGCCGGCAAAGATGAAATCCTTGACGCCGGCCTCGTGCAGCGCGGCTTCGATCTCGCCGGGCTTGCCTGCCAGATAGATATGTTTCGCGCCGGCGACCTGCAGGGCCTTGGCCGCCGCGGCGGCGTGGCCGGTATAGACCTTGTCGGAGGAACAGAGGCAGGCAAGCGTCGCGCCGGAGGCCTTGAAGGCGGCGGCGAGGGCGGCGGGATCGGTGAAGCCATCGGTATCGACGGCCTCGATGCCGCCGGTCTCGAAGAAGCTCTTCGCAAACGTCGCGCGGGCGGTGAAGTCGGCGGGCGTGCCCAAATTGGCGAGGAATGCTTTTGGCCGCCCGCCCTTTCGGGCGAGGATGTGGTCGGATTTGTCGCGCAGCGCTTCGTACGGCGTGGCGAGCCGGATCGGCTCTAGCGCGTTGAACTTGATCTTGTCCTTGCCATAGGGCTTGGCCGGCACGGGCTTTACCTTCAGCACGGTGGCACGCGCTTCGTGCAGGTTGGGGAATTCGCTGGCGCCGGTGAGCACTTCGCGGCGCCTGGCGATGCTGGCCTGGCGCGCGGCGCGGGTCGCTGCGACCTTGGGCTGGATCACGTTATTTCCAAGCGCGGGGAAGGCGCCGCCGGCTTTCTCGATGTCCTGGAACTGCGCCCAGGCGGCGTCGCAAAGCTGCTGCGTCAGCGTTTCGATACCGCCGGCACCGGCGGCGGGATCGGAGACCTTTGCGAGGTTGGATTCTTCCAGGAGCACCAGTTGCGTGTTGCGTGCGGCGCGGCGCGCAAATGCATCGGGCAGGCCGAGCGCCAGCGTGTGCGGCAGCACGCAGATTGCATTGGCGCCGCCGAGACCGGCGGCGAACGTCGCCACCGTCGCACGCAGCATGTTCACATAGGGGTCGCGTTGCGTCAGCATCCGCCATGCGGTGTCGGCGGCGATGAACAGCGGCTTAGGCTTCAGGCCGCAGCTCTCCTCGATGCGCGCCCACAGCAGGCGCAGCGCGCGGAATTTCGCCATGGTCAGGAACTGATCGGCATCGGCTGAGAGCCGCGCATAGATCATGCCGCGGGCGACATCGAGCGGAATGTTGGCGTCTTCCAGCGCGCGCAGATAGGACACCGCGACCGCGAGCACGTAAGCGAGCTCCTGCACTTCGGAGCCGCCGGCATCGTGGATGATGCGACCATCGGCGACGGCGAACGGGCCCTTGAAGCCCGCTGCGGCGAGCGTCTTGATCGCGCCGGTCACCGCGGGCGCCATCTCCCACCAGTTGTAAGCGCTTTGCCCCCACACCGCGCAGGCGCCGATCGGGTCGTAGCCGAAACGGATGTCGCATTTCGCGGGATCGATCTTCTTCTGCTGGATGGTGGCGGCGAGATGCGTCGCGGCCATGCGCGATTGCGGACCGGCGTGAAGTTCGAGTGCGATGCCGGCGTCGATGAAGATGCCGTCGAGAACCTTGTCGACGGTCTCGGCCGTGGCTTCGAGTCCAAAGCCACGCGCGCCGTTGGCGCCGGCGAATACCAGTGTCAGGCCGGTCGCGCCGTTTTCGAGGTCGTGCAGCGCCTGCGCATTGGCCTTCGCGGCGTCGGGATGATCGATCCGCTGCATGATCTGCCAGGGGGCGGCGGCGGCGCGGCCGGCGATCGGTGCGGCGTCATGGGCGCGCTCGTAGATCGGCTGGATCTTGAGGCCGTCATAGGTCTTGCTGACCAGTTTTTCGAACGGAGCGCCCTTCAGCACGCCATCGACCAGCTTGCGCCAGTCGTCATAGGTGGCGGGCGCAAAATCCGCGGCCAGCCGCAGGTCGTCAGTCGCAGTCGGCATTATCGAAATTCACTCCCGGCATTGCTTCGTTATTGCCCCGAAAATGCCACGTGGCGCGGGGGAAGCCAATGGCTGTTCCGGCATGCCGGGCGCGGTTTTGGCCCGCGCGGGGCTTGCGGCAGACCTGTGGCAGGGCTTGCGGCGAACCTGTGGCACGGATTTTGGCAGGAAATCGCCGGGTTCAGGCGAGGTCGGGCAGCCTCTCGATACCCTCGGTCGACAGGCTCTTGAGCTGCTCGCGGGCGGTCTTGCCGCCGATCACCCGGTCTGGCGCGATCTCGGCAAGCGGCACCAGCACGAAGGCGCGCTCGAAGGCGCGGGGGTGCGGCAGCGTCAGTTCGGGCTTGGCGATGACGACGTCGTCATAGGCGATCAGATCGAGATCGAGGCCGCGGGGGCCCCAGTGGATCTCCTGGGCGCGATCGCGGCCGAACTTTTTTTCGATCCGGTGCAGCGTGAACAGCAGCGCGTGCGGATCGAGGTCGGTCTCGATCTCGATGACGGCATTGACGAAGCGGTCCTGCGGGACATCGCCGACGGGCGGCGTCGAATAATCCGACGAGCGCGCGATCAGCGCGGCCTGCGTCATGCCGCAGATGTTGGAGATCGCCTTCTGGAATGTTGCGCGGACATCGCCGACATTGCCGCCCAGCGCGATGATGACGCTGGCCATCGGTTACTTCCGTGTGCGGGTGAGGGTGACGCCGACATCGTCGAAGATCGCGGCGATCGGTGCGTGCGGCTTGTGTACGGTGATCCTGATCGCACTGACTTTCGGAAAGGCCGCCAGCACGGCATCGGCCACGGCGCCGGCGGCGCGCTCGACCAGCTTGTAGTTGGCGTCCTTGAAGGCGGCGGTCGCGGTGGCCACCACATTGGCATAGGACACGGTGTCGGCGAGGCGATCGCTGCGTGAGGCCGCCGCGATATCGGCGGTCAGTTCGAGGTCGATGACGAAGCGTTGTCCGACGTCGGCCTCATGATCGAGGGCACCGTGGTGCGCATGGATCGAAACGCCCTTGATGAAGATCGTATCGCTCATTTTTTGTCCTCGATGGCTGCCATCACGCGCAGTGCCTGAACGGTTTCCGCCACGTCATGGGCGCGGATGATCTTTGCGCCGCGCTGCGCCGCCAGCAGATGCGCGGCGACCGAACCACCGAGCCGCTGTTGCGGTTCGGAAGCTACGACGGTGTTGATGAATTTCTTGCGGGAGGCGCCGACCAGGATCGGCAGGCCGAAGCTGTGCAGTTCCTGCAGCCGCGCCAGCGCGATCATGCTCTGCTCCGGCGTCTTGCCAAAACCGATCCCGGGATCGAGCACGATGTGCTCGCTGGGGATGCCGGCCTTGGCGGCGATGACGAGCGTGCGGGCGAAGAAGGCTTTGATGTCGTCGATGATGTCGATGGAGGCATCGACATCATCGCGATTGTGCATGACGACGACAGGCGCGCCATGCCCGGCAATGACGCGGGCCATCTGCGGATCGCGCTGCAGGCCCCAGACGTCGTTGGCGATGGCGACGCCGGCGGCGAGCGCCTTGGCAACGACTTCAGCTTTCATGCTGTCGATGGAGACGGGGATACCCAGCGCGACCACGTCAGCGAGGATCGGCTTTAGCCGCTGCCATTCCTGATCGGCCGTGATCGGTTGCGAGCCGTAGGGCCGGGTGGATTCCGCGCCGATGTCGATGATGTCGGCGCCTTCCGCGATCATGCGCTTCGCCTGCGCCAGCGCGCGCTCCGGCGCGTCGAATTTCCCACCGTCTGAGAATGAGTCCGGTGTGATGTTCAGAATGCCCATGACAGCAGGCGCAGGCTGCGACAGCAGCGCCCGCAGTACCGGATGACCGGCCGGGGAGGTCGCTGCAGCGGGTTCTGGCGGGCTCGCGATCATGCGGTCGCTTTGCGCGACCGGGAGGGGGGAGTCAAGATCAATGCCCTCAACTTGTCATTTCCCGACGTGCCAATTGGCACGTCGGGGAATGTGCTTTCGCCGGCGCTTGCCGACGGTGGCGCAGGCCCGCAATGACGATGATTATGGTGTGGGCGCGGTGGCCAAATCGCAGGCGCTAATACGTGATCTTCAGCGGCAGTTTGCGCGCCTTCTCGATCAGCTGTTCGACGGATTTTTCCGAGGGCATGACCTGGACCAGCTTGCGCTTGTCGTTGGCGTCGCGCATCGCCTGTGCGAGGCGGCTGGGGTTGCGGTGGGTGAGTTCGCGGACGGTGTTGACGCCGGAGGCGCGCAGCAATTCGGCCTTGGCCTTGCCCATGCCGGGAATCCGCAGGTAGTCGGCGAGGTTGGCCCATTCCAGCAGTTGCTGTTCGCTGAAGCCGGTTTTGGCGGCGAGTTCCTTGCGGCCCTTGGCGGTGTGCGCCGCCTCCAGCAGGCTCTCCATGGTGCGGATGCCCGATTTTTTCAGTTTGGTCGCAGCGAAGGCCGTCAGGCCGTCAATCTTGGAGATAGGATATGTCATGTTACTCGGACGTATGAAGGTACTGGGCGCTGACGCAGGTGATGCGGATGCACGGGATGCTTACGCATGAGATGCTTACGCACGGGATGCTTACGCACGGGATGCTTACGCATGGGGATACTGACGTAGAAGACGGTCAGGAGAACTGGCTGAGGCCCGGAGTGCCGGCGATGATCTTGTCCATATCATCCGCGCCGATTTTCGTGCGGCCAAACTTGAACAGTTCACGCGCCACGCTTTGAATTTCGCCCATGCCGAGACCGAGGCCCATCAGCTTGGAGCCGAGTGCCATCAGGCCGCCGCCCATCAAGCTGCCGAAGCCGCCTGACGTGCTGGAGGATGCGATGGCCGATTCCGCGCCGGGGATTTTCTCGATCAGCGCATTGACCGGCTCCGCCGGTCCTTCGTTGCGCAGGAAGCCTAAGATGATGCCGATGGTCTTTTCAGCCACGGCCTTGTCTATGCCGACCTTGGCGGCCAGTTGTTCGATCAATTCGTCCATGGTGCCCCGCCTCCACCGGTTGAACGCCGGCGCTTTGTTGAAGGATTATCTTGAGCCGCCGTGATTCGAATTACAAGCACGCGTGGCCATCAACGCGCGATTCAGCTTCGAACGCGCGGTGAGTGTTGCATCAATGCAAGAGCAAACGTGAAATTTTGGTCAATTCTTCGCGGACGCGAGATCGCTTCAGTTTAGAAATGGCGAAAAGCTGCGGCGCCGCTCCGGGATCGTTTCAATTTTTCCGGTTTCCGGCGCGGCGTTTCGCTTTGAGTTTCAATCGGTCTGCCAAATGCAGTAAGGTCATCAGATACGGCGATAAATTTTTCGATGCACGCGAAGAGGCGATCCCGATGGCGACGACCGAGATCAAGAGCGGCGATACCGACGCAAAAATCTTCATTGGCAAGGGCGAAGAGCCGGCCTGGCTGACGCTTGGCGTCGCCAATCGCCACGGCCTCGTCACCGGTGCCACGGGAACGGGAAAAACCGTCTCGCTGCAAGTGATGGCGGAGGGATTTGCGCGCGCTGGCGTCCCGGTGTTCGCCGCCGACATCAAGGGTGACCTGTCGGGAATCTCCGAAGTCGGCGAAGCCAAGGATTTTATCCTGCAACGCGCCAAGCAAATGGGTCTTTCGTTCCAGCCCGACCAGTTTTCGACGATTTTCTGGGACGTGTTCGGCGAGCAGGGCCATCCGGTGCGCGCCACGGTCTCGGAAATGGGGCCGCTGCTGCTGTCGCGGATGATGGATCTCAACGATGTGCAGGAAGGCGTGCTGAACATCGCGTTCCGCGTCGCCGATGAGCAGGGCCTGCTGCTGATGGACATGAAGGATCTGCGCGCGATCCTTTCCTTCGTCGCGGAACACGCCGCCGAGCTCACCACGCAATATGGCAATGTTTCCAAGCAGACCATCGGCACCATCCAGCGCCAGCTGCTGGTGCTGGAAAACCAGGGCGCCGACAAGTTCTTCGGCGAACCGGCGCTGCAACTGAAGGATTTCATGCGCACCGACAGCGACGGCCGCGGCATGATCAACATTCTGGTCGCGGACAAGCTGATGCAGAGCCCGCAGCTTTATGCGACCTTCCTGCTGTGGATGCTGTCGGAACTGTTCGAGGAACTGCCGGAGGCCGGCGATCCGCCGAAGCCGAAACTGGTGTTCTTTTTCGACGAGGCGCATCTGCTGTTCAACGACGCGCCGAAGGCGCTGATGGACAAGATCGAACAGGTGGTCCGCCTGATCCGCTCCAAGGGCGTCGGCGTCTACTTCGTTACGCAAAACCCGATCGACGTGCCGGACAAGGTGCTGGCGCAGCTCGGCAACCGCGTCCAGCACGCGTTGCGCGCCTTCACGCCGCGCGACCAGAAGGCGGTCGCCGCGGCGGCGCAGACGTTCCGCGCCAATCCGAAGCTGAACACCGCCGAGGTCATCACCCAGCTCGGCAAGGGTGAGGCGCTGGTCTCGTTCCTGGAAGGCAACGGCATCCCGGCGATAGTCGAACGCGTCATGGTGCGGCCGCCGACCGCGCGGATCGGGCCGATCACGCCGGAGGAGCGCAAGGCGATCATGGCGGCGAGCCCGGTGAAGGGCAAATACGACACCACCATCGATTCCGAATCCGCCTATGAGGTGCTGCAGAAGCGCATCGCCGGCACGGCCGCGACCGCCGACGGGTCGGCGGGCGGCGGCGGTATCCTGGGGCAGATCGGATCGATTGTCGGCACCATCTTCGGCACCAATGTGCCGCGCGGCAAACTATCAACCGGACAGGTGATTGCGCGAAACGTCACCCGCTCGGTCTCCAACAAGGTGGTCGGCGGCATCGTCGCCAGCGTTGGCAAGTCGGTGGGCGGCTCGCTCGGCAGTTCGATCGGCCGCGAGATCGTGCGCGGCGCGCTGGGCGGGATTTTGAAGAGGTAGGGCCTCACGCGTCGCAGCTTTTCAACGAGTCGTCCCGGCGAAGGCCGGGACCCATACGCCGTGTTGTCTCGTTTCGGCACCGTGGCAGAAGCCTTTTAAAACAAAATTGGAAGCCAGGGGTTATGGATCCCGGCCTTCGCCGGGACGACGAGTTGGGAGACCGGGTCTTCGATCAAGCGGTGACGCTTGCGGTAGCGACAGGCTGAGCGTCGGGCCGCACTCGCGCAATCCCCCATCGCTGCGGATTCCACACGATCGCGGCCAGATACACGATCAGCACCAGCGTGCCCCAGGCGATGTCGCTATGCATGCGCATGAACTCGGTATAGGCGCGCGGCACGATGTCGCGCGGAATGCCGGTACAGAGGATGAAGCTGACGCCGAGCACGGCGGCGCCGAGCCAGGCGGTGCGGCGATCCTTGATCCAGGCGGCGATCAGCACGCAATAGGGCAGCATCAGCTGGACGAAATGTCCGCGACCGGACATGGGCGACAGCATCAGCATCGCGATGATCAGCAGCGAGCCTTCGACTGCGATCATCTCCCAGCCGAGCGCCATCAGGAACAAGATGCCGACCGCGGCGATGAAGACGACCTGCACGAGGCGCAGGATCAGCATGAAGCTTGGCTGGTACGATGTCTGGTCGATGCCCAGCGCGATCATGCCGCGCAGTGACAGGTTGAACGGATTGGCGGTGTCCCAGAACGCATATTTCGTCGCGGCGGCGTTCTCGAACAGGCCGGGCGCGGCGACTTCGTGCACCCAGGTGACGAAATAGCCGTGCGCGCCGCCCTGCGGGGTGAAGAGCAGATCCGGCAGAAATGACACCGCGAGCAGCACGACGACGAACACGCCGGCCGCAGCAAAGCGGCGCTTGAACAGCAGATAGGGCAGGAAGATCAGCGGCGTCACCTTGAGCGCCGCGGCGATCGCCAGCGACGTCGCGCCGGCCATATTGCGCCGATCGACCAGCGCCAGGAGGCCCCACAATGTCAGCGGCAGCACCAGCAGGTCGTAGGCCTGGTCTTCATAAACAGCGAGGATGAATTTCAAGCTGAGCAGGAAGCTGATCCCGTGAAACCAGCGCAGGTCGTTGCCTTTCCACGGACCGGGGATCAACTGCAGCGCCAGCTTCTTGCACAGCACGAGACACCATGCCGTGCAGGCCAGCGTGATCAGGTACCAGAGCGGCACCGCGAGCCAGACCGGCATCGCGACGAAGGGCAGCATCACGAAGGCGAAGGCTGGCGGATAGGTGAAGGCGCGGTCGCAGACCTGCAGGACCTGCTGGGTCCAGACACATTCGGCGGCGTGACGATACAGCTCCATGCCGCCGGGATGCATGAAGCGAGGATAATACGCCGCCGCCGCGACGAACAGCACGATCCATGGCCAGTGACGGCGAAGAAATTCGCGGGACATGTTTTGCGGCGCCGATCGGATGGACTGTGGACCCGCACAGTAGGGCCGCATTGATGCGACTACAAGTTGCTGAATGTTTCTGCGGGATTATTCACCCGGTTGACGATGGCATCTCAACTTGTCGTCCCGGCTTGCGCTCGCAAGCTCGCTTGCCGGGACGACGCAGGAAGGGGCACGGCGTGCACTGAAAACGCCCCGCCGGTTTGCAGGGGGCCCTTTGTCTGCTACCTCCCAGCGCGAACCGACACCATTCCGGTGTCGGCATCGAGGTGGGACTGCGAATTGACGAGAGATGACGGCCAGATGCCGGTGTTGCGATGGCCATCCCTGCGGCAGCCGCTGGATGTGCTGTTTCTGGTGACCTGCGTGCTGCTGACCGCCGACGTGCTGGTCCCGGAAATATTCGGCCACGGCAAGACCAAGGATTATTCGCTGTGGTTCTGGGCCGGACAGCAGGTGCTTCATGGCGGCGACCTCTATCAAAAGGTCACCAACGGCGCGCTGGATTTCATCTATCCGCCGCTGCCCGCAATCCTGCTGGCGATCCCGAGTTTCTTTGGGAAAATCCCGCTCTATCTCGGCCTTTCGGTCCTGAATTCGGCAGCGTGGGCGATCACCAGCCAGCTCTCCAATGCGATGACCGGCTCGCAGAAAATTCCGGCGCCGTGGCTGGCAGCACTGCCGGGCTTCGCCACCGTCACCTTCGTGTTCGACATGTACGATCTCGGCCAGCCCAATCTGGTGCTGCTGGCCATGATGCTGCTCGGCTTCTGGTGGATGCAAAAGGATCGGCCGTGGCTTGGCGGCAGCATGTTCGCGCTGGCCACCGCCATCAAGGTGTTTCCGGTGGCGGTGCTGCCCTATCTGTTGTGGCGGCGGCGCTGGGCTGCTTCCGCGAGCATGATCGCGTGCACGGCGCTGCTGCTGGTCGTGTTGCCGGCGCCGATCCGCGGCTATGAGCGCAACGTCAACGAGCTGAAGACTTGGTTCTCGGCGATGGTCGGCTCCAGTTCGGAAAAGGGTTTTGGCCAGCGCGACGAGCAGAACTGGTCGTGGGTCAATCAATCCATCATCGCGGTGACGCACCGGTTGGTGCGGCCGATCAACTATTTCCAGGATGATCCGAAGCGGGCGCCGGCCACCATGAACGTGATCGACGTCGACTACAAAACCGCGAACTGGATCGTGCTCGGCGTCTCCGCATTGATCGGGCTTGGATTCATCCTGGTGATTCCCGCGCAATCAAAGATCACGCCACGGTCGGATGCCGAAGAGCTGGGGATCCTGTTCTGCCTGATGACGGTGGCATCGCCGCTGGCGCGGCAATATTACTTCATGTGGCTGTTCCTGCCGCTCACCGTGCTGATGCATCGCGCCGCCTTCGATGAACGACCGGCGGTGCGCACGGGCACATGGTGGCTGCTCGGCGTTGTCGGCGTGCTGATGGCGCTGTCGCTGCCGGTGTTTCCGGCCATGCTGCAGGCGTGGGGCAACAATCTGCTGGCCACCGCGCTGCTCGCCGGCGGCCTGATCTGGCATATGCACCATCCGCCGGCGCTGCTAGATTCGTCTCAGGTTCCCGAGAGTCTTGCCTAAAGGAATATCGCCAATGTCCAGCACCTCGCAGCTTCAGCCGGTTCTCGATCGCATCGATGCCGATTTCGACAAGAGTCTGGAGCGCCTGTTCGCGCTGCTGCGGATCAAGTCGATCTCCGCCGATCCGGCCTTTGCCGAGGACTGCAAGAAGGCGGCGGCGCATCTTGCCGGCGAGATCGCTTCGCTGGGGTTCAACACCGAAGTGCGGCCGACCGCCGGGCATCCGGCCATCGTCGCCACCGCCAAGGGCAACACCGGCGCGCGGCCGCATGTGCTGTTCTACGGCCATTACGATGTACAGCCGGTCGATCCGCTGGAGCTGTGGCATCGGCCGCCGTTCGAGCCTGTGGTCACCGACCATGCCGATGGCCGCAAGATCATCGTCGCGCGCGGTGCACAGGACGACAAGGGCCAGCTCTCCACCTTCGTGGAAGCCTGCCGCGCCTGGGTGGCGGTGACAGGCGCGCTGCCACTCGATCTCACCATCGTCATCGAGGGCGAGGAGGAAGTCGGCTCGAAGAATTTTGTGCCGTTCCTCGAGGCCAACAAGAAAGATCTTGCCGCGGATTTCGCCCTGGTCTGCGACACCGGCATGTGGGATTCGAACACGCCGGCGATCACCACCTCGCTGCGCGGCCTCGTCTATGAAGAGGTCAAGATCCATGCCGCCAACCGCGACCTGCACTCCGGCATCTATGGCGGCGGCGCGCAGAACCCGATCCGGGTGCTGACGCGGATTCTCGGCGGGCTGCATGACGACAACGGCCGCATCACCATTCCCGGCTTCTATGACGGCGTGAAGGATCTGCCTGACGATATCCTGGCGCAGTGGAAGAAACTCGGCCTCACGGCCGATTCATTCCTGAAGCCGATCGGGCTATCGATTCCCGCCGGCGAAAAGGATCGCGAACTGATCGAACAGATATCGTCGCGGCCGACCTGCGATATCAACGGCATCGTCGGCGGCTATACCGGCGAGGGCTCCAAGACCGTGATCGCCGCACATGCCTCGGCGAAGGTTTCGTTCCGAATTGTCGAGGGCCAGGACCCCAGGAAGATCCGCGATGCGTTCCGCGCTTATGTCACCGCGCGCCTGCCCGGCGACTGCACGGCGGAGTTTCTCGACCACTCCAACGCGCCGGCGATCGCGCTCGACTGGAACATGAAACCGCTCGCGGCCGCGCGGATCGCCCTGACCGACGAATGGGGCAAGGAAGCGCTGCTGATCGGCTCGGGCGCCTCGATCCCGATCGTCGCCGACTTCAAGCGCACGCTGGGCCTCGACACCGTGCTGATCGGCTTCGGGCTGGACGACGACAACATCCATTCGCCGAACGAGAAGTATGATCTCAAGAGCTTCCACAAGGGGATTCGGTCATGGGCGCGGATTTTGGCCGCGCTGGCCGCCGCGCCGAAGTAGGCTTGGAGTTTGTCATTCCGGGACGCGCTCTTGCGCGGGCCCGGAATCCAGAGCTGTTTGAGCATCTCGGGATTCCGGGTTCGCTCGCAGCTGACGCTGCTCGCGCCCCGGAATGACAGCAAAAGAAAACGCCGTCCGGAATTGGACGGCGTTTTGATTCGGCGTGCAGAGGTCGTGTGACCTCAATGTAGCGCAAAACTCAGGTTTTGTAAGAGGGGTCGAGGCGGTCGAGCTTGCGCAGCAGCGGCGGCCAGACCAGCCGGGTCGAGCGCAGTTCGGCGCGGTCGGGGTTCGACACCACTTCGGTGTTCTTGTCGATCACGGCCTGCTCGACCGGATAGGCCACGGGGCCGAGCATGCGGGTGCGGACCTGCATGGTGCAGGCACGCTCCAGATGGAACATGCGCTCGAAGGCGGAGGCCACCGAGCGGCCCACCGTCAGCGTGCCGTGGTTGCGCAACAGCATGAAGTTCTTCTCGCCGAGATCCTTCTGCAGGCGCGGGCGCTCGTCGTGGTCCAGCGCGATGCCTTCATAGTCGTGATAAGCGAGATCGTGGGTGACGAGCTGCGCGGTCTGGTTCAGCGGCTGCAGGCCTTCCAGGCAGGAGGCGACGGCGGTGCCGTCCGGGGTGTGCAGATGCATCACGCAGCCGGCGTCCTCGCGGACTTCGTGAATCGCCGAATGGATGGTGAAGCCGGCGGGATTGATGTTGTACGGGCTCTCGCTCAGCATGTTGCCGTCGAGGTCGATCTTTACCAGGCTGGAGGCGGTGATCTCGTCGAACATCAGGCCATAAGGATTGATCAGGAAGTGATGCTCGGGGCCGGGCACGCGCGCGGAGATATGGGTGTCGACCAGGTCGTCCCAGCCGTAATAGGCCACCAGGCGATAGGCGGCGGCGAGGTTGACGCGCTGGGCCCATTCGGCCTCCGACATCTCGGACGACACTTCCTTGAGGCGAGCTTCGGCTGGTGACATGCGGATCTCCCGTTGCAATGCTTCTGATTGTTGGCGGAGCCTAGTCCCGCCGCCGCCGGGCAGCAAGCCGGCGGCTTTGCGGGCCAGTCATGCTTTCAGGCGGCGCTTCCGGGCACCGTCGGGGCGGCTGGTGGATGCGGCCAGCTCGCGCAGCACCCGGCCGATCACGGCGGCGCCAGCGTCGATCTCCTGTTCGTTCCATGCCGCAAAGCCGAGGAACAGGCCCTGACCGGTGATCGCGCCGGTGAAATGGCGCGACAGCGGTCGCGCCGTCACGCCGGCCTCGGCCAGACGAGCCGAGATGTCGCGATCGTCGTGATGGGGATCGAGATGAGCCAGCAGCTGCATGCCGCCGGCCGGCGGTTCGATCCTCAGATGGTCGCCAGCGGCCGCGCCGAGCGCCTGCACCAGCCGGTCGCGCCGGGCGCGATAGATGCGCGTCATCTTGCGGATATGCGCGACGAAGTGACCGTCGTCGATGAATTCGGCCAGGGCATCCTGCATCGGAGCCGGCACGATCTGGCCGCTGTGGCGTTGCGCGGTTTCGAAGACGTCCACCAGATTGGCAGGCACGATGGCGTAGCCGCTGCGGATATCCGCGAACGTCGATTTCGAGAAGGTGCCGACATAGAAGACGCGGCCGGTGTCGTCGAGGCCCTGCAAGGCTGCGACCGGTCGGCCGTCATAATGGAATTCGCTGTCGTAGTCGTCCTCGATGATCGCCGCGCCGACTTCGTTCGCAAAGGTCAGCAGTTCCTGTCGTCGATTAGCGGGCATCAACCGACCGGTGGGGTGTTGATGGGAGGGGGTGACGAATATCAGCCGCGGCCGATCGCGCCGGCCCTTGAAGGCGAGGCCGCTGCGATCCAGCGCCACACCGCGTACGGCAGCGCCGGCGGCCTCCAGCGCGGCGCGCGCTCCGCCATAGCCGGGACTTTCGAGCCAGGCGATATCGCCTGCGTTGAGCAGAACCCGGGCGATCAGTTCGATCGACGCCTGGGCGGAGGGCATGACGATGATCTGTCGCGCTTCAGCCCTGACGCCGCGATGCTCCACCAGATGCCGGAGCAGTGCAGCCTGTAACGACGCGCGATTGACGGCCGCGGTACCCGTCAGCGCGTGACGGGCCGCGCGTCGCAGACAGCGCGCCCAGATGTCGTGCGGAAACGCGCGCGCGTCGGCATGTGCCGGCGCCAACGGCTTCGGCCGGCCCTCCATCACGAAGGGCCAATCGGCCTTGCGCAGCCGCTCGGCCCAGCGCGATGTGCGCAAGGCCCTTGGTCCGCCGCGGGAGATTTGTCGGCCGGCCACCAGCCCGGCGTTCGTCGCTGCTGCAACGGTTGGACGTCGGCCCTGGGCCACGTCCAGATAGCCTTCCATCACCAATTGATCGACGACGAACGAAACGGTGTTGCGCGACACGCCAAGCTGCCGGGCGAGTTCGCGGCTGGACGGCAAACGATGACCCGGCGGCAGAGAACCCGTCAGGATCGTCGCGCGCAGCCGATCGTAGAGCTGGCGCGTCAGGGTCGCGTTGCCTCCCGATTGCAGCTCGACATCGATCAGTCCCGCGAGAAGTTCGCCCATCAAACTGGCTCTGTCATATTTAACAAAATGGATCTTTTACTGAGGCCAGTAAACCCTAGGGTCGATCGCATGTCGAGTGCTGCGATGGCACCGGGATTTGCGATGGCGGAGCCAATGACCGAACACATTCTATCTCGCCGCACATCGCTGTTGTTGTTTGCCGTCGTGGTCGTGATGTGGGGCTTGAACTGGGTGGTGACGAAAACGCTTGTGCAAAGCGTGTCTCCGCTATGGGCCACGGCGATCCGCTCCGCGATTGCCACCGTCACTTTGCTTGCCGTCCTGCTCGCGCGCCGGCAATTCATCGTGCCGCGCCGCGGCGACGTTCCGGTCGTCCTCACCATCGCGATCCTGCACATGGGGGCGTTTTCGGCGCTTGTCGGCTTTGGACTGCAGTTCGTCGCGGTCGGCCGCTCAATCGTGCTGGGCTACACCACGCCGCTGTGGGTCGCTCCCGCGGCATGGCTGTTGCTGCGCGAGCCGATGACGCGACCCCGGCTGGCGGGAATTGCATTGGGCCTGGCCGGGCTCGCGATCATGTTCAACCCGCTGGCCTTCAACTGGACCGACAGCAATGCGTTGATCGGCAACGGCCTGCTGCTGCTGGCGGCGCTGTGCTGGGCCGCCAATATCGTGTACGTCCGCGGCCACGCTTGGATATCGACGCCGTTTCAACTCGTGTTCTGGCAGGCGCTGCTGGCGACCGGCATCCTGTCGACGCTCGCTCTGGCGATCGATGGCGTGCCGCATGTCGTCTGGACGTCGACGCTTGCCAGCGCATTCCTCTATGCCGGCATCGGCGGGACGGCGCTTGCCCATTGGGCGATGGTGACGATCAACCGCAGCCTGCCGGCCGTTGTGACGTCACTCGGCCTGCTGGCAACGCCGGTGGTTGGCGTCGCCGCGTCGGCGATCTTTCTTGG
Organism: Nitrobacteraceae bacterium AZCC 2146; assembly: GCA_036924855.1. Taxonomy (NCBI): domain Bacteria; kingdom Pseudomonadati; phylum Pseudomonadota; class Alphaproteobacteria; order Hyphomicrobiales; family Nitrobacteraceae; species Nitrobacteraceae bacterium AZCC 2146. The sequence continues at coordinate 7,389,144 of JBAGRP010000001.1, forward strand.
CGAGTCGATCAGCCCCTCTCTGATACTTGCCATGGCGATGATCCTGGGCGGCATCGCCATCGGGACTATTCCGCACCGGAAAAGCGACGCCACGTCACGCTCCACGCAACCGATTCCCGGCGCCGTTCGGATGTGATCACCACCAAGCTGGCCTCAGCGCGGGTCGCGCGGCGCCTGCTGGATGGAGATACTCGACCTACGCCGGATCGAGCAGTCCGAACGTCGCCACCAGCGCCAGCGCGCCGGCACCGAGCGCCAGTTCCGTGAAGGTGCTGTTGCGAAGCCAACGTGTCATGCGGCGCGGGACAAGGACATAGCGGTTGATCAGCGCGAGGCCGGTCATGGCGATGACGAGGACGATTTTGGTGGCGAGCAGGAACTGATAGGTCGAGGTGAAATCGGTCGGCCAGCGCTGCAATGTCAGGATGGTGTTGAGGACGCCGGTGGCGATCACCAGCGCGACGGCCAGATGTCCCGCGGAAGAGAAACGCTGCAGCGCGGAGCGTGCGTCGGCGCCGAGCAGGGGATCGTGCAGCCGCGCCAGACAGGCGGGCAGCATCACGAGGGCGCCGAGCCAGGCGCCGCCGGACAGCAGGTGCACGCTATCATTGAGCATGTGAAGCACGCCGCGCAGGCCCTGGTCCATGCGGGCGTGGCCGGTGAGTGCCAAGCCGGCAAGCAGCAGTGCGGATACGGCCAGCCGCATCAGGCCGGCGGAGCGCCACAGCAGGATTGCGAGCAACAGCAGCGACAGCGCCAGCCGAACCAGCCAGGCCTTGCCGATTCCGGTATCGAACAGCAGTGCGGACAGCGTGTCGCCATCAACAGCCGATCGCCAGCTCTCGCCGCTGGTGGCGGCTTCGAGCGGCAACCATGCCAGCGTCGCGAACACCGCGAGCAGACCTGCCGTCGCGATCAACGCATGCGACGCATTGGCCAGCGACGCACCGAGCCGCTTCGGCGCGACCCAGGCGATGAAGCCGCTGCTGCCATAGACCGCGATCGCGGCGGCGTCGAAGCACAGTCGGTCCAGGGCAAGCGCGGCTTGCGGCGTGATCAACGAGCGACCGTGAATTGATAGCTGCCATGGGTGGTGTGGCCGTCATTGGAAAACGCGTGCCAGTCCACGGTGTAAGTGCCGGCGGAGAGCGGGCCGGGGACGGGGATGCTCATTCTCTTGTCGTCGTTCGGGCCAAGCGACGTCGCCCCGGTCGCAACCTGCTTGCCGTCCGATCCTTTCAGCGTCGCGCCGCTGAGCTTGAGCTCCAGCCCTTCGCTGAACGACAGCGACAGTGCGGATGGCATCGCGGTGATGGTCGTGCCATCGGCAGGATTCGATGTTTTCAGATGCGCATGGGCGAAGGCGCTGCCGGCGGACAGTAGGGAGCCCAGCAAGGCAAGCGCGCAGGATGTGGTCTTCATGACGATGGCCTCTCGATCGAAGGGTCAGATCTCCCGGGAAATCTGCCGACGCATTTCGTTGGCGATGGGATGCAGGATTTCCGGCGCGGTCGGGCCGACGAGGCTGTAGCCGAGCCCCTTGTCCGCCCACGCGAAGCCATTGATCGCGCCATGCACATGCGAGGTCATCGGCGCGTTCTGATCGGCCACCATCGGCCGCGTCAGCATCACCAGCCGTCCGCCTCGGTCGTCGTCATACATGAACATGGCGGCCGGGCCATGCGCGGTGGTGACGACGCGTCCGCCCATGAAACGATAGCCGGAGGGGGCGAGGTCGGGAACGGCGACCGGATGGCCGAGACGCTGCGTGGCCCAGCTCACCAGTTCGGCGCGATCGGCTGCACGCAACTCGACCGGGCGAACATGATCGGAGCCATAGAAGGCGTAGTTCTCGGCGGCTTCCTGGGCAATGGCCGCGAGGCCTTCGAGCGGCGCCTGCGTGAAGCCGCGCAGTGACCAGCCACCGGCGCCGCCAAGGCAGAACAGCACGACGGCGGCTGCCGCGGCCCACCAAGTAATCTGGCGCGGCCGGCTTCGCCTTGCGATCATGCGGGCGAGATCGAGCTCGGGCGGCAACGGTTCCTCGGCGATCGGCGCCAGTGCGGTGCGCAGCATGGTGCGCTGCTGCGCGTAGCCGGCGATGCGCGTGGCCACGTCGGGATGCGCCTCGATATAGGCGGAAACCTCGGTCTCGCGATCGGGTGGAAGAACGCGGTCGACGAAGCCGTGCAGATCTTCCTCGGTGATCGGGCGGCTGCTCATTTCAATTCACTCTCCGCAAGTGGGGGTGGATGGGCCCGGCACTGTCATGTCCGTCCATCTCCTTCAGAAGCCGCTCGCGGGCGCGCGACAGCCGCGACATCACGGTGCCCAGGGGGATGTCGAGCACGCCTGCGGTCTCCGCGTAAGACAATCCCTCGACGGTGGCGAGCAGCAGCACGGTCTTCTGCTCCTCCGGCAAGCGATCCAGCGCCTGCAGCAATTCGCCATAGCGCAGGCCGTCTTCCTGCGATGGCGCGCGGGCGAAGATATCTTCCTGCGCATCCTCGATCGCGATATGGCGCGGCCGGCTGGCGCTGCGGCGCAGCCGCGTCATGGCCAGGTTGTGCAGGATCGTGAAGATCCAAGCGCGAGGATTGACGTCCTTGCGCTGGCTCCAGTTGCCGACGGCGCGTTCCAGGCAATCCTGCACCAGGTCGTCGGCAGCCGAACGATCGCGCAGCATCGTCCGCGCATAGCGGCGCAAGGCGGGGATCAGCGGTTCGATCAGGCGCAACATGTCATTCATGATCGCGGACCCAAGTAACGCGTCGCTGTGACAGGACAGATGCCGCCCCCAAGGCATCGGCGAGGGCGGCATCCATGTAGACGATCAATGCGCCTGAAGCTGGACGATGGCGCCCGGCTGCGCGGCGGTGCCCTCGGCGATCACCAGATAGCGCCGTTCCGTCTTGCTCTCGCTCAGCACCAACTGCCGGATCGGGCCGACGGCGTTGACGATGGCGGAGCCGGCCGGATTGGTCATGAAGGCCGCGAGCGGCTGGATCGGACCGTGGCCGTCGGCGTGCTCGGTCAGCCCGATCAAATAGGGCTTCCTGGCCTCCAGGCCGGTAGCGGAGGCCTGAAACACCTGGATCAGTCCCTGATCGAACAGCGAGATGCTGGTCGGCGACTTGCCGCCGACCTTTTCGCCCATCTTTTCACCCGCCTTGGCACCCCTCACCGGCGACAAGGTCAGGTGCGCGGTCTGCCCGGCAACGCCGAGCGGCTGCAGGTTGTCGGTGCCCGCACCTTCCGGCACGGCGTTGGGAACGTAGTTGATGGCCTGCGGCGCCTGACCGATCGGGATGGTGGCGATGACCTTGTTGGTCAGCGTGTCGATGGCGGCGAGCGCGTCGGCATTTTCCAAGCCGACATAGATCCGGCTGCCGTCGCCCGATGGCCAGACGCCGTGCGGCAGGTTGCCGACCGGAATCGTCGCGACCTGCTCGAACGTATCGGTGCGAAACACCTTGATCTCGTTCAGGCCGCCGACGCTGACATAAGCGAAAGCGCCGTTGGCGTTGTGCACGATGTTGACGTGGTTGGTGATCGGTCCGGTGTCGAAGGTCTTGATCAGATCGAACGGCGGCTGCGCGTTGAAGACCTGCGTCTTGCCGATATCCTTCAGGGTGAACCAGACCTGCTTGCCGTCCGGCGTTGCCGCGATGTTCGGGCAGAACGGGCTTTCCTGCTTCACCTTGGCGACGATGGTGTGATCGGCGACGGTGATGATATCGACTTCCGGATTGAAGGACGAGCAGACATAGCCGTATTTGCCGTCGGGCGAGAAAATCTGCATGCCGGGGCCGTTCGGCGTCTTGATGCGGGTCTTCTCTTCATAGGTCTTGCCGTCAAGCACCGAGACGTAGTCCTCGCCGCGCACGGTCACCCAGACTTCGTTGCCATCGGGCGTAAAGAACGCCTCATGCGGCGAGCGGCCGACATAGGTGGTGTGCTTGACCGCATTGGTGGCGGTGTCGATGAAGGTGACGGAGTTCGATCCGATCGAGACCACGGCCAGCGTCTTGTGGTCGGGCGAGAAACCCATGCCGTGGACCAGCACCTGGCCCTTGTAGAGCGGACTGAAATTGCCGGGCTGGGGATCGCCGAGACGGATCACGCCGAGCAGCTTGTTGTCGACGGGATCGGTGACCGAAACGGTGTTGGAGAATTGCTCGGCGGCGTAGATGCGGTCGCGGTGGCTGACCGGGATATCCGCATCGGAGCCGGCACCCGGCGCCTGACCGGCCGACGCAGCGGAGGCGAGCATGGTGCTGGCGAGCAGCGTCGCTAGAAACAGATGGCGCTTCATGGTGTGGGTCCTACTTCATCTTCATGGCTGGGGACATCGACATCGCGCCATGCGACATCGCGGAATGATCGGGGGCTGCGGCGGAAGCGGGCTGCGGCGAAGCCTGCGTCTGTGCGGCCGCCGATGGCGGCAGCGGCTGGTTCAGCGCCAGTCGCATCGCGACGATTTCCTGCTGCTGCTCGACGATGATCTCCTGCGCGATGCGCCGGAGCTGTTCGTTGTGGCCGTGGCGTAGTTCGGCCAACGCCATGTCGATGGCGCCCTGATGATGCGGGATCATCATTGCGGCAAAATCCGCATCGACGTCGCCGGTCGGCTTGACGGCCATGTCCGCCATCATCTTGTCCATAGCGGCGTTGTTTTCAGCGAGGAACGGCGCCTCGTTGACCGGCGCAGCGGACTGCGCGTGCAGGCCGAGCGGGCCGGCAAGACTGAGGTATGACGCGAGGATCAGCGTGGGTATTTTCGGTGACAGGAGAAGCGGCAAGTGACGATCCCTTCAGGCAATGAATGATGGGCCTTCGGGGAGTGGACTCGGCCGCCGCCGGATTATTCCGTGGGCAGAGATTTTTTTGAGGGGGAACTCACGTCTTTCCAGTTGTCAAAATGTCGATGGCCGGGATGAGACCCGGCCATGACGCACTTCAGTTGTTTGCAGGCGTTGGAATACCTACGGCGCCGGGATCGCCAGCAGGCTGGAGATGCTGCTGCCGCGGATGTCGTAGACCCTTGCGAACACCACGTCGTCGCGCTTGATCTCGGCGATCACGGGGGCGGTAAGGCCCTTGCAGTAGAATTCGCCGAGCGTCATGGCGAAGTCGGCGGCGTGGCTGTCCCAGCCGATGGTGAAGTCCGGACCGAGCGCGACCTGCGCCGGGCGCTGCGGGCCGCACACCGCGACCTTCCACTTGCGGCCATGCGGTGGGCTTTCCTGGCGCTCGATGAGTTCCTCGCGCAATGCGTCGGACGCCTGCTTCAAAGCGAGACCCCAGTAGTCCAGCATGTACAGCGCATCGGCCTGGCGTACGGTGCCGGCGATGTAGTTGAAGTGAGTGTACTGGTAGGGATGCAGCCGGATCATCTCGGCCAGCGGCAGCATCAGCCCGAACGAGAACACGGCGACGGCGGCGGCCTGGGAACCGCGGTGATTGACGCGCAGCCAGTCCATGCCCCGGGCAAAGGCGGCGCCCGCGAGCACGGTCATCGGCGGGATCACGAAGACGAAATGCCGGATGCCGTTGTAGAGCGCGGGGCGCTTCACCATGGCGATCAGCAGCGGCAGCGTGGCCGCGAAGATCAGCATCAGCAAGATGGTCTTGCGGCGCGGCGACACGCTGTCGCGCGACAGCGACATGATGCTCATCACCACGCCGGCAATGGTGAGGCCGAGCAGCAGTTCCGGAAGCTGCAGCGCGAACAGCGTCGGCAGATAGGACCACGGCATGTCCGGCACCGAGATCATCGCGCCGTCGAACATTTCCTTCCACGGCTTTTCGAAGAACGCCGAAAAATAGGTCAGCGCGTGAAGCGGATTGCCCGGCTCCAGGATCGACCATGGCCAGATCAGGCCCATCACCAGATAGCCGAAGGCGAGGCCGGGCAGCAGCACGTAGATCACATGGAGGAAGCGATGCGCGGCTTCGCGCAGCCCGTGGCCGCGGACTTCCGCGAGCAGCAGCGGGATGAAACCGATCAGCGCATAGACCAGCGCAAGACCACCGAGGATGCGCGAGCCGATGGAGACGCCGGCGCCGAGGCCGACGATCAGGATCGTGCGCGGCGAGGGCTTTGGATATTCTTCCGCCAGCCTGACAAGGCCGAGCATTAGGATGATCATCGCCACTGCGAACGGCGCATCCTTCGGGTTCATGAACATGTGGCCGTAGAAGGTCGGGCACAGCGCCAGCATCAGCAGCGTGGCGAGGCCACCGACGGCGCCGCCGACGCGGCGGCCCAGGCGCCAGGTCACGGCAAGGCCGATCACACCGACGACGGCGCCGAGCAGGCGGCGCGTCTCGAACAGTTCCAGGGGAATGATCTTGTGCAGCAGCGCCGCGGCCATGTCGAAGCCGCCGCCATACATGTATAGATTGGCGAAGGACAGAGCGCCGGTGTCCTTGAAACCGGAACCGTACATCTTCAGCAACAGGTCGGCATATTCAGCGTGGGTGTAGTCGTCCCAGCCGAGGCCATAATCGCGGAAGGTGAAGCTCGCGATGATACCGACCACCACCAGTGTCAGGGTGGCGAGGTCGTCGCAATTCCGTTCCACCGAGCGCCGCAGCGGCGTGTCGATGGCCGAAGTCGTTATGGATGACATGATGATTGGTAACCCGGTGTCCCCAGTGGCTCAGCGTTAGCGCTCTCTGAGCCTCGTTTCCCCGGCATCCATATAGCGCACTTCCCCTTATCAAGTAATTGGGAAATGTGGCTGAATTTTCTTAGTGCGTTGCAGCAAAGAGAACAAGGTAAAATCTTTTCCCGCGCTGCGTGTGCAACCGCCGCAATGAAAGAAACCCGCGATTTACGGCTCTTCCGCACGGTAGAGGGATAGTACCTGCAGGTCACTTACAAGTAGTGAATGTAAATTGCCGTTTGGCGATGCACGCCATATGACGCTATCGTGGCACAAGCGACGAGACTCGCTCAAGTTACCGTCGTGGGAGTGGAAGATGACTGTGCTGTTGGTTACCGGGATCGGCGCTTTCGTGGCTGGTTTTCTGGTGGTCGTTTACGGGATTCAGTACAAGGAATTCGGTTTCGGCAATACGCTGATCCTGACCGGTACAATCGGTGCTTGTACCGGTATGCTCATGATCAGCCTGGCGATGGCGGTTCGCGAACTGAAGAAATTTGCGCCGCAGCCCGAGGCGGCCGAATCGGCGGCGCCCCGGTTGCCGAAACACGAATTGCAACTGCCGGTTCACGAAGATCATGCGGACGATGATCAGTCGCCGGCGGCGGAAAGACCGTTGTTCAGCCGCGACAAGCCCGCCGTGGCGCAGGCAGGGGCGGATATCGGTACGCCGCCGCCCTGGCAGGAAGAAGCATTGCGCGACCGTGCGCGCGGCGCGGCGGCGGCAGCCACACCCGCCGCAAAACCGGAAGAACCGAAGCGGCGCAACCTGCTGTTCTCGTCGACGCGCCGCGAACGCGAACGCGCCGAGGCGGCGGCCGCAGCCGAGCAGAAAGCTGCCGCGCCTGCGGCGGAGAGCGCTGCGCCAACGCCGCCGAAGAGTTTCGAAGACGCCTGGCCGCAAACCGAGCGGCCGCGATCCGAGGCGATCCGCCGCGCCGCCCGCGCGCCATCGACTTTCAAGGAAGCCAATGAAGCAACCAAGGAAGCCCATGAAGCGGCGCCGGATGAGCAACTGACCCCGGAGCGCTACGTTCCGCCGACGCCCGCCGCGGCGCCGGCTGATGCCGTCACGGTGCTGAAATCCGGTGTCGTCGATGGCATGGCGTATTCGCTGTATTCGGACGGCTCGATCGAAGCGCAAATGCCCGAAGGCATGATGCGCTTCGCCTCGATCGACGAACTCCGCGAGCACCTCGATCAGCGCGGGTGAGCTTTCCCCTCCCGGGAAGGGAGAGGAAGAGGCGCCTTGCTCATCTCAACTAATCTTGTCGGTGAAATAAAACTCCGCGATCAATGCGCTGTTTATTGTCATCGCCACAGCAATCCGACCATAATAGCCAAGTAAAGACGGTTTCCGATCCGCGAAAGAATGCAGGCCATGACCGACAACGCAGCCAAAAGCTTCATCGATCTTACGGCGAGCATCGTGTCGGCCTATGTCGGCAACAATCCGACCCCGGCGGCGGAACTGCCGGCGCTGATCAGCCAGATCCATGCGGCGCTGGTGCGGGTTTCGAGCGGCCGGCCGGAGACCTTGCTGGAGCCGGCGAAACCTGCGGTGTCGCTGAAGAAGTCGATGACCGCCGATTATCTCGTGTGCCTGGAGGACGGCAAGCGCTTCAAGTCGCTGAAGCGGCATTTGCGCACGCAATATTCAATGACCCCGGAGCAATATCGCGAGAAGTGGGGCCTGCCGGCGGACTATCCGATGGTGGCGCCGAACTATGCGGTGGCGCGTTCGCAACTCGCCAAGAAGATGGGCCTCGGCCAGCAGCGCCGCCGGCGCAAGTAGGTCCGGTTCCATTGAACGGAACCGAGTGAGAACAAGGCGCCGACATAGCGCTTTTGCGTCGCGAACGAGCACTCCCCGGCGCCCATCGGCGCGCCGGGGAACAACGAGCTTGAATAAATGCCTTTTTAGGAATAATATCTAATTCAGTCAGAATCGGGCTTGCGTCTTCATTCGGGATGTGTGATTATAGTCCTAAATAAAGGTCGCCTCGATGGAAGCTTCCCGCAGACCAAAACACCATCCCGACGGCGTCGATACGCATCGCGCCAAACACCTGTCGCTCGAGACACGGCAGATTCTCACCGACGACGGCGCGGCCGGCGTGCTGGTCAACGACAGCGAGAGTCCGCTGGCGTGGCTGGCGCGGCGCAAGGGTCGCGACGGCCGCAGCATGATCAGCCCGCATCAGTTCATCGCCGGCGAAAAGCTGCGCGCCGATTTCATCCGCGGCAACATGTCGCCGCGGATGACCGCAACTGCAGCGCGCCGACCCGCGGTTCCGGCAGCGGCCCCGGCGAGTTGACCGACATGATGGTGACGTCGCAACAGCGCGTCGGGCAGGCGCTGGAGGCCTGCGGCCCGGAATTTTCGGGGCTGTTGATGGATATCTGCTGCTTCCTGCGCGGGCTTGAAGACGTCGAGCGCGAACGGGGCTGGCCGGCGCGCTCCGCCAAGATCGTGCTGCAGCTCGGGCTCGATCGCCTGGCGCGACATTACGGTTTTGCCGCGGAAGTAAGGGGACCGGCGGCGAAGGTACGGCTGGCGGAGGATGTTGCGTTCGAGAGCTAGCTCGCCGTGGCCAGCGTCTCGCGGGCATCGTTGCGGATGCGTTCGACCATGGCACGCAGGCCGTTGGAACGTTGCGGGGTCAGGTGCTCGCGGAAGCCGAGCTTGTCGAATACCGCGATCGGATCGGTGGCCAGAATATCCTTCGGCGTGCGGTCGGAAAGCAGTGCCAGCAGGATCGCGATCAGGCCGCGGACGATATGGGCGTCGCTGTCGCCGCGATAGCTCAGGACGGGTTCGCCGGCGTCGGTGCGGGCGAGCTGGCGCGCCAGCCAGACCTGGCTGGCGCAGCCGTTGACCTTGTTGGCGGCGGAATGCTCGGCCTCGGGCAGCGGATTCAGCGTGCGGCCAAGCTCGATGACGTACCGGTAGCGGTCATCCCAATCTTCCAGCAGCGCAAAATTGTCTTTGATTTCGTCGATCGTCGTCATCTCGGCCCACTTGCAATGGCAGGCCTTATATAGGGGCGGGCGGCGTCGAAAGCGACCGCCGCCGCGGCCCGATCCGGCAAATAATTGCTTCTATGGCGCTTATGGCGCTGGCGAGCGCCAATCGGCTGCCAGATCGTCCTGCGTCAGCGTATCCGGAGGCGTCGCAAAAACGGCACCTGGTTCGGCGCCTTCGCCGGATCCGATTGAGCCTGTGTGGTCCGGCGGCTTCTTGTCGGTGATGATCTGGTAGAGTTTCTTGGCGCCTTCCTGGGCGCGCTGGCCGATCGCGGTGGCGGCCTGGCCGCCGACTTCGCAGGCGGCGGGCTGCCGCTTGCAGAACTGGCTCATGTCGGACATCGCCGCGGTCGCAGCCGACACCGCTTCGGAGGTGCCGATCTGCGGCAGCTTCTCCGATTCAGGTGTCTTGTCTCTCGGCAGCAGCACGAGCACGAGCCCGAGCCAGAATGCCATGCGAAGCAGAAAAAACATCGCGCAACCCCGTTGGTCTCTTCATCTCTTGTTGATCTCTTGTTGCGATTTGTCGCAATCTGGATCGAAGTTAGCAGCGGTCGATAAACTGCAAGTATTTGCGATGCGGTTAAATCGCCGAAAATTTGCGGAAAATGCGCATCATTTGATTCGGCGTAAATTTTCCATTGATGAGTCGCATGCGCGACCGGCGATATCATCGGCACGTCCATACTTTCGAAACCATATCGAGGCGGCGCTTTAAACTTGTCGTTCACCATCACTGTCGAATGAAAACGCGAAAACCCAGCAAAACAGCGCCTTTTTGCGCGCGCTCGTGTTGAGCGTACGCGCCTTAGCGTTCGCTTAATTCCGCTCTGACACGGTGGGGCAACGATAAAGGAGGCGTTCCGGTACGTCTGTTTTGACGAGCAAGCCGAAGCGCGAGAGCCGTGACCGTATTGAACATCATCCGCGATTGTCTTGACGCATTGCTGCATCCCTCGGCGCGCTACGATGCGCTGACGAGCGCGCGGCATCGCGCCTTCATGGCGCCGCGGCTGCTCGGCAGCCTCGCGGCCTTCGCGGCGTTCCCGGTTTATCTGGCGCTACGCGGCGCGCCGAATGCCCTCGAGGTCGCCGCCTTTGCGTGGCTGATCGCACCGATCCTGCTGTCCTACTTCCTGTCGCGCACCGGCCGCTACGAGAGCGCGCAGATTCTGTCGTCGATCGCTCTCGCCAGCCTGGTGATGGCGATGGCGATCCCCACCGGTGGCATCGAATCCTTCGCTGCGATCTGGCTCGTCGTCGTGCCGATCGAGGCCGCACTCTCGGCCTCGCGCCGCGTCGTCGGTTTCGCATCGGCGCTCGCTCTGGTCTGCGTCGCGATGCTGATCGCCATGAGCGGCTTCGATCTGCTGCCGGCGTTGGAAGCTGGCGCCGCCAGCCGCGGCGTGTTCATGGCGTTCGGCGTGGCGTCGGCGACGATCTATGCCGCGGGCCTGGCCTTCGGCGCGGAATCGCTGGCGCGCACCAGCGTATCGTTGCTCTATGTCGAGGAAGACCGCTATCGCCTGCTGGCGCGCAATATGAGCGACGTGATCTCGCGGCATCGCCGCAACGGCGCGGTGCAGTTCATTTCGCCGGCGGCGGAAGCGCTGGTCGGCGCGCCTACCCAGCGGCTGCTCGGCCACGGCCTGTTCGACCGCGTCCATGTCGCCGATCGCCCGGCCTATCTCACCGCGCTGTCGGATGCCGCGCGCGGCGGTGAATCCCGCAGCGTCGAATTCCGGCTGCGCCGCGAGGTCAGTCGCGGCCATGATCGCGCTCGTCCGGCCGCCGCCGAATTCATCTGGGTCGAAATGCGCTGTCGGCCGCTCGAGCAAGACGCGGACAAGGTGGCACCAGCCGAAGCTGAAGTCGTCGCCGTGCTGCGCGATGTCACCGACCGCAAGGTCCAGGAAGAAGCGCTGGCGCTGGCGCGCACCGAGGCCGAGCGCGCCGACGAATCCAAGAGCCGCTTCCTCGCCACCATGAGCCACGAGCTGCGCACGCCGCTAAACGCCATCATCGGCTTCTCCGATATGATCGTACAGGAAGACCTGCTGATGATCGAAGCGGCGAAGCGCAAGGAATACGCACAGTTGATCAACGATTCCGGCCAGCACTTGCTGTCGGTGGTCAACGGCATCCTCGACATGTCGAAGCTGGAGTCGGGAAGTTTCGAGATTTCGCCGGAACCCTTCGCGCCGCGGCCAGCGCTGATCAATTGCTGCAATCTGCTGGCGCTGAAGGCGCGCGAGAACGGCATCGACCTCGTTACCGACGCGCCGAAGGATCTGCCGGAAGTGAATGGCGACCTGCGCGCGTTCAAGCAGATCCTGCTCAATCTCGTTTCCAACGCCATCAAGTTCACCGAGCGCGGTGGTACCGTCAGCGTAATTGCCAGCGTTGAGGGGACACGGCTGCTGCTGCGCGTCAGCGATACCGGCGTCGGCATAGCCAGCGACGACCTGAAGCGGATCGGCGATCCGTTCTTTCAGGCAGGCAAGACCTATCGGCGCCGCCACGAGGGCACTGGCTTGGGCCTGTCCATCGTCAAGAGCCTTGTGGGTATGCATGGCGGTGAGATGAATGTGCAGAGCCGGGTCGACGAGGGCACCACCGTCACCATCGCGCTGCCGCTGGAGTTCTCTCCGCCGGTGCAGCCGACCAGCAACATCGCCACGCTGACGCCCGCGGCGCGCGTCGCATCTCCGGATCAAGCCCATCAGGTGAAGAAAAGTGCCTAAAGACAGTTCATCCAAAGCAAAGAAGCCGCGTCGCAGCCGCGCCGTCGCCGCGATCGAAGCGCCGGCCGAGCGCAGCCTGTTTCTGCGCATGCTGCTGCACAGCCCGAAGGACATGGTCGCCGGACTGATCGCCTTTGCCGCGGTCAGCGCCATCATCGGCAATGCGATCTTCCTGCAGGCCGGCCGGCATCCGTCGCCGATGTTCGGCTCCAGCGTGGTGGTGCCGCTGCCGGCGACCACCAGCCCACTGCCGAAGCCGCGGCCGCTCGATGCGACCTTGCGGCCGTCCGATACGAAACTCGATTCACGGATGCTGGATTCCAAGCCGGTGGATGGCAAGGCCGAGAACAAAGTGGACAGCAAGCCGGTTGAATCGCGTGCGGCCGCCGATCCGATGGCGAATCTGGTGAAGTCGACCACCGCGCCGCCGGCGAATTCCGCCGCCGTCGCGCGTCCGCCCGCGCCGATCCCTAATGCTTCGCGCGATCCGCTCGGTGACCTGATCGTCAACTCGCGCCGCGTCGCCTCGGTGCAGCGTGCGCTGACCGAATATGGCTACGGCCAGTTGAAGCCCACCGGCACCGTCGGTTCGGATACGCAAGCCGCGATCCAGCGCTTTGAGCGCGAGCGCAAGCTGCCGGTGACCGGGCAGGTGTCCGATCGCATGGTGCGCGAACTCGCCACGGTGACCGGCCGGCCGATCGACTAGCGTCGATACGGCCGCTGGCCTATCGTTGATCCCATGAGATTGAAAAGTAGCATTTGGGTCGCGGCATATTTGCGCCGCTGCCAGACCGAAGGCGTGTTCGGTGCGGTGCGCCGGCGCGGCGCGGAGGAAGCCGGCGCAGTGTTCGTCAAGCTGGCGCTGCTCGATGGCAATGCTATGCTCTACGCGCCGGCGCCGCAAACTGCCTATGACGACAGTCGACCGGTCGAACGCGTATTCGCGCCATCGCCGCCGCAGCCCGTCGAAGAGCGGAAGATCGAAGAGCGGCTGATGAAGGAGATTTCGTTCGATCCGGATGTCTGGATCGTCGAGATCGAGGACAAGGCCGGCCGGCATTTTCTCGATCTGGCGAAGGGGTAGGGCTCTTCTTTCTCGGTGCCCGTTGCTCGTCTTTTAATTTCCCCTAGACTGCCGGCGAAAGAACGCCTCGATGCTTGACCATTGAGGAACTAGTACCCGGAATCAGAGCTGAGTGATACGGCGGCCTTTGAAGGGGCGTTGACGGACCTTTTTCTTGGTCCAGATGAAGGGCTCGGCTTTGTCGTTATATGCGTTGATGTAGGCATCGACGTGCTCCTGGAGTTGTTTGAGGCTTGTGAAGGACGCGCCGCTGAGCGACTGCCCCTGCAGGATCGAGAACCAAACCTCGACCTGATTGAGCCAGGACGCGCTTGTCGGCGTGAAATGAAATTGCACATTGGGGTGGGCCTTGAGCCAATGTTCATTTTTCTTGTGGGTGTTGAGGTTGTCGAGGATGACGTGAAGCTGGCGGTCCGGAAAAGCTGCGGTGACGCTGTTCATGAAGTCGAGAAACTCGACGCGGCGGCGCCGTTTTGAATGCGTCGCCATGATCTTTCCGGTGGCAACTTCGAGGGTCGCAAACAGTGTTGTCGTGCCATGCCGCTTGTAGTCGTGGCTCTGGCCGGTCAAGGCGCGGCCATTGGGCAAGTTCAGATAGCCCTGCGCTCGCTCCAAAGCCTGGATCGAAGGCGTTTCGTCCACGCCATAGCACAATGGCCTTCTCGGGCGGGGCGACATAGAGGCCAACAACATCGGCGGCTTTGGCCGTAAAGTTCGGGTCGTTGCTCTCACACCAAGACTTGCGAGCCGCGAGGTCATCTTGTGGCTGCGCAGGAACCGCCAGACATATTGGACGTCAACATCGCCCAGCGCCTCGTCCAGCAGGGGTCCGGTCCAGCGTGCAAACCCGTCTGGTGGCGGTTTGTCCAGCAGCTCAGAATCCGCTTGTCGGTGGCCTTCGTGTAGATCGGCTGCTTGCCAGGCCGTGGCTTGTCTTTCAGTCCTTCAAGGCCAAGGTCGGCATAGCGATGCCGCCAAAGACTGACAATCCGAGGCTGGACCCCAACTTCCTTGGCTATCGACCGGGTGCTGCGCTCGGCCGCCGCCAACAGAACTATCCGCGCCCGCTTCAAATCGCGCTGCAATGTCACCGGTGAGCGACAACACGCCTCCAGAACCTTGCGATCTTTCCGCGAAAGGTGGACTTCTCTTGCTTCGGGTATCATCCCGATCTTGAATCACGACTCGCGCTCTAAGAAAAGAGGGTACTAGGGAAGAGCAGTATCACGCGTGCGCAGCGGCGAAACCCCGCCGCAGCCAATGCCTGCGGCAGGGTTAGTTGTCGTGGTTCAGTCGTTTCAGTTGTCGCGCTTGTCGTTGTGGTCATGACGGTCGTTGTCCTGGTCACCCGAGACGACCGTTCCCGTGACCTGATCGAGGACAAGAGGACGCGTATTCGGCTCGCGCCTGAAGTCGAACATGTTATCGAGTGAATTTGCATACCGGTCGACGGATCCCGTACCTGCGGGAGGAGCAACCGGGCCATCGATGAAGCCGAGGTTCCAATTGTCCTCGATGAAACGAAGCACCGAGGTCTGGTGAGTCAGCGTGTGATCGACGAAGTTCGTTTTCGCCCAGGGCGAGATCACAAGCAGAGGCTGGCGCGGCCCGAGGCCGCAGCGCGCGGCGTCAGCACCAGGCTGCGGCGTGCCGCAATTGCCGGGGCCGAACAGGAAGTCGATGTTGGTCGCCGACGGAGTCAAGAGCGGAGGCATGACGTGGTCGTACCAGCCGTCGGAATCATCCCAAACGATGACGATCGCAGTGTCGTGCCAATAGCGAGACTGCTGGACCGCGTTGATTGTCTTCGCAAGAAAGGCCTGTTCAGCGAGCGGATCGGAGTTTTGGGGATGACCGTATTGATAAACTGGCGCCTTTACGTAGCTGACCGCAGGCAAAGAGTTATGGGACAGCGCCGTGAAGAAATCCGAAATGTCGTATTGGTGATTCGCCTGGTCAGTCTTGCCGATCGCCTCTGGCGAACTCGGTCGCAGGTGGTGCGGGTTGCGCGTGCTCGCATATTTCATGAACGGGGTAACGCCGGTGCTGTAGTCGTTCTCGAGCTTATGCACGTCGGGACCCGGGGTGACGCTCGGGTTCTGCACGCTATAGGTGACGCCGTTGATGTCCACCTGATGAGCGACATGCTGGGAACCGCAAGACGCGGGCGTAAGCATCGTGCCGTTCGCATCGAACGTCGCGGGCTTGGTCGGCAAGAACCCGCCCTGGAAATAGCCCCAAGTCACGTTCTTCTCGTTGAGGAGATCGCCGACATTCTTGCCGGTCATTTCAAAAGTCCGGCCACTGCCGCAATCGTCGAGATAGCCGGGTAGGTTGGCGTCGGTCAAGGTTATCGATTTGTCCGCAGGATTGACGTAGAAACCGGCGGTATTGGGGTTGGTCGGGTTGGCGGGGTCGTGAATGATGATGCCATGCGTGTTGCCCGCAATGATATTTGCGTGGCCGGGCACGGTGGGACCGTAGGTGGTGGAGAAGGAATTGTCGCTCATGGCGTAGTGCTGAGCGTAGTTCCACAGCGCGGTGACGGTGTTGCCGTCGTAGTAATTCATGATGGTTGAGCCGTCCACGGCGCAGCCTTGGCCACTGCCGCTGGCAGTCTGTGGGAAGCGATCCACCTTCCCGCCATCGTACGCTTGTTGCTCGGGCTCGTAGTTATGAGCCATATCGCAGGTGTAGGCGTCGGCGGGGCCAAGCCGCGTGGGGTTGGCGGGGCCCGCTAACAAGCTTCGATTCGGATTGTTCTGCAGCAATGCCGACGTCAGGATATTGGCTGCCGGCGTGCCGGGGCGCGCCACGAATTTCGGCGCAGGCACTCCAAGCCAGCTCTGCTCGCCGGGAATATTCGCCGCGTGCGGATAGGTCCCGAAGTAATTGTCGAAAGTTCTGTTCTCGGGAATGATGACCACGACGTGCTTGATAGGGGTTCGCGTATCTTCGCGATGGTTGCCCCGACCTCCATCATCAGCGTGACCGACGGAGGAGCAAAGCACCAACGACGCAACCGATGAGCAAAGAATTCTGCGGATATTTTGACGAACAGGCCTCGACGATAACATGGGATACCTTCTTTAGGACGCGAGAAAATGTATCTCTCCGAATCGAGAGACAGCGAGTGGGCGTGAGCGCGTGTTACAAGTGATTTGTTTCGCTGGTGCGACAGTTTGCCCTATCTCGACGACCTAGCGAAATAATCCACACGTAAACCACACATGGGCGAGCACACATCCATCTCGACAACGCGATAAGGCCCAATTCGGAGATTGCCCGCGAGTTCAAGACCGCCAGGGTGTTCATCGTCGATAGTCAGGCCATTCTTGCGAGTACGTGAACCTTACGGCAAAATCCGACCCGCATCATCTGCGCGATATCACACGCATCGTTGCGATCCGTCCTGTTAACCTGCGCCCTCAAGATCGCCTTCATGTGTCGCAAATTGCCTGACGATCCCAGGACTCTCGGCAGAACATCCTGAAATCGCTGCACCAGATGACGACGACCGCAGCACCCACGATCGCGCTGTAGACATGCCCCGCGCCGCTAAGACCGCCATGAGAACGCATTCGATACCAGAACCCAACCCGAAAACGCACGGACAAACCAACCGCTGAAAGTGCGCGTAGAGCCAGCCGACACGCCAGCGAGCGACGCCGCGTAAACAAAGACCGCAAGTGTTGCCCGGGCCTTAGTTATCCCGAATGCCTGCGAGACCTATCCCCCGCAGAGCGCGGATGGCGCGCCCCACACGACTGTCCACCAGGTTGCTCGTCAACAATACGCAGAAAAGGAGCGTAACCCGCGCAACGTAATATACGGAAATGCACTGGTAAAAGCATAGGTGCCTATAACCAGGGGCGGTCAGCCGTAGGGCCCAGCCACGCTGTCCGATGGCGCATCGGACCCCAAGGCGTTTTGTGCTTGAGCGCCCCGTCGCACTGGGCCGAGCCACATGTCAACCCGATCTGCCGGGATTTGATCGAGCTACCCCTAGATTTCGGTCGATCTCTCATTGACAGAAATGGTCGTGGAGTTCATCAACAAAGAATTCGACACACCCTCGCCGTCGAAGAGTAATTTCAAAACCATGAATTTTAACGCCTTTGACTCTGCGCGCGATGAGCCACCGTGGAGAGGATCAATCGCTTCAACTCAGGGTCACCAGCGTCCCGGAGCCCAGGTCAAAGCCAGCCGCTGACCCTCGATGATCTGAACTGATGTCATTTTCGACGAGACCGCGTCGCGAAGTCTTGAGTAGACTAAGCGCTCATGTTTGGAACCACGCGCCGCGGCCAAGTTGAGCCACATATATGCGAGGACAACGTTTTGCGGGACGCCGTGGCCCTTGTCGTACATCAATCCAAGCAGGCTCTGGGCCATCGGATTACCTCGAGCGGCAGATCTTGCGTAGAGATCGGCAGCGACATCATAAGCTCGCGGCGCGCCGAAGCCGTGTTCGTACATGAAGCCGAGTAGTGCCAGCGCCTTTCCGTCTCCGCGCTGCGCCAACGGAGACAACTCCTTAACCGCGCGAACGTAATCTCCCATGGAGTAGGCTGCAGTCCCGCGCCTAAATCCGTCGGCATGCGCAGCCTGCATCGTCGCGGAGTTCAATGTCAAAATGACGAGCAGGATTGCCCGCGATATCTGCCGCAGCGGACCTACATTCCGGAGCGCAGCGCAAAGCCCCTCAAAAGCAGGACTCGGCGTCGACTTTGCTGCATTAGTGTATTCCAGGAACCCGAGTTTCATTTATCAAGCTCGCGCCAATACTTCCACGTAGTTTCGTTCGAAGTTCTTCGGCCACGAAATGAGCATCCGCGCTGTCGCGGATAATCTGCGGCCGGATGAAGATGATGAGCTCGGTGCGGGCGGTTGTTTTGTCCTGATGAGCAAAGCCGTCCCCCAAGCCGGGAATCTGGTCGAGCAGGGGAATTCCGCTACGATTGTTGTTCTGCTGCTCGCTGATTAGTCCGGCCAGCAGCACCGTCTGACCAGTCGCCACCGAAATCGAACTCTTGACCTTTCGTTCAGAGACCGTCGGCGTCAAGCTGCTGGCGGTTGTAGACGAAACGTTGCTGATTTCCTGTTCGACATCAAGCCTGACATTTCCATTGACGTTGATGCGAGGAGAAACACGCAGAATGATACCCGTGTTGCGATAGTCGATTGTGTTCACGACGGTATTGCTCGTCGTCAACACCGTCGCGCTGCCGGTGGAAACTGGCACAACGTCGCCGACCTGGAGGGTCGCTGCTTGATTGTTGATCACGACCAGGGACGGGTTGGATAGAACCTTGACGCTGGTCACTGCGTGAAGAGCGTCGAGAATCAGGCTCGGCTGCGTCTCCGATCCGATCAGGAAATTGAATCCGGGAAATGCACGATTGATAAATGCGTTGGCGACCGATCCAGCGACTGATGCCGCCCCGGTCGTTGGATCGACGGTCGTGGCCGGCGGGGTCGTCGCCGTTGTGTTGAGGATGGAGCCTTGGTTGGGTTTCAGTCCAAGATTGTGACTCGTCAGGTAAGACTGAACGCCATAGCTCAACGCGCTATTGAGCGTGACCTCGGCGATGGTCGCATCGATCGCGACCTGCAACTGCGGTTGATCGACCTGTTGCAACGTCGCTTCGATGATTCGGTAGTTTTCCTGATCCGCATAAATCAGCAGGGTGTTGTTGACGGTATCCGGCGTGATCCGGACGCCCTGCAGCACCGGTTGACCGGAGCCTGAGCTTCGGCTTTCGAGCGATACGCCCCCGGACGCATTCGCGTTTGCGCCTGCTGGCCCGGCAGCGGGTTGCGCGCCGAAGCCCGACGTGCCGTTGGTCCCGGATGCCGTGCGGGAGCCGAAGCCATTAGTCGACGACGACGAACTTCCATTTAATGAGAGGCGATCGGCGCTCGACGTCGCGGAAGTGCCCGATCCGGGCGCGATCTGGCTGTCGGCGTTGTCGAGCAGGTTCGAGGATGATCCTCCGATGAACATATCGGTGAGCACGCGAGCGATCTGGCGTGCCTCGCCGTATTTTACCCGGTAAACGTGAACGCTGGTTCTCGCGGTGTCCGCATGATCGAGGCGCTTGATCCAGGTCGCGGCCGTGCGCAGCAGCGCGGGCTTTTTGCTGACCACTAAGATGGCGTTGAGGCGGCTGACCGGTTGAAACTTGATGACGTTCTGGCTGAGACCGTTCTCGCCAGAATCAACGATTTTTTCGAGCTCAGCGATAATGGATTCCGGACTGCTGCTGACGATGGGGAAAATTCCGACCGATTGACCGCGCATCCAATCGACGTCGAAGCTGAGCGCGGTATCTACGGCCGTGCGACGTTCCGCGCCGCTGCCTTGAATGAGAAGGAGATTTCGCGTCACGTCTGCGCGCACCATGCCAGCTTTGGTAGCGAAGCTATCCATCAATTTCAGCAGCGTTTGCGCCGAAACATATTGCAGAGGCACCACGGAGATGCCGAAACCGGGCTCCGGACTGGAGGCGGCCGCGTCAACACGGCCTGAGCCCACCGCGTCGCCCAGCGGCGTCAATCGATAACCGGCGGTATCTCGAACAAGCACGATTCCGTTCAGCCGCAGGGCATTTTCGAGCACAAAGACGATGTCCGATTTGGCTACCGGTCTTACAGAGACGAGGCTGACGGTGCCCTGCACCCTAGGATCGATCGTATAGCCCGTACCCAGGATGTCGCCTAACACCACTTTGGCTACGGTGGCGACAGGCGTGTTTTCAAAATTCAAATCGAAGCCGTTGCCGGTGGCGGTCGGCTGCGGGCGCTCGTCCGAGACGTCAGGCACCTCCGCTCCTTCGAACATCGTCGGGCGATTTCGCTGGCCAGCGTTGGTCGCGACAGCATTCACTTGCTGTGGCTGACGGGGCAGGATGTCCAGCGAGCGGACCTTGTCGAGCACATCGATATCGGAGCTGTCGGTGCTGGAACTGATAGTTGCGGATCCGCAGGACGCCAGCAGGCCGGCGGACAACAGCACGAATACAGCGCAAATGCTGCGACCGATCGTCGGGTTTCGGCCGAGGTTGCCGACGCGTGCCATGTATCCGCCGTTCTGACTTCGTGTTCAGGCTCGTGGATCATTCGCGACGATCCATTCGAGCCGGTCGGCATACTTAGCGGCGGAATATGACAGGAATAATTGTTCACACGGATCGTCGGTAAACCATCTTCCGTTTCGAACAAATTTGGACTGTTGCGCGATGCACCGCCGCAGCGACCGGCGAATCCGCACTGTTTCAAATTTTTTTTGACGTTTTCATCCGACGCACTTCGTACAGCTGTCATACTTCGGATCGATAACCATTCCGCAGTCGACAACTGCCGGGCGATGGCCCGCAGATGTCCCGCGATCTGCTGACGATCTCGAAAAACGGCACGACCGGAAAAATAAATGGCCAGCGAAGAGTCTTTGCAGTTCGTGGAACATCTGCGCCAAAGCAATCATTTGACGAAGACAAGCGGCCATGGCGATCCCGCGGAACAGGGCGGATCCGATCGTCGTCAAGGCAAGCTCTGGGAGCTCACCGATCTTTCGGCCGGCGAGTTCGCGGAGGAGGCGGCTCGATTCTACGGTCTGGAACGCGTCGCGCTCCAGGACATGCTGTCAGCCCTGCCGCGGGTCGCGTCGTTCTCGCAACGCTTTCTGCGGGAAATGCTGGTCTTTCCCTATCAATCTGCCGACGGAACTCCCGTGCTCGCGGTCGCGGATCCGACCGATATGGCGGCGCGGCGGGCGGCGGAGATCGTGCTCGGCGCGGGCGTCGCCGTCAAGGTGGCGTCATTTGAAGACCTCACGGTCGCCCTCAATCTACGTCTGGGCGATGAAGACGTCGAGGCTGGGGGCGACGGTGAGACGCGGCAGCCGCGCGAAGACGATATCGAGAGCTTGCGGGACCTCGCCAGCGGCGCGCCCGTGGTACGTGCTGTCAACGATCTCTTGGAAAAGGCGGTCGAGTTGCGCGCGAGCGACATTCATATCGAGCCCTTTCACACCGGGCTCGTGGTCCGCATGCGCATCGACGGCCTGCTGCGGCCGGTCGCAGCGCCTGTCGGCGTTTTGCCGCAAGCCGTCATCTCTCGCATCAAAATCATCGCGAGTCTCAATATCGCGGAGCGTCGTCTGCCGCAGGACGGCGCCGCGCGGCTGCGGGCTGGGCGTTCGGACGTCGATATTCGCGTCGCGATCATGCCGACCCAGCATGGGGAATCCGCCGTCATCCGCATCCTGCCAAAGGATCGCGGACTGCTCGTCGTCGAAAAGTTAGGATTTTCACCGGCCGATGATGCCACGCTCAGACGATTGCTGACGCTGCCTCACGGGATGATCGTCATCACCGGTCCGACCGGAAGCGGCAAAACCACGACGCTGGCGACGATCCTGTCTATCCTGAACGAACCGGTTCGAAAAATTTTGACCATTGAGGATCCAGTCGAATACGAAATACCCGGCGTCAATCAATCGCAGATCAAGCCGACGATAGGGCTAACGTTCGCAGCGGCGCTGCGCTCGTTCGTGCGTCAGGATCCCGACGTCATCATGGTCGGTGAGGTGCGCGACTCCGAGACCGCACATGTGGCCATTCACGCAGCCCTGACCGGGCATCTCGTGCTGACGACGCTGCATACCGAAACCGCGGCCGCAGCGGTGCCTCGTCTGCTCGATCTCGGCGTCGAAGGCTATCTGTTGCGATCGACCCTGCGCGCGGTGGTCGCGCAACGGCTCGTTCGTCAGCTGTGCGAGCGCTGCAAATTGCCGAAGATGCTGACTGAAGCCGATCTCGCCGAAGATCCCCGGCTCGGTGCCTTCGGCTTCCGCGCCGGCGAAACGATTGCGGAGCCGTGCGGCTGCGAGCGCTGCGGCGGCATGGGCTATCGCGGCCGGTTGGGCGTGTTCGAGATTCTCGAACTGACCAATGACCTTCGCCAGATGATCAGTGAGAAGACCGACGGACTGAAGATCGACGAGACGGCGATCCGCGCCGGAATGACGACGATGCTCGACGATGGCATTGCGAAGTGTCGTGCTGGCCTGACCTCGCCCGCGGAGATTTTCCGCGTCACAACCGGACGGTGAGACTGTGCCGAATTTTCGCTATCGGGCCTTGACGCAGAACGGAGAGATCGTGCACGGCACGTTGTCGGCTCCGACGGCTGCGGAAGTCGCGCATCGTATCGAGTATCTCCAGCTACTGCCGATCGAAACGATCGAGGATAAGCGAACGACCGTTGGGTCGGGAAGCGGCTTCGGTTTTTTTAACCGGCCAAGTCCCGCGGAGGTGACAACGTTTACCCGCGATCTGGCGTTGCTTTTGAAGGCAGGCGCGCGTCTCGACGACGCCCTCGAACTACTGGCTACTGATACGGATGTCGGCCGGCTTCGCCCGGTGGTCGGAAAATTGCGGGCCGCGCTCTTGAGCGGAGAGAGCCTTGCCGACGCGGTCGCAGATCATCCAACATTGTTTCCTGTCATGTATGGCGCACTGGTTCGTGTCGGCGAAGTGTCGGGCACGCTCGATCAGGTGCTGGAAATGCTGGGAACAGAGCGGGCGCGATCCGAACTGATGCGCCGCAAGCTTACGGATGCGATGCAGTATCCGGCGTTCGTTCTGATTGCAGCGGCCTGCGTGATGCTGTTTTTCATCCTGTTCGTGTTGCCACAGTTTTCTGCGGTACTGCAGGACTTCGGCGCAAAATCGGATTCCGCGCTCAGCATTTTCATCAAGCTGTCGGACTTTCTTCGGGCTAACGCGACCGCTGTGATGCTCGCCGCCGCCTCCATCATGGCCGGCATCTGGTGGCTGCTCAGTCGGCCGGGCACAGGCGCCGCGATCATGACCACGCTCTCTCGCACTCCTGGGATCTCCGGCATCTTTCAGTTTTACCGCACCAGTCTCTTTTGCCGCAATCTTGGCGTCCTGCTCGGAAGCGGCGTCAACCTCACAGCCACCTTGCGCATCCTGGTCGACATCATGGCGGTCACAGGAAGCGTGGCGACCTGGATAGCGGCCGCCGATCGCGTTCGTCACGGCGGCAAGCTGTCCGACGCGCTGTCCGCCGCGAGCAGCCTGCCGCCAATGGCGGTCCGCATGTTGCGGCTGGGCGAGGAAACCGGGCAACTGCCCGCGCTGGCGGGCCGCGTCGCCGAATTTTACGAGGCAAAATTGCAGCGCAGCCTCGACCGCATCGTCGGCATCGTTGGGCCGCTCGCCATCGTCACTATCAGCGCGGTCGTCGGCGGGCTGATCGTATCGGTCATGACCGCGCTGCTGTCGGTCACTCAACTTGTTGGCTAGATCAAGGGTTGGTTCATCATGAAGTGGGTAAAAAGCATCGGCAGGCTTTTCGTCAGGCGCGCAGAGGATAAGCACTGGCGGCATATCGGCCAGCAGGGTTTCACGCTGGTCGAGATGCTGGTGGTGATCACCATTATCGGTCTCATCATGGGCCTGATCGGCCCACGCGTTCTCAATTATCTTAGCGAATCGAAAGTCAAGGCCGCGAAGATTCAGTTGCAAAGTTTTGGGAGCGCGCTCGACCTATTCTACCTCGATGCCGGCCGGTTCCCCTCTACGGCAGAAGGCCTGACAGCCCTCGTCCGACGGACACCAGGCGTCGCCGCCTGGAACGGACCATATCTCAAAGGCGGCAACGTCCCCAACGATCCCTGGAACAATGCCTATATGTATCGCTCACCTGCAGAACGCGGCCCGTACGACATTACGTCTTACGGGTCCGACGGCCAGGAGGGTGGCAGCGGTATTGCGTCCGACATTTCGGTCCAAAGCATGGCCAGCGCGAAAAATGAGTGATGGCGCTGAACGCGGCTTCACCTTGCTCGAGATGGTGTGTGTCCTAGCGCTCATCGCCATGATGGCGGCCGTGCTTTTGCCGTCGATTCCACATGAGACTTCCCGTTCCCGCCTGCAGGCCTATGCCCTTCAGACCGCGACGCTTCTGAAGGCGGACCGCAACGCGGCGATCCGGCGCCGGGTGGACGTCGCCACGCTGGTCGATGCCGGAACGCACTCGATCCGGTCGGGCGCGACAACGGATATGATCCGTATTCCCGACGATGTTCAATTCGACGCCCTGCTGCCGCAGACCTGCAACCGGCGGACGGCGCTGTCCACCATCAGTTTTTTCGCCAACGGAACGTCGTGCGGCGGAACAATCGCGCTGACGCGGTTCGCCGCAGGCTTTGAAATTCGCGTCAACTGGTTGACCGGAAGGATCGAGATTGTCTCCCGCAGCCACCGCCACTAATTGATAGCCGTGAAGCCGGCTTCACAATCATTGAAGTGCTGATTGCGCTTGCGATCGTTGCCGTCTCCATCGTTGCAATCGGATCGGTGATGTCGACCAACGTGCGCGGTGTGCGGTCGTTGGAGCAGCATGTCGCATTGATGCAGACGACGCGTACCGTCATGACCACGGGTATTCCGTCGGGCGCCGGCGCTGGCCCTGGCGCGACGTCCGGGCAAATCGACGATTATCGGTGGACAATCGACGTCAGACCGCTGGGCGGCGACTGGACCGTGCCAGGGGCCGACATCGCTTGGGTTCCTGAACTCGTCAGGGTTCGCGTCCGATCGCCATCCGGGGCGGTTTCCGAACTTCGTACCGTGCGTTTGACGCACAGGCCATCGGAATGAGCGCCTCGCCTGCAAAGCAACCGAACGGACAATGCGGCTTTTCGCTGATCGAGACCCTTGTAGCGCTGGCGTTGATGGGCCTAGTGCTCTCGGCGCTCGCCAGCATCACCGCGCAATGGCTTCCGAACTGGAATCGCGGCATCGACCGCATCCAACGCAGCGAAGTGATCGGCATCGCGCTACAGCGGATCGGGGCTGACCTTGCGGCCGCCGAATACGTTCCAGCCAATCGCGACTCACGCCGCCCGCTGTTCGACGGTTCGGAGCTGTCGGTGATGTTCGTGCGCACGGCGTTTGGCCCGAATACCGGGCCCGGACTGGACGTTGTGCGGATCGGAGAAACGACCGACCGCAGGGAATTCGTAACGGTCCGTTCGCGAGCACCGTTCATGCCGCTGCCTCCGGCGTCATCTTTGTCCGAACAGATTCATTTTGGGGATCCTGTGGTGCTGTTGCGTGCCCCGTTCCGGCTGTCATTTACCTATGCCGGCCAGGACGGGAACTGGAAAAGCAATTGGCACGGATCCGACAAGTTGCCGGCGTTGATCAAGCTGACGGTTCGCGACGCGGCGACAGAACGGATCCTGTCAATTTCAACTGTGACGCCGGTTCACGTCCAATTGTCCAGCGATTGCGCGCGGCCGGACGGTGGCTGCGACGGCAAACCGGCCACCCCGCAGAATTCTCAAGAGAAGTCCCGGGCCGGAATCGCCGCCACGGGGCAGGGAGGATCGCTGTGACGCGAGAGCACCTGCGTGTAACGGCAAAATCCTCGGAGCGCGGCTTCGTGATTGTCGCTGTGCTCTGGATTCTTGCGGCCTTGGCGGCTCTGGCGACGATCTTTTCGGTCTATCTGTCCAATTCGGCGCAGGCGTTGGCCGTCAACGATACCGGGCTGCAGGCGGAGGCGCTGGTGTCGGCCAGTCTCGAGCTTACGACCTATCAGCTGTTGCTGGTGGGCGACAAGGCGCGCCCCTCGCACGGGTCGTTTCAGTTCCGGCTGGACGATGCAGACGTTCTGGTATCCTTCGCGTCGGAAACCGCCCGCATCGATCTCAATTTCTCTTCCAAAGACATGCTGGCCAATTTCTTTGTGGGTCTCGGTGCGGATCAGGTGGCCGCCAAGGAGTATGCGGACCGAATCGTTGGATGGCGGACCCGTCCCGCGGCCAATACGGCCAACGACGAGGAGGCGCTTTATGGGGCCGCAGGTCTTGCTTATTCTCCGCGACAGTCGCTTTTTACCCATGTGAACGAACTCAGTCTCGTTCTTGGCCTGCCTCCGGCGCTGGTCGATCGCGCGTTGCCTTTCGTCACGATCTTCAACGGATCATCCAACGTCGATGTCTTGATCGCGCCACCGGAGGTGATCGTCGCTCTGCCCGGTATGACGCCGTCCAATTTGAAAGATTTTCTGAGCGTGCGCCCTGGGTTGTCGACAGATACGTCTGCGATCGCGGATGCGCTCGGCCCCGCGAAGGCCAGCGCGACGATTCCGAAGAGCACGTCCTTTCGCATCCTGACGGCGATCAAATTCAACGACGGCCGCCGCACCTCGTCTGAGGTCGTCATCGCGTTGGGCGGCAATGAGGGTCCTTACCGCGTGCTGTCGTGGCAGGATGATGTAGAGGCGGGCCGCAGCCCGCTGAAACGGAGCGGTTTGTGATGGCGATGATATCCGAACTCAAAGAGCTGTTCGGCGAATGGATCACGGCCGTTGCCGGGGCCATCGATGCCGTGGCCGGTCGGTACGTGCCCCGGCGGCAAATCCTGCTTAGCGAAGGCGAGGGCAACGCGATCACGGCTAAAGTGATGTCGGCGCGAAAAGGCATCGCTTTGCCGGAAGTGTTATTTCGTCTGATCAATGGCCGGCCCTATCCTCCGTTGCCGGCGGACTGGGAGACCACCTTTCGCGGCAGCCGCGTCGAAGTTCTGCTGCAGTCCGATCACGTCATGTTTCGATCGCTCAACTTTCCTAAGCGGGCCGGCGATTTTCTCGACAGCATGATCCGCGCGCAGATCGACCGTCTGACGCCGTGGACCGCAAACGACGCGATTTTCGGATGGAGCCCGCCCGCGGCCATTGCGAATGAGCGAATTGAGCTGACCTTCGCTGCAACATCGAAACACGAAATTCAGCCTTTCGTTCAACTCGCAAGCGATCTGGATGCTGCGTCCGTTGCTGCATTCGCCGAGTTCCCAACCGGGGAAAGCGGGCCCGCCAAGATCAAACTCTTTGACAAACCGTTGCAGGGCGCGAACGGGCGGACGGTGAACGTGCCGCGTATTCTGCAGGTCATTTTGCTGTCCACTTGTCTCGCCGCCGCGGCCTCTTCGGTTGTCGCGGCTTACGTCGGCAGCACACTGGAGTCCGAGCAGCAGCAATTGTTGCGCCGGATTTCGGAACGCCGTGCCGCGCTGCGTCTCGACCCGAATGCCGCGGGCGGATCGGGCCTGAGCCTGCTGGCTAAGCGCAAGCGGACGACGCCATCGAGCGTCATGGTGCTTGAAGCCATCTCGCGGGCGTTGCCCGACAGCACCTACGTGACGGAGTTGCGGATCGAAGGTGACAAGGTTCAGGTGGTCGGTATGACGCAGGATGCACCGTCCCTGATCCGTTTGATTGAGCAGTCGCCACAATTCACTCAGGCCACCTTTTTTGCGCCCACCACGCGCGCGCAGAACGATCCAGGCGAGCGTTTTCACATCGAGGCGCACATCACCGCCTATTTCGGTTCGGGCACATGAACGCGATCGCGACGTTAAGAAAAACCTTCGCAGCGTCTCCCGTCCTGGCGGCCGCCACTTACGCCGGCCTCGTGGTCTTGCTGCTGTTCACGGTTGCAACATCCGTTGCGGACGTTCTCGGCAAGCGCGACGAGGTTTCGTCGCAGGCGAACATGCTGGAGCAGCTCGAGGGCCCCAGACCCGGCGCGGCCCGCGGTCCATCCGGCGACGCGATGATGCCTTCGGGCTCGGCGTTTCTGGAGGGGACGACGGTCACCATCGCGGGTGCGACTCTGCTTCAGCGCGTGGACGGCGCGATAACGAAATTCGGCGGAAACGTCTTGTCGTCTCAGGTCGAATTGCAAGGCACGCAATCCAAGGCGGGGTTTCTCAGCATGATCGCGAGTTGTGAAATCGATCAGCCGGAATTGCAGCAGCTGCTCTACGACGTCGAAGCCGGCATGCCGTTTTTGTTTGTTGATCAACTCGTGGTTCAGACGTCGATCGCGTCATCCAGCGCCGGGAACGGGAGATTGCGGATTCTACTGGCGGTGTCCGGGCAATGGCAGGGCGCAAAATGAGGCGGATGTTCACGATTAGCACCGTGCTGCTGGCGCTGTCAGTGCACAGTGCGTCCGCGTTGACGTCCGCGGTTTCCAACGATGCCCTGGACGCCGATCTTGCTGACGACGCGCGGACGGCGGGACCCCCTGCGGCATCCCCCATCCCCGCCGGTCCGACGCAAGTTGTCGTGCCTGCGCCGGCATCGGAGCGGGCACTCAGCGCCAATCCGTTGTGGGCTATTCCCTTGACTCAATTATCGGGCACCCGCGATCGGCCGATCTTTTCATCGTCTCGGCGGCCGCCGCCCGCCGCCGTTGCTGAACCTGTCGTCGCCAAAGCAACGCCACCGCCGAGAAAAAGGGAGCCGGAGCCCCCACAACTTTCTTTGGTTGGCACGATCACAAGCGGGGACGAGGGGTTCGGAATCTTTCTGGATCAATCGACCAAAGCGGCACTTCGGCTGAAAGTCGGCGAGGATTATCAGGGATGGAAGCTGCGGTCGATCCAGGGCCGGGAAGTAACTTTGGAAAAAGATCAACAGGCCGCCGTCCTGAGCTTACCGCAGCCCGGCGCAGGACAGGCAGGCGGCGAAGTCCGGCTTCTGCCGGCGAGCGCTGTCAAATTACTTTCGGCGACATCACGGCCACCACCGTCCGGTCAGTCCGGACGCTGACCATCTCTGACGATGGTGAACCCGATCAGCTTTGTGGCAAGTATTGCCGAAACGCGAGCGTGAGCAACAGGCCGATCGCCAGAAATGGCCCGAACGAAATGGACGTCCGGCGAGTCATTTGCTGCCCCGCCACCTGCATGAATCCGGCTGCGGCAAGAGCCGTCAGCGCGGCAACCAGCAACAACATGGGAAGCCCAGCAATGCCGATCCACAATCCGGCGGCGGCCAGGAATTTGACGTCTCCCAGACCAAGGCCCTGGATTTTTCGTAAAACGAAATACAGTCGTCGCAATAGCCAAAATGTGACTCCGATAGCCGCGCCCTCGCACGCGACCTCCAGGCCGGCCAGCGAACCACCGGCAATGACGGCTTTCGACAGTCCCAGAACGGCGACGGTTGCATTCAGCCAGTCCGGAATGATTCCGTGGCGAATATCGATCCACGCAAGCACCCAGCTCAGCAAACAGAGCAGCGCAAAGAATCCGATGTCAACGACCATGCCGGAGCTCAATGACCTCTTCAACTTCGATGTCGCCGAGGGTGCGAAGAGCTCAGCCGATTTGCCGCCGGGTCCGTGGCGGACATGCTGTGAATGTGCCGTTTCTTTATCAGCTACGGAACGATGTCGTGTCATCTTCATAGTTGAGCATGATCCCCCGGGTCGAGCCCCGGGGGACTTTCTCGGATCAAGCTCTAGTGACGATCATGATCACGATCGTCGCCGCTCTTGGAGGCGGTGATCACGACACCCGTCGCCTCATCGAGAACCAGCGTGCGCGGGCCGTCATCATCTCGATCGTCGAAGTTGAACATGTTGTTGAGAGGTCCGGCGATGGTGTCGAACGAGCCACCCGGTTGAATGCGCTCACCGGAAAGCCAGTTGTCTTCGACGAACCGAAGCACCGACGTCTGATCGGTCAGGGTATGATCGACGTAGTTCCGTTTCGCGAAAGGCGAAACCACCAGCAGCGGCATGCGGGTTCCATAGCCACAACGGCCCCACGCCGGCTGGCCGAAGTTGCCATTGAGCGGCGCTGCCGGGACCATTTTTCCCTGCTGAAAGCCGTTGCTCGTGTTGCAGACCCCGGGGCCGTTGAGGGTGTCTACCGCAGGGTTGAACGACGAGTTCACGATCGGAGGCATCTGATGATCGTACCAGCCATCGGAGTCATCATAGAGGACAACCACTGCGGTTTCCGACCATTCCGGACTCTCCTGTAGCGCATTGATGACCCGGACGAGGAAATGCTGCTCATCGATCGGATCCGAATATCCAGCATGTCCATCTTCAAACGCCGCGGCCTTCAGGAAGCTCACGGCCGGCAGGTTGCCTGCTTTCAACGTCGTGAAAAAGTCTTTGATGTCATATTGGTGATTAGCCGGGTCCGGCGTGTTGGTATGCGGGATCACGCTGTGACCGATGGCCTCAACCGAGCTAGGACGCGCGTGAGTTGGATTGCGAGTAGACGCATAGTATTGGAACCAGGCGTGGTGGGGAATGTAATCGACTGACGTGGAAGCAGGTGTGCCCGGCACCGTCGGATTGGTTTCCCGTGCGCAGCCGGTGGTGCCGTTGGCGTTGACGGCGGTCAGGTCGAACCCGCCCATGAACGAACCCCACGTGGTGCCCTTGGCATTGAGAAGGTCGCCAATGTTTTTGCCGGCCATGGTGACCTGATCGATGCTCGAATTCGAGCACACATCTTGGAGCGGGTCGCCGTCGCCGATTTCAGTGATGTTGCTCGCGATGTGGTCGGAGCCCCCGAACGCCTCATGCGTGCCGTGCAGCAGATTGCCCGAGCCGTCGAGAACGTTCAGCGTTGCTGCGATGCCGTTGGTCTGGCCTGAGATCAGGTTGATAGCACCGGGCGTCGAGGGACCGAACTGCGTCGTGTAATTGTTGTCGTTCAATGCGAAATGTTGGGCGTAATTCCAGAGTGCGGTGACGGTGTTGCCGTCGTAGTACCCCATGACGAGCGCCTTGCTGCCGATGCCGCTCGGCGGCGGACCTGCGGTGCCGACGAATGCGGGGAAGCCGTCCATCCGGCCGTTATTGTACGCGCTTTCCTCCGGGCTTTCGTTGTGACCCTGATCCGCCGTCAGCGCTTGCGAAGGCGCCAGCCGGAATGGGTTGGACGCGGCAGCGCCATTGCTCTTGCTACTGTTCGGAGCGACCGGAGCATTGGGATTGCTGTTGGGGTTGTTGTTGAGGAGGTCGACGCCTGCGAGCGGTGTGAAATTGTGATTCACGTCGAGCGGCGTGGCGAGATTGTTGACTTTAGGCGTGTGCTTCGACGGCGAGAACGGGGTTTCGCCTTGCAGATTCAGGGCGTTCGGATAGGTGCCGAAATAGTGATCAAACGAGACGTTTTCCTGAAAGATCACGACGAGATGCTTGATCGGCGTTGCGGTGCGAGAATTATGGAAGTCGTCGGAACCGCGGCCGCGATGATCGTCGGCGGCGACGGCACTCGCTGCTGCGATCACAAGTGCGAGAGAAGATACAAATCCTAAGGCTGCTGGCAAACGCACTGGGATGGCCTCCTTGTTGAAGAGTTGAACTGGAAGAATTCTGAGAGTTACGTCGTGACGATTAAATGCGAAGCGCCGCGCAAATGTTTCAGAGCCAAGTTACAGTTCGACGAAAAAAATGTGACATCGCATGGAATACGTTGGTAGCCGACAAAGGTCGTCGAGCGGCATCTACCAGATTCGATTGATGTTTCACGTGAAAATGGGGAGAGAGAAAATAGAAAGCGCAGAGCGAACAGGCCCGGCCTTTCGAGTCGTCCGTTCTCACAAAAAATTCGGAGTGCGTGAGAAAATCCCGACGCAATGCGTTCTCGTCACAAAACGGCAAACGAAGCAGACAATATTGCGCTACGCGCGACATACGGTCGCAGCATGCAAGCCGCGACGCAAAGAGTTTCAAAATCATGATGGATCCTTATCTCGGCCGTGAACTCTTTGCGTCGCCGAGGCGGAGCCTGGCACGCGACGGTGGGCCACCCGTGCGCCGGCGTCAGTGGGCCGCCATGTGTCTTTTATCCGTTGTGTTGGTGACTGGCGCACGAAGTGCGAACGCTACGCCGCTTGACGAAGCCGCGGAGCGCTACCGGCCCTATATGACCGAGGGCATCGGTCAGGCTCTAGCAGGCGCGCGCGACTTGCGCGGGCGGATCGCCGCTAAGGATCTTGCAGGAGCCAGGAAAGCTTGGATCGCGGCTCGCGCCGGCTGGGAGCGTTCGGAAGTCTTTACGGCCGGCTTCGTTCCCGAGCTTGACGCCCAAGTCGATGCCTGGCCGAACGCCGATACCGGTTTTCACGCGATCGAGGCGAAGCTGTTTGGCGCAAATCGCATCGACGTCGAAAACGAGACTGATGCTCTCGTCGATCATCTGAGCAATCTTCACGGCAAGCTTCGTGACATGCCGCTCACACCGCAGGGGTTGCTGGATGGCACCGTGCGGCTTGCCTACGAGGTCGGCGAGAGCAAGGCCGACGGCGGCGAATCCCGCATCAGCGGAACATCGCTGGACGACATGCGCAACAATATCTCCGGCATCCAGTTGGCTTATCGCACCATTTTCGCGGCGGTGCTCAAATCGGCCGATCGAAAGTTCGCTGATGCGGTGGACGGAAAAATCGAGGAGCTCAAGGCGCTCCTGGCGGGGCGCGATCTGCAGCGCGTCGATATTCCGAAACTGCGTCGCGCAAGCGAGGAACTCGTGGTCGCGTTGCAAAGCGCAGCGACCATGCTTCGGTTGCAACGACCGACGCTAGAGGCGGCATCGCGATGACCGTTCGAGGCTCATGGATCGTTGCCGTCGCGCTCGGCTTCCTGGTGATGGGCCTTCATGGACGCGTCGGGGCTTTTCCGGTCGACGGCGACCAGACCACGCTGCCTGCAACAACGGAACTCAACGAGGATGCGCTGGACAAGCCACGCGAGGTGTTCCGATCTGAAGGGGTTGGCGGCGGCAAGTCCTATCTGGTCAATCTCGGAAATCTGGCCTTCAGTTCGTCCGGGATTCTGGGTGGCGTAGCGCGACAGGCCGGTGTCAGCTGTAGCACCTGCCACGTCAACGGTGCCTCCAACGCCAAGTTCTTCATCCCGAAGTTGTCGACGCGTCCCGGCAATTTCGATACCACCGGTCCGCTGTTCAACCCCAAGGCCGACAACTTCGTGCTGGATCCGATCAGGATTCCGAGCTTGCGCGGCGCGCGATACCTCGCTCCATATGGCCACGATGGCCGGATGGCATCGCTGCACGATTTTGTCCGCAACGTCATCGTCAATGAGTTTTCCGGCCCTGAACCCTCACCTGGCATTGTCAACGCCATCGTCGCATATATCCACGACATCGATTTTCTACCCAACCCCAACCTCGGCCCCGGCGGCCATTTGATAGGACAAGTCAGCGATGCGGAACGGCGAGGCGAGGCCTTGTTCCTCAAGCCTTTCCCGCACGATCCGAGCCTAAGCTGTGCCGGCTGTCACGTGCCGTCGGCCGCATTCGTCGATCATCAACAACACGATGTGGGCTCCGGCGGCCTTTTCAAGACGCCGACGCTGCGCAACGCCGATTTCAACGCGCCATATTTTCATGACGGGCGCTTCGACAGTTACGATCAAGTGGTGGCGCATTTCGACCGCGTGTTCGATCTCGGTCTGTCGACGCAGGATCGGCGCGATCTGGTGGGCTATCTCACCGCGGTGGGTGACGGCGTGCAGCCCTATGAGCACGATGGCGCCGGCGCCGTGCTCAAGGAAATCAACGATTTCACCGCCGTTCTCGGAACCGCAATTCCGGCGAGCGACAGGGACATCATCGCACTTGCGGTCGACACGATCGGCAGCGAATTGCGCGAACTGACCGAGCGCTATCCCGATCGGAAGAACACCAGCGTATCGGGTGGCCAGCAAGAACGCGGACTCGCACGTCTTGCCCTCAAGGAACTTGTCCTTACGCTGCGCCGCATCGACACGGCCGCTGCTGAAGGTCGCTTCTCCGACGCGGCCGCTGAATACAAAAATTATCGCTATTTGATGGTCGCTGCCGTGCCCACTTTGTTGGCGGGCGCCGAGCCATGGTCTCTGTTCAATCCCGTAGTTCATGACGCTCACTACGCGGCGCTGCGGCAGGTCCTGCAGACAAGGCACACTGCGCGCTGATCGTCTTGCGCTGATTTTCGCCGCCACGAATGACTGCTCGTCGGATGAACCGCGCCGCGCGCGACGGTGCATTGAAGTTCCAATCGCGTTGAGTTTTTTTGGAATCAGAATTTTCTTTCTTCGCTTTCACAGCTCCGAAACGCGAGCGTCATGTTCGGCGACTAAGTATACTAACGCGAACTTTAACCTTTGAGGTCGACAATGAAACTGACATTCGATGTGAAAAAAAGATGGCGTGCCACGACCGCGTTATGCGTCGTCTCGACGCTGGCGATTGTTACCGCAAGCTACAGCGCCGAAGGGGGCAAAAGTAACTGGGACCAGCGCAAGCATCCTCATCACAGCCATCTTGACCAGAACAACAACGGCGACAACGACAAGCACCACGACAATGAATCCGCAGACGCAGTCAGGACCGAAAGCCCGATCAAGCACGTCATCATTCTGATCGGCGAGAATCGCGGTCTCGATCACACTTTCGGCGTGTATCGGCCGAAGGGCAAAGGACAAACGATTTCCAACCTTCTGTCCAAGGGCATCGTCAACGAAGACGGCTCGCCGGGTCCGAATTTCGCACAGGCGCAGCAGTTCTCGATCGGAGCTCAACCGGCCTATTACATCGGCGCTCCCAATGTCGCCAAGTTCCCCTACAGCGCGACCAACGCGATGCCGCAGCCCAACACTGCTGGCACTCCGACGACATCGAGCGATACGGCGCCGCCGTTCAAGACCGTTGCCGAAGCCAGCGTCGAAAAGGACATGGATCGGTCCGACCTCGACATTCTGACGACCGGCGCCAGCAGCCTGCCGGTCAATTCACTGGATACCCGCGTTCCCGGCGCCGGCACCCTGGCGGGCCCGTTTCCGCTGCAAGGTCCTGCCATCAGCGACGACGACTATACCGGTGACACGACGCACCGCTTCTACCAAGCATGGCAGCAGCAGGATTGCAGCCTCGTCAACGCGACGAAGGACAATCCCGCTGGCTGCAAGAGCGATACGTTTCCGTTCGTGATGGCCTCCTATTCGGCGACCAACAAGAGCCAAGGCAACTCGATGGGATTCTACAATGCTGAGCAGGAGCAAGCTCCGGTCCTGAAGAGCTTGGCTGACCGCTTCACGCTGAGCGACAATTTCCATCAGTCGTTCCAGGGTGGTACCGGTGCCAACCACTTCATGCTCGGCACCGGCGACGCCGGCTTCTGGAGCGACGGTAACGGCAATGCCACCACGCCTCCTGCGACCGTGATCGCCAATCCTAATCCGAAAGCGGGGACGGTCAATCAGTACACCGTCGACGGCAACTTCAGCGCCTGCGCGGACGTGTCCCAGCCCGGCGTCCAGCCGATCGTGAGCTATCTGCAGCATCTGTCTTACGCTGCGGAGCCCAATTGCCAACCGCGTCACTACTACATGCTCAACAACGTCAATCCGGGCTTCCTGCCGAACGGTGCCTTGTCGGGGGGGAACAACCTTCCGCCGTCGGCCGTCAAAACGATTGGTGACGCCCTGATCGAGAAAAAAATCTCGTGGGCCTATTACGGCGGTGCGTATAATGACGCCGTGGCTCTCTCGAATGCGGCAGTTGCGGCAAATCCGACCAACCCAAATCTGTCCGCAGCAGCCCTCACCGATCCGGCCCACGCTCTCGGCGTGGCCTATTGCCAGATATGCAATCCGTTCCAGTACGCGAAGTCGATCATGGCCGATCCAGCGGTCAGGACGGCGCACATCAAGGATACCGCGGATCTGATCACTGCCATCGAGAACAACACCCTGCCTTCGGTGTCGTTCGGCAAACCTGATGGTTTGCTTGACGGACATCCGCAGAGTTCGAAAGTCGATCTGTTCGAAGCCTACGCGCTCAACGTCCTCTCTGCCCTTGACGACAATCCCAAGCTTAAGGCCGAGACGGTCGTGTTCATCACGTGGGATGAGGCTGGCGGCTACTGGGACTCGGGCTTCGTCCAGCCACTCGACTTCTTCGGCGATGGACCGCGCGTTCCGTTGCTGATTCTCTCTCCTTACTCGACCGGCGGAAAGATCGATCATGGTTATGGCGATCATGTCTCGCTGTTGAAGTTCATCGAGCGCAACTGGAAGCTCCAGCCGCTGACGAACCGTAGCCGCGACAATCTTCCCAACCCGAAAATGGCGAAGAACAATCCGTACGTGCCGACCAACAGTCCGGCGCTTTCCGACCTGTTCGATACCTTCGACTTCGACCATCCGGTCAATCAGGCCTACACCGAGTGATCGTACGACAATAACTGCGCGGTTGTGATCTGACCTCGTTGTGGCGGCGCCGATCGAACCTGATGGCTCGGTCGGCGCTGTTTTTGTGCGGACCCATACAACGGATTATTGCGATGGCCAAAGGCCTGATGGTTTCGTTCTGGCTGAGCCTTCTCGGCCTCGTCAGCGCTCTTATTTGTGGCTGCGTCTCAGCGCAGGCGCAGCAATTTTCGGCCGATCTCGTCACTACTCACATCAGTGCCCCGGAAACCGCGACTGCCGGGAAGCTCCGTGTTTTCAACGACAAGGTGCGCATCGAAACACCGGATTTTGCGGACGGCTTCTTTTTGGTCAACGCCACGAGCCGCGCCGCTTTTTTCGCACGCCCGGCCGAAAGAATTTTCATGGATGCGCGGCAATCGAGCCGGCTGACCCGGATGTTCGTTCCGGTCGATCCGAGCGACCCTTGCCGGCAATGGCAGACTATGGCGAAGCTCGCTGGCGCCACGGACCCGAGCGATTCATGGCTGTGCGAGCGCATCGGCGAGGAGATGATCGACGGACGCCGTACTGCCATCTACCGGGCCATTTCAGCCCCGAATCGCAACATCCTCGGCTGGATCGACGCGGACCTTAAATTTCCGCTGCGCATCCAGACGGAAGACGGGGTGACCATCACTGCTGAGAACATTAGGGAAGAGCCACAGCCCGCGCGTCTGTTCGAGATCCCCCCGGACTTTCGGAAATTCGATCCCCAGGCCCTGATCAAGCGTATCAAGCAAAGCGATGTGTGGGTCGATGAGCCGCCACTGTGATTGTGCACCAGGAATATTGGGCTCTACACTGCTGCGCAACTTTGCGAGCTACGCGGCGGCGCTGGCCGGTCTCACCGCCACGGTCATCGCGAGCGACGAACTCGGCGCGATCGGAGGCACGAACGGCGACGTTTTCATCCTTGCCGTGACGCGCAAGCGAGATCTGCATCGGCATCATCTGCGCGGGCGTCGTACTCGCGGGGACCGATTTTGGTGGAGCGCGGCACCGGCTGGCCGCCCAGCTTGCTACGATTTCGGCCGAAATCGCCGAGAGGCTTGCCGGCAGCTCATCTGGTCACCACTACAGGTCGAGACATGAGTCAGTAAATCTCCGAAAGTTTACGATTACTATCCCGGATTACGCGAGCTATCGCGCTCGGCCGGCATTTTCTCGATCTGGCGAAGGGGAGAGGGGAAGAGCGCCGCCTTGCTGTTTTGATACTACTTCCCGCTGGTCCGCGTCCGCGTGACGTCCACGCTCGGCGGCACGCTCGGTCGTGTCTGTGCCGGTGCTGCCCGCGCACGGTGGCGTTCCTCGTCATAGAGGGCGGGGCGATATTTCGCGCGGGTGGCGGCCACGATGGCGCCACGCCAGGCGGCGACCATGATCAGTGCCGAGCGTTCGCTGAGAACGTCGTAGAAGCGCGACAGCCGGTAGACATTGGTCACCGACGTGCCGAATTCCGGATTGAGGAACAGCAGTACGCGCTGGAAGATTGCGCTAGGCATGCCCAGCGCCTTGGCGCAGCAGGTCAGCGGTTCGCCGCCGGGATCGTTGACGACCTGTTCGGCGATCTGATGCGGCAGCAGCAGGGCTTCGCCGAGTTCGCGGGAAAAATTGTCGCGGTCTTCGGCGAACGCTGCCATCTCCAGAATATGCATGGCGCGGGCGGCGCGGGCTTCCGGAATCCGTGCCGACGGCTTCAGCGGCGTTTCGGCGAGATTGTGCAGGATCCGCGCGCGCTCGCTGGCGGAGGCTGCAAAGAACATCGTGCTGATCTCGGACGCATCCTTCGGCTGCATCGGGAGACTCGCGGCCATCCGCATTTGCGCGTCAGTCGGTGGTGGCGTTGTCGCCGGCGCGACCGGCGCGGAGGCCGGCGCGATCGATTGGGCGAGCGGCATCGGCTGGCCGGGTTCAAGCGGCCGCAGATTGAGCTTGTGCAGGATCGCGCGCGGGGTATGCGGATAGATCGAGAGCCTTGCGCGCACCGCGGCGCGGGTGGCGTCGTCGACCTGATCGATCAAGCGCGCGGTCAGTTCGACGAACTGCTTTTCTTCATCGAGCGTATGCGAGCCGGCCTGGACATAGAGATCGGTCAGCACCCGCAGCAGCGTCGGACGGATATCGACGCCCTCGCGGCGCGACAGCGTCATCAGGCCATCGAAGCCCGGAAATAGCGGAGGTGTCGTCATGGGCGATACGCTTACTGATGAAAACTTGACGCAACTTTACGCCCCACCGCTTAAGGCCCCGTTAACCATCCGCTTTGTCCCGACGGCCAGGTACCCCGTTAAGAGCCCATTAACCATGATTGCTTTTAGATGATGACGCACCGGCCATTCGGGGAGAGCGGTGCGGAGAGAACGGGCATGAGCACCATCGTCAAGTTCCCGGCGGATGCGGCAGCGCGACGGCTGGGCCTGAGCATGGGCCACGCGCCGAACGGAAGCGCCACCATCCTGATCCTGCCCGTGATCCGCATCGAACGTTCCACCGACGACTCGACCGGCGGCAGCGGCCCGGAAGAGGGCACCGCGCCGGGACGCCGCCGCAAGCGCCGCGCCCGTTCTTGATTCCGGACTTCCTAAGATGCCGACGATGTCTCATCCGATCCGGACACGGCCTCGGCACCCAACGCCATTCTTCGTACTTGTCCCGTTGCTGTTGAGTGCTGCGCTTGGCGGCTGCAGCAGCGGCGATTTCGGCCGCGTCCGCCCGAGTGCGCTGAGCGATAACATGCACAGCTGGATCGGCGTGGAAGCCACCGGCAGCATCGGCCTGCCGGCCTCGCAATTCCAGCTCACCGACCAGGAACGGCTGATGCGCGATCTGGCCTTTCCGCTGATCGAGCCGCCGCTTTCACGGCCGCTGTGGAAGAGCGTGTTCGGCGACTACAAGCCGCTGCCGTCGCCATGGCGGCAGACCCCGGTATTCGACCGCACTGCCTATGGCCGCCTCTTGATCGACGAACCGCACCGTTCGCACACCTCGCGCTACAGCGAGTTGATCGACGACGTGCGCAACGACATCCTGCGGTTCGAGGCATTCTACGCCAACGCCGCGCGCGTCATCGAACTCGACCGCAAGCGCAACGCCAGCCTGAAGCTGGTGTCCGGCCTGTCGCCGCGCGAACGCGAGGACGCGCTGGCGCGGATGGACGAGAACGCGCTGATCATCCAGTGGGTGGAGCAGTGCCTGCAGCGTCGCGTGTCGTCCTATCGCTGGGCGCTGGAGCGGCTGGTGATCCACACGCCCGATGGCCTGGCGGCGAGCGCCGACATGCTGATCGGCGAGATGGCCGCGCAGACAACGGCTGTGGCGGCATCGATCACGCCGGTACGCAATGGCAAGGTGCTGCGGGTGGGCGGGTAACGCCAGTCTTGTTTCCCGGATGCGATGCGGCACTCTTGTGCCGCCTCGCAGATCCGGGACCCACAACTACACTTCAGGTCGATGGGCCCCGGATCAGCAGCGCACCACGCCGCCCGAACGATGCTTCGCATCGTCGGGCTGCGCGTTGCGCAGCATCCGGGCACGATGCCTCGTTGCTTATCGCTTCCCGGGACTCGCCTTCGCCGGCGGTTCGGTCTGCATCTTGCAGCTCGACGCTGCGAGCGAGGCTTGCGCTTGTGCCATCAGGCCGGGCTCGGCGGCCAGCGCCTTCAGCACGATCAGGCCCGTCTCGGTGGGGGAATCGATGATCAGCCGGTCGGCGGCGGTGACGTCTTCGTCTTCCGGCAATGCGGCGTGCTGGGTTTCGGTCATCAGGTCGAGCTCGATGACGCGGCGTCCGGCGGAGCGATCGTTGATGGCGTAGTAGGCAACATCGCTACGGGTGTAGAACGACACCGAGGTGTAGGACTGGCTGACCGGCACCGCGAGCTTGATCGGTCCGGTGGACAGATCGTAGCGGCACAC
Source organism: Nitrobacteraceae bacterium AZCC 2146 (assembly GCA_036924855.1). Taxonomy (NCBI): domain Bacteria; kingdom Pseudomonadati; phylum Pseudomonadota; class Alphaproteobacteria; order Hyphomicrobiales; family Nitrobacteraceae; species Nitrobacteraceae bacterium AZCC 2146. The sequence continues at coordinate 7,429,698 of JBAGRP010000001.1, forward strand.
CGCCAGCGCAAAGGCGGGGTCCATGAAGGGCAGCAGCGCGTTGCTGGGCTCCGTCAGCGGCAACGGTGTCACCGCGTTCAATTTGCTGATCGGCGTCAGCCGCGAATAGGCGTCCTGTGTCGCGATGCGCGGCAGCGCCAGCACGCTGACAAGATGCACGACGCCGCCGAGCAGAATGCCTCCGACGATGGCGAACAGCAGCCGGATCATGGGCAGCCCACCGTGGCAATGGCGGGCATCGGCGCGTCGCGCTGGGTGCGGGTGGCGACGCCGACCGGCGTGTCGTAGAGCCGCAGCATCAAGACGTAGCGCTCGATGGCGCCGGTGGGCAGCCAGTTGCCGGCGCGCGAGCGCGAAGCGATCCGCACCTCGAACGCACCGTCGACACCCCTGACGATTTCCTGGCTGGTGAAGCCGTAGCGCTGCAGTGCGTTGGGTACCAGGCGGCCTTTCGTGTCGTACAACGTCAGTGTCCAGAACCGCGCCGGTGGCGTAACGCCGCTGACGACGATATCGCAGCGGCCATCGAGCAGACGCTTCCTGTCATCTGACGTAGCGGTGAAGGCGACGCCGTCGCCGGTGCCCACCGGCAGTTCGCCTGACCGCGCGATCGAGGCGCGGGCATAGGGATCGATCTCGCTGGTGCCGGTGCGCGGCCGCGCGGTCCAGGCGCCAATGGTCAGCGTGCCAAGATCGGTACCACGTGTCGCCGTCATCCAGGTCAGGCCGAGGCCGACCACGGAGGCAATGACAAGCGCCAGCAGGGTGAGGAAGATCAGCCGCACGTTTGAACCGTCATAATGGCAGCATCAGTTCTTGCGCGATGCAGGCGCGGCGGGGGCAACCGCCGCGGCAGGCGCGTCGGTGGCCGACGCGAAGCTCTCCGGGAAAGCCAGCATGCTCGACGCGCGCGGCTTGGCCGGTTCGCTGGATGAGGTACGTCCCGCGGTCTTACTGGCGTCGTCGAGCAGCTTCTCGACGCGCACCAGGATATCGGCGCCGCGCTTGGTCAGCACCGGCGGCGGGCCGGGCTTGGCGTCGGGCGCGCTGGAGGCGACGTTGGCGGCCGCCGCTGTTGCGGGCAGCTTGGTGCCGGCGCCGATGCCGGGGATTTCCTTGATCTCGATGCCCTGATGCGCAGCGACCATGATGTCGTGCCAGGTCTGTGCCGGCATCGCGCCGCCGGTCAGGCGGTTGGTCGGCGAGTAATCGTCGTTGCCGTACCACACTGCGCAGGTGAAGTTGCCGGTGTAGCCGACGAACCAGGCGTCGCGATACGCATTGGTGGTGCCGGTCTTGCCGGCGGTGGGAATGCCATCGAGCGCAGCGCGGCGCGCGGTGCCCTCAGAGACCACGTGGCTCATCATACCCGCCATGTCGGCGGCGACCGAGGCCGGGATCGCTTGCAGCGGCTTCTTGCCGTCGCGGTCGAAGCGCCAGACCAGATCGCCGGCGCCGGTGCGGACTTCCAGCACCGCATGCGGCGTCACCGACTTGCCCTTGTTGGGGAAGGTGACATAGGCGACGGCATGTTCGAGCACGCTGACTTCGGCCGAGCCGATCGGCAGCGACGGCGTATCGAGCAGCGGCGCCTTGATGCCGAAGCGGCGCGCCACTTCGACAATCTTGGCGCGGCCGGCCTTGGCCGGGTTGGGCGACTTGCCGCCGAGGGCGATTGAGATCTTCACCGGCACCACGTTGATGGAATGGGTGATCGCCTGGGTCAGCGTCACCGCGCCGGAATAAGAGTGGCCGTAATTCTGCGGGCACCAGTTGCCGATGCAGACCGGGCCATCGACGATGATCGAGGTTGGCTTGAAGCCGTTCAGCAAGGCGGTGGTGTAGACGTAGGGCTTGAACGACGAGCCGGGCTGCCGCATCGCATCGACCGCGCGGTTGAACTGGCTGGCGCCGTAGTCGCGGCCGCCGACCATGGCGCGGACGCCGCCGTCGAGATCGGAGACCACGGTCGCCGCCTGTGTCGCGTGATAGTCGCGGCCGAACTGGCGCAGCTGGTTTTCGATCGCGGCGTCGGCGGCGTGCTGCACATTCATGTCGATGGCGGTGCGGACCACGAAGACGCGCTCGGAATAGGATTTCGGAAACGTATCGACGAGGCGGCGCATTTCGTCGAACGCCCAGTCGAGATAGTAATTCGGCGAATTCTCGTCGCGGCGATCGACGGCGGTGGCGGGATTACGCCGGGCGCCGAACACCTGGCCTTCGGTCATGAAGCCGGCATCGACGAGGTTGTCGAGCACCTGGTTGGCGCGGGCGCGCGCGGCGGGCAGGTTGATGTGCGGTGCGTATTTGGTTGGCGCCTTGAACAGGCCGGCCAGCATCGCGGCTTCCGCCAGATTCACGTCGCGCGCCGACTTGTTGAAGTAGAAATGCGCGGCGCCATCGACACCGAAGGTGCCGCCGCCCATGTAAGCGCGGTCGAGATAGAGTTTCAGGATCTCGTTCTTGGTCAGCCGGGTCTCCAGCCAGATCGCGAGAAACGCTTCGTTGACCTTGCGCTCGATGGTGCGCTCGTTCGACAGGAACAGGTTTTTCGCCAGCTGCTGCGTCAGCGACGAGCCGCCCTGGCGGACGCCGCCGGCCTGCGCATTGGTGACCAGCGCGCGCGCGGTGCCGGCAATGTCGATGCCGAAGTGGTCATAGAAGCGGCGGTCCTCGGTGGCCAAGGTCGCCTTGATCAGGTTATCCGGAAAATCTTCCAGCGGAATCGAGTCATTGTGCTTGATGCCGCGGCTGCCGATCGGCGTGCCGTAGCGATCGAGAAACGTCACCGCAAGATCGGATTTCTTCAGCCAGTCGTCGTCGGCGGTTTCGCGAAACGCCGGCTGCGCCAGCGCCAGCATCAGGATCAGGCCGCCGAGCCCGATGGTGGCGGCTTCGGACAACGGTTCGATGAACACCCAGCGCTTCCAGCGGCCGACATAGAAGCGGTCCATGAAAGTGGAGTAGCGCTCCCAGAGTTCGCGGGCGCCGACGGCGGAGGAGAACAGCGTGGAGTCGATGCGCGCATCGAAGTCCAGCAGAAAATGCCGGATCTTCGTCTTCCATGCGGATGGCACGATCTGGCGCACCGGGGCCCTTGGTCTGTTGCAGCGCTCAAGCGCCACCCCCTTGGGCACCGCCGAGACGTCTTGCTGAAGTGTTGCGGCAATCCCAAGGCGCTTTTACGAGAACGCGCTGCCCTTGGGAGAGTCGTCCAAGTTCTAGCCGAGCGCGGCCGACAAACCAATGGCAATGCTGGCATTTCGCGGAGCAGGGCTAACGTAAATCCGGGGCTTTGCCCGTTGTTTGCGCGGGCCTCGCGGCGATGTTGCTTGCAGAGCCGGCCTTGCACCCCCTAGAAGGGCACTTCACCCATTTTTGGATCGATTTGCACGGCATGACAGCGCGTCCCCCGCGGCCCTCCGCTCAAGAGGGAATGTTCTGGAAAACCAAGACGTTGGAACAGATGTCCGGCGCCGAATGGGAAAGCCTGTGCGACGGCTGCGCGCGCTGCTGTCTGGAAAAGCTCGAAGACGTGGATACCGGCAAGATCTATTACACTCACGTTTCCTGCAAATTGCTCGATGCCGGGCTGTGCGCTTGCAAGGACTATGCGAACCGCTCCGACCAGGTTCCCGACTGCGTGCGGCTGACGCCGGAGAACGTCCGCACCCTGAACTGGCTGCCGCCAAGCTGCGGCTACAAGCTGGTGGCCGAAGGCCGCGACCTCTATTGGTGGCACCCGCTGATATCAGGCAACCCGAATACCGTTCACGAGGCCGGCGTCTCTGTCCGCGGCCGGGTCCAGGGCACCGAAGATACGGTGGCAGACGACGACCTGCAGGATCACATGGTGACCTGGCCGGGCGTGCTGCCGCGGCGCGCGAAGCTGAAGAAGCGGCCGGCGTAAGGCGGGGCGCTTAGCGCCGCCCGTTGACGACTATCACGCAATTGCGACGTGACCTCTGCGGGACGCTCCCATGCATGCAAACCACTGTTGCGAGGGGGATTCGCAGGATAAATTACTCCTATCCAAGTTTCCGCGCGGCCATTCCGTCGCCAAGCTTTTTTGAATCTAGTCTCCATGAACAAGATTGAACGACAGAGCCGCGCAGCGGCCGATCAACAGCCATTGTCCGAGGAGATTGCGCAGGAGCTGGCGCGGTTACCGACCGAAGTCATCGATATCAACGATGCGCCGTCGATCGCGCCGAAGCCGCCGCTGACGCAGCGCGAAGTCCGCACCATCCTGATGAGCCTGCTGCTGACGATGTTTCTGGCCGCGCTTGACCAGACCATCGTCGCGACCGCGCTGCCGACCATCGGCCGCCAGTTCGGCGACGTCACCAATCTGTCGTGGGTGATCACCGCCTATCTGCTGGCCTCGACCGCGGTGGCGCCGGTATTCGGCACACTCAGCGACATCTACGGCCGCCGCGCCATGATCGTCACCGCGATATCGCTGTTCGTCGCGGGCTCGGTGATGTGCGCGCTGGCGCCGAACATGCTGGTGCTGATCGTCGCGCGCGGCCTGCAGGGCCTTGGCGGCGGCGGCATCCTGCCGATCGTGCAGACGGTGATTTCCGATGTGGTGACGCCGCGCGAGCGCGGCCAGTACCAGGCCTATTTCAGCGGCGTCTGGGTCGCGGCCGGCATCGGCGGCCCGATCCTTGGCGGGCTGTTCGCCGAACACCTGCACTGGTCGATGATCTTCTGGATCAACCTGCCGCTCGGCGTCGCCTCGCTGGGGATGCTGCTGCCGAAGATGAAGAAGATTCCGGTGTTTCACCGCAGGCGCAAGGTCGACTGGCTCGGTGGCCTGCTGCTGATGGCCTCGGCGCTGGTTTTCATGCTGGTGCTGACCTGGGGCGGCACGCGGTTCTCGTGGGCGTCGCCGACCATCGTCGCAATGATCGGCGCCGCCGGCGTGATGGCTTTCGCCTTCGTCTGGCATGCGCTGCATACCGATGAGCCGTTCCTGCCGCTGCAGCTGATGTCCGGCTCGGTGGTGCCTTTTGCGATGGCCGCCGGCGGTTGCGCCATGGGCGCGATGATCGGGCTCACCGTGCACATGCCGCTGTATTATGAAGTCGTCTATGGCCTCACCGCCGGCGAAGCCGGGATGGCGCTGATTCCGATCGCCGCGGTCTCGGTGGCCGGCGCGGCATTTGCCGGCCGCACCATGACGCGTGCCAAGCATTACAAGCGCGTGGCGATTATCGGCACTGCGAGTTCGGCGCTGATGGGCCTGCTGCTGGCATTGGCGACGCCATTGCCGTTGTGGGCGCTGCTCACGGTGCTGGGCGTTTTCTCCATCGGGCTCGGCACCGCGTTTCCGGTCACCGTGGTCTCGATCCAGAACGCGGTGGCGCGGGCGCAGGTCGGCACCGCCACCGGCGCGATGAACTTCTTCCGCGCGCTGATGGCATCGTTCACCGTGGCGGCATTCACCACCATCCTGCTGATGGCGCTCGGCACCGATATCTCGGTCAATGGCGAGCACGCCGGCAGTGCGCATGCGATCGCCTCTGCCGACATGGTGACGGCGTTCCGCTACGTGTTCGAGGCCGCCGCGGCGCTGCTCGCATTGGCAGCAGTGTTCCTGACGCTGATGGAAGAGCGGCCGCTGGCAGGGCCGGCGAAGAAGGCCGCGCCGGTGCTGGCGGAGTAGGGCGGGCCTCGGCGAAGCCCGGCGGCGCGTGCGTCGGCGGTAGGCAACGGTCGTGCGGACGACCCGCCCGAGTAAATCCCGGAGATCGCGGGAAGTCAGCAACGCCACCTGCAACGAATTGCCCGGGCCACCTTCGGTTGCGCTAGGGTGAAGGCGATTCGTCGCTCGGCCGATACGCTGCCGGACAGGCGCAGACTTCGGGCCCGGGGACAGCGACGTGAAACATCTGCAGATCGGCGCGGTCGGTAACATGACGCGCCCCGGCGTCGTCGCTGCGTTGCAGCCATCCTCTCGTGGCCTTCGTTACCACCTCAAACGTCACCAACTCGGCGTCGCGCTCGCCGCGCTGCTGCTCGACGGGACTTCCGCCCTGGCGGAGGGCGGAGCGGGTGGCAACGGTGTGCCGATCCTATCGCTTCTCGCCTATCAACTGACCGCCGGCGGTGCCGGCGGCAGCGATGGTGCGGCCGGCGGCAGCGGCGGGAGCTCTGCGTTCTGCGCCGTGGGCGGTGCGGGCGGTGGCGGCGGCGGCGCCGGTGGCGGGCTCGGCGGTAACGGCGGCAGCACCCCACAGGCCAGTGGCGGCACTTCCGGCGCCAACGGGGCCAACGCAGGCCCCTCCTGTGGTGGCGGCGGAGGTGGCGGCGGCGGCATAGGCGGCGCCAACGGACAGAGCGTCGCCGGCCCGCTGACGATCAATTCGTCGATTTCGGGCGGCACCGGGGGCGCGGGTGGCAATGGCGGCAATGGCGGTGCCGCGGGCACGACCTCCGGCGTCATTGGCACCGGCAGTGGCGGCGGCGGGGGCGGCGGTGCCGGCGGCAACGCCGTGTCGGTCACCGGCGCCAGCGTGGTCTCTGTCGCCAGCACGGCGGTGCTCAGCGGCGGCAATGGCGGCGGCGGCGGCAATGCCGGCAATCTATATCCGTACACCGAAACCTTCTGGGCCAGCGGCGCCGGTGGCAATGGCGGTGACGGCGGCGCCGGCATCGCCTTCAGCGCCAGCGGTGCGACGCTGGTCAATGCCGGGACGATCCAGGGCGGCACCGGCGGGACGTTCGGGCAGGGCCCGCTACAATATCCGCCATCGGGCTGGGGCCTCGGCGGTCTCGGCGGCGCCGGCGTCACCGGCGCGGACCTCACGATCATCAACAGCGGCAGCATCGGTTCAGGCGTCTCCGCCACCGGCGGCCTCGGCAACGCCATCGTCTTCACCGGCGGCAGCAACCTGCTGACCATGTCGGGCGGCGCCACGCTGACCGGCAATCTCGTCATCGCCTCCGGCCTGATGACGCTGGCGCAGCCGAGCGAGAGCTGGACCTATGCGAACACGATCACCGGCAACGGCGCGGTAGCGATCGCGACCGCCGCCAATACGATGGTGACGTTGAGCGGCGCCAACAGCTACAGCGGCGGCACCACCGTCACATCGGGCAGCACGCTGGCGATCGGTAATCCACAATCCATCGGCAGCGGCGTCCTGACGCTCCAGGGCGGCGGCACCTTGAGCCTGACGGCGCCCGGCATGAGCATCGGCAATGCGGTCCGCGTCGCCGGCCTCGCGACGATCTCGACCGCGCAGGACGCGCTGTTCAGCAACGCGATCGCCGACGGGAGTTCGGCCGGCGGCTTCATCAAGACCGGCACGGGGATGCTGATCCTGACCGGCACCAGCAGCTACAGCAACGTGACGCAAGTCAAAAGCGGCGTGCTGCAGGTCGACGGTTCGATCGCCTCGTCGAGCCAGATCTCGGTGCTCAGCGGCGGCGTGCTGCGGGGCACCGGCACGGTGGGCAAGTTGCAGGTCGAGAATGGCGGCACGTTCGCGCCGGGCTCGACGCCGCAGACCTCGATGACCGTCGCTGGCAATCTGGGCTTCCAGTCCGGCGCGACCTACCTGGTGCACGTCAGCATGTCTGGCATGACTTCGGCCAATGTTTCGGGCACCGCGTTTCTCGGCGGAACGGTGACATTCCCGGCGTCCTCGGGATGGCAGAACTGGACGGTGATCAAGAGCATCCTGCATGCGGACGCGCTGAACGGCACGTTCGCCGGCGTCAGCGCGCCGCGCGGATATACCGCCAGCCTCAGCTACAGCCTCACCGACGTGACGCTGACCGCCGTCGGCGGCTTCTCCAGCGACCTGACGCTGTCGCGCAACCATGCGGCGCTGGTGACCGCGCATGACAGCTACTTCTACAACGGCGGTGCGCTGCCGGCGCGCTTCGACGCGGTGTTGGCCCTGAGCGGCAGCAATCTCACCAACGCGCTGACCCAGATCTCCGGCGAGACGACCACCGGCGGACACCAGGCCAGCCTCAATGCGGCGACGCAATTCGTCGGCGCGATGTCCGATCCGACCATTGCCGGCCGCGGCCGCGATGGGACGTCGGCGATTGCGTACGCCGAGCAGGGCGATGCGATCAGTTCTTACGCAGCGCGCGAGAAGCGTTCCGGCGCGGCGCGCGATGCGTTTGCCATGATCACCAAGGCGGCGCCGACGGTGCCGGCGTTCCGGCCGTTCTGGAACGTGTGGGCGTCCGGCTTCGGCGGCACCCAGACCACCGACGGCAATGCATCGACCGGATCGAACACATCGACCAGCCGGATCGGCGGCGTCGCGGTCGGCGCCGACTATCATCTGTCGCCGCAGACTGTGGCCGGCTTCGCGCTGGCCGGCGGCGCGACGAACTTCAGCGTCATCGGCGGCGGCTCGGGGCGTTCCGACCTGTTCCAGCTCGGCGGCTTCGTGCGCCACACGATCGGCTCGGCCTATGTCACGGCGGCGGCGGCCTATGGCTGGCAGGACGTCACCACCGACCGCGTGGTGGCGGTCGGCGGCGTCGATCAGTTGCGCGCCAACTTCAACACCAACAGCTATTCGGCGCGGCTCGAGGCGGGCAATCGCTTCGTCACGCCATGGCTCGGCGGCATCGGGCTGACGCCTTACGCCGCGGCGCAGGTGACCGCGCTCGACCTGCCGGCCTATGCGGAGACGACGCTGTCGGGACCGGCCACCTTCGCGCTCAGCTACGCCGCGAAGACGGTCACCGCGCCGCGAACCGAGCTCGGCCTGCGCAGCGACAGATCGTTCGCGGTGAACGATGCGATCCTCACTCTGCGCGGTCGCGCGGCGTGGGCGCACGACTACAACATCGATCGCGCCGCATCGGCGACGTTTCAATCGTTGCCCGGCGCATCCTTCGTCGTCAACGGCGCGGCGCAGGCGCATGACGCGGCACTCACGACCGCGTCGGCGGAAATGACGTTCATCAGCGGCATCTCGCTCGCCGCGACCTTCGAGGGCGAATTCTCCGAGGTGACGCGCAGCTACGCCGGCAAGGGTGTCGTGCGCTACGCCTGGTAACTTTGCGTCGCATGGCGGCGTGCGCAGAATGATCCGTGCCGCGGCGATGACGGCACTATTGACCCCGTCCCAGGTCTCCTGTTCCCGGTGTTCTTCCCTGCTCATCTTTCGGCCCCAAACGTGTTAATTTGAGCTAAACAGGGATGGCTCAAGGAGCTTCCTCATGCGTACCCGCATGAGCCGAGCTGGCGCGAGGGACTTGTCATGAACCTAACGAGTCCTGCCAATGAGCCCGAACGCCTTGGAGCGCTGAAAAACTACGCCATCGTCGACACGTTTCCAGAAGTTGGATTCGACGAAATCGCCGAACTGGCGGCGCAGATTTGCGACTGTCCCGCCGCCCTGGTCAGTTTCGTCGATGCATCGCGGCAATGGATTAAAGCGAAGTATGGTCTTCTTCCAGCGGAGCTTACCGAATGCCCGCGGGAAATTTCGATTTGTCAGGCCACGATCTGCAACAACGACATCCTCTACATTCCTGACCTCACAAAGGATCAAAGATTCAATACCAGCCCGCTGGTGACGGGCGATTTGCACATCAGCTTCTACTGCGGCATTCCACTCATCACGCAAGACGGTTATGCCCTGGGCACTTTGTGCGTCATCGACTTCAAGCCGCGCGAACTCAGCTTCGAGCAGCAGGAGGCACTCAGGCGGCTATCACGGCAGACAATGGTTCACCTCGAATTGCGCCGGCAGTTGCTTCAGCGCAACGAGATGCTGGTTGAACTGGGACGCGCGCGCGACCGCGCAGTTGCCGAGAAAGCCATATCGGACCGACTGCTCCTGAATATCCTGCCGCCATCCATCGCAGAGGAGCTTAAGACAAATGAGCGCGTTCAGCCGCGATTCTTCGACTCTGCCACCGTGATCTTTATCGATTTCAGCGGCTTCACCCGCCTCGTCGAAACGATGGAGCCGGCGAGCGTCATTGATCAGCTCGACCAACACTTCACCAAGTTCGACGATATCATGGCAAATCATCGTCTGGAAAAGCTCAAGACAATCGGAGATGCCTATCTCGCCGTTGGCGGCGTACCGGAACCCAATCGCTCGCACGCAATTGATGCCGCGTTGTGTGCGCTGCAGGTCCTCGATCACCTGACCAGGCTCAATCGGCAACGGGAGAAGCTGCACTTGCCAGCCTGGCAGGTGAGAATCGGAATTAATACCGGGCCAGTCATCGCGGGCGTCGTCGGCAAACACAAATTCACCTACGATATTTGGGGGAACACCGTGAATATTGCCGAGCGCGTGGAAGCCGCCGGCGCTCCGGGCCGCATCAGTATTGCCGAGTCGACCTGGCAGCACATCAACACGCGCTTCGAGACAGACGCCCGCGGCGCTGTCGAAGTGAAGCACAAGGGTCTGGTGAACATGTATTACCTCAATCGCATCAGATCTGAATTTGCCTCTGATTCAGCCGGGATGATGCCCAACGACCGATTTTGGAAATGAGAGCGCTCTTACGCCGCCGCCTGTGCGTCGCGCTGACGGAAGAACGTCTGCTCGCGGGACCGGCAGAGCCGGTGGCTCAGTAAGGCGCAGCCCGCCGGATTCACGCCGGCGGGGTTTGCTTTGCACAGCCTGTGTTTCAACGGATCTGTGTTTCAACGGATCTGCGTTTCAACAGTCTTTATCGGCCGCCGGTCCTGCAGGCTTGTCACCCTGGGCCTGCTGCGCAGCGGTTGGCTGTCCCTGCATCTGCTTCTGAGCATCCTCAGCGGAGGTTGGTCCACCGGCAGCCGCGCGGTTCATCGTGTCGGTAGGTGGATGCTGGCCGGTATTCGCCGATCCGGTGGTCATCGTCTGGCCAGTATTTCCCACCGTGGGACCCGCGCCTGCGTCCCGCATCTGCGCGGACTTGCCGACGGTGTCGCAGGGGCCGGCCTGCGCGGCGCCAACACTCAACGCCAATATCGCACAGCCAGCGAGACTTAGCTGTTTCATGGTCATGTGCCTCTCCCTGGTTTTTGCCCTTCAACGTGCTGCACCACCGGTGCAACTGGAGGACTTGAGAAAACCAAACCGAAGCGCGCTGGTTCCGCGCAATGTGCGCCTGCGGCAGGCTTTTGTTGAGAGGCGAGCGGGCCGACACTCAGGTCAACGTATGGCGATCTCTCATCTTGCCGGTGAGGGTCACGGAGGGCGAATTCTCCGAGGTTACCCGCAGCTCCGCCGGCAGGGGCGACCGAGGTTGACAAGGTTCTGGTTTTCAACCGGGCGCGGCGGCGGGGTCTGGATCCTGGACAGGCAAAACGCGTTGTTCGGCAGAAACAGGGCACCGCAGGACTTCCATTGGCGTGCGTTTGTGAGTAACGCCCTCACAGAAGACGCAATACATGCGTCGAGAAGGAATGTCCCATGAGCAAACCGACCATCGAACAGACCAGGATGGGCACCGAAGCCATCGCCTTCTGCATCGCGCGCACGCTGATCGAGCGCGACCCGTCGCTGAAGGCGCCGATGCGCGCCAACCTGCGCAAGATGTGGGAATTGCTGGAAGAACGCGAGGACCAAGCCGCCGCCGACATGGTCGATACGCTGATCAAGGCGCTCAACGACCCCGCGTTTTTCAAGCCATAGGCGCGTAGCGCAGATCGTTACCACATCATTAATTCACAATTGATGCTGTTGGTGAACCTTGTCGCAACCAATGCACCTTAAGGTCGCGCCGGTCCGGCGTGGGAGAAACCCGCGCCTGCAATGAGGAGGCTGCGGTGCTGCGTTTGATCTCTCAATTCATCGGCGACGAATCCGGCGCGACCGCGATCGAATACGCGCTGATCGCCGCCGGCATCAGCATGGCGATCATCGTCACCGTGCAGGGCCTCGGCACCACGCTGAGCGGCCGCTATGCGGCGGTGAACGCGTCGCTGAAGTAGACGCATCGGCTGCGCCCAGGCTTGCTGGACGATGCCGTTCGGCAAGACCTACAAGATAATCCGCCCCCGTCTATCAAACGCAATTTTGTGAACGCTCTTATCGCCCGCAGGTCTGCCTCCTATATGCTGACAGGGGACGTTGCGCCCTGTGCATATTTCAACGGGCGATGATGATGACATTGAATCGAAGAACAGCCTTTTCGGCAGCTGCCGTTTTGAGTTTTGCCGCGGCCCTTATGACGTTCCCGGTGACCGCGACACCCGCAGCGGCTGCCGACAACGCGGCGCCGTACTGCATCGCGCGCGGCGGCTCGAACGGCGAGAGCAGCTATGTGGGAAACTGCATCTACTTCGACTACCAGCAGTGCCTGCAGGCCGCCGCAGATACGCGCGGCAACTGCGTGCAGAACATCGATTATCACGGCGGGACCGAGCCGGCGGCAAGACGATCGCGCCGCGCGCGCTAGCATCTTAGCACCGAGCCGGGCGATGCCATGACGCTGAAACGACGACTTACCCTCTCTGCGACAATGCTGCTGGCGATGGCACTAGTGTGTCAGCCGGGCAGCTTCGCGCAGGCGCGGCCTGGCGCCGCCGTGCGATCCGGCATCCCGCCGTTCTGCGTGCTGACTGGCGGGCCACGCGGCCCGGGCAGCGTGCCGCAGATCTGCCGCTTCTTCGACTATCAGTCGTGTCTGCAGGCCGCCGCCGATCTGCACGGCAATTGCGTGATCAACATCGATTACCCCGGGGAGATCACCGGTGCACCGGGGGCGCCGTGGTCGCGCCGCGCGCGCTAGGCTGCGCGCTAGCTGCGTTCAGTTCGATTTGCCTTCGGGATTTTGCACCGGCGTGCCGATCAGCAACGCCTTGTCGATGGCGTCGCGCAACTGGATGGCCGCCGCCGTCGTGCAGCGCAGATGCGCCACCGCGACCGGAACGACCTCGGTGGTGCTGCCGCCGGTCGGCAACACCACACCGGCGCCGAGCATGATGTTGATCAGCCCTTGGTTGTTGCCGAGCGTCGGGCAGAATTCGAAAAAGATGATTGGCGCCGCCGGCAGATCGCGGACCGGGACGAACACTTCGGCGTTCGCTGCGGGCTTGTCGGTCATGGCAGATCCTCAATGTTTTCAATTCGGTGTGGGCGGTTGGAATCCCGTCGCGGTGGCCTCAGGATTAAAATCAGAAAATAGGATTTTAAGCATTGACAGCGTCGCGCTGCAGGGGTAGGGTTACGGCATGCTCCACAATTGGGTTTGAGACAAGCGCAGCACGGCGGCCATTTGTCCGTGCCGCTGCGGCGATGCCGCGCAGGCGCCATCGATCCGGAACATCATTCTCCATCCCGCGTTGCTTGCGACAGGGTGTGCCAAGGGACACCCGAAACGCGACACCCGACAGCAGCGAAGCGAGGGCCTCATGGCAACAAAACAAGACGGTCGAATCGTCGAAACCGCGACCGAGGCGCGCCAGGCCGAACCCGGCCCGTCGGTGTTGGCGCTGCTGACCATAAGCACCGGTCTGGCGGTCCTGATCCTGGGCATCGCCTGGTTCGTGTTTTTCCGCACCTAGGTGCGTGGGAGCGGCGCGCGGCGTCTCAGACGATCTGATCTGACGGTACCAACGACGAGAGTTTCAAACGATGGCAACGAAATCAGCAGCCCGGCCGGTGAAACAACCGGCGCGGGCTATTGGTGCGAGTCGCGTTGTTAAAGCGCCGCCGAGGAAAAGCGTTCCCAGGAAAAGCGCCTCCCAAAAGTCGAAAGAAGAATCCGCCCGCGCCGTCAAATCCGATGCGGACGAAAACCGCGCGGCGGCGATCATTGCGCGCAAGGCGACAATAGCAAAAACCATGCGGCGCGTCGGCGATACCGCGCTTGTTGTCGACGCGAATGACGACGTCGCCGAGCAGAAGATCGCGCGGCACAAGCGTACCGCGGTCGACAAGGCCAGCGATCCGCCGCCGGAGACCGGCATCGCGCTTGTCGAACGCGTGACCCGCGCGGTCGAGCGCGAGCTGATGCAGATCGAGACGATCGTAGGTGGCCACCACGTTCATCCCCAACAGCGTACCGAGGCAGAGCGCCGTGCCCGCACATTGGCGTCGCTTGCCCGCACGCTGAGCGAAGTGCGGCGGCTGCGCGCCGCAGACGAGTTGCAGAGGCCCGCCTATGAGCCCAGCGCTGCCCGAGACCTTGATGAGTTCCGCAAAACGCTTTGGAAGAGACTGGAACAGATGGTCGGAAGACAAACGCCTCTTCCTGATGCTGGGGATGAGCCCGGCTGAAATGGTCGACCTCAGTGCGTATTGGCATCTCTTTGCGCACGAGCATCAACGCCCGCCGAAACTGGCGCCAAATGGAAAGCCGTGGCTGACTTGGCTGATGATCGGCGGCCGCGGTGCCGGCAAGACCCGCATCGAATGACTAGCCTTCGATGCGCACCAGGACAACTTCGAGAGCAATGTGAGGCAGCTGCCGTACCCTGCCAGAGCATACGGCGGTCGTACTTTTGGAGGTCCCCTCGAACTCGAAATCGAGTTCGTCAATGCCAAGTAGAGCAGGCTGGCCGGATGAATGCCGCTTGGTCGAAACCCTGGCTTTGAAAGTGTCCCCGTCTTGAACAAAGGAGCCGCTGTACGTGATGACGGTGTCGCGCCCGGTAAGCTGCTCGTTCGCGATTTCAAGAACTCCCACTCCACCTGCTAGCGCTGTTTTGAACCAGGCTGAATATCGACCGTCCGGAAGCATTTGCGTACTCACTCTTTCGCGCTCGCTTACGCCATCCGGCTGTCGAATTCATGAACGAGATCGATTGCATTCGAATGGCCGGTCCTGAGCTTGCAGCATCTGCGCGTTACAGTGTCCTCGGTCTTGGGCAATGGGGCTGAGCGTGGACTCATGGACCCGCAGGCGTTGACGGACGTCCTCTGCGCGCCGTCACGGATCAGGCAGGAGATCGCGCGAGGCCCGAAAAGCACCATCACGGAGGAACAAACCCGCTCATTCCGGCTTATCCCGGACCGTTCCACAGCCGAGAGATTTTCGATGAGACTGGCAAAGATGGTTTTGACTGGTTCTATGCTCACGGTCATCAGTTCGGTGGCATTGGCCCAGCAAGCGCTGACGGGGATGGTCACCACCATCGATCGGATTAGTGGGACCATCGCCATTCAACAGACGCAAGGCGGTACGGTCGGAGCGAGTACCGGCGGAGCCGCCGAACAATTCAAGGTCCAAGAGAGCTTGTTGAATACGGTGCACGCTGGCGACAAAGTCACATTTTCCGTCAGTGAAACGGGCGGGACGAAGACCATCACGAAACTCGAGAAGCAGTAAATTCCCCCGGTAACACGCTCTCGTCGCGCGGCTCGGCAAAGGCCGATCTGACCGACTGCCGCGTCGCGCGCCTGCGCCGCAGGAGCGCCGCGTTTCATCCGCGATTTCCTCGCAATCGTCGGCAATCCGGAAACCCCTTGCTAACTGCTGTGAAAGGAATCACTGGTATCCTATGCAGCTTCAGGCTGTTTCGCGTTATGTGCCTCATTACCGCGAGGGGTGAACCCGTGTCTGTGAAGGATTTTCTCAAGCAGCGCGCCGTCAATATCGTTGTCGGCGGCAATTATGAGCTGGGCAACTGGCTGGATGCGCAGGGCAGGCCGCGCAGCTTCGCCTGCCGGACCAGCCGCGTGTCGCCGTTCCGGATGATGGTTGCCGCCCCCGTGATCGGCCGAATGGGCGATCGCATCTCCACCTATTTCAGCGATTTCGGCAGCTTGGAAGGCCAGATCAGCGACATCATCGCCGGTGAATTCCTGCTCGAACTCTCCATGACCGGCGCGATGCGCCAGAAGATGGCCGACAAGCTCAACTGGCTGGAGAAGAAGCAGAAGGATTCCAGCGTCCAGGACGCCCGCAAGCAGGCGCGGATCATCCCGGCCAGTCCGCATTCGACGCTGACCTTCGCCGACGGCAGCATTCGCGGCTGCTTCATCATCGATGTCTCGGTGTCCGGCGCTGCGGTCTCGGCGGATGTGCAGCCGGAGATCGGCACGCCGCTGGCGGTGGGCGCCTGCGTCGGCCGCGTCGTCCGGCATCTGCCCGATGGCTTTGCGGTGCAGTTCGTCGAGCCGCAGCTCCGCGCCGATCTGGAGCGACGCATCGCGCGGCCGCCGCAGCTGCGTGTGCCGGCGGGCGCCAAAACGGGGATCAAGGCCGCGCCACGCGCGCCGGACGTCTTGCCGGCGCCGCGCGCCGATGAAGCGGGCGCCGGCTAGCGCCGAGTTCACGAACAGGGACCGGACGGCTGGGGTCGGCCACCTCTTCCATGGGGAGAGGGAGCGCGCTGCTGTCGCCGGGATCTCAGCGTGCTGTTTGTTTCAATCCAGACGGATAGGACTCTCGCAGCGCTTAAGGCGACGCGCGGATGCGGCGTGGTGCTCCGCCGATCCGGGGCCCATGCGTCACCGCGTCCGCGGCACGAGTCCTTGCAATAAAGGACCGCCATGTCCGACCTGATCCGCATTTTCACGGAGCGTGGCGATCTCGCGCATCTGGCGCTGCTGCTGTGGGCGTCAGCGGCCAGCGCTGCGGCGTGGCTGCTGCTGCGCGAGCTGGCGGCGGCCTCAAAGCGCTTCGACGATTTCGTCCGCGAACTCGAACTGTTCAACCGCCGCGCCGGCCGGCGCAGCCGCAATACCGACGACACCGACCGCGACTGAGAGGGAATTTCCGATGGATGATTTGCACAGCATGCTGAGTTCAATCTGCACCGAGACCAAATCCGGCAAGGATCATCTCAACGTGTTTCGCGAATTCCTCACCCATCTCGACCAGTTGCAGCGCAAGGCGCCGGTGAAAGCAGCGCGCGCGAAAGCGCCGATGCGGCGCAAGGTGCTGAAACGGGTGAAAGCGGGGTAGCTCTTCTTTCTTTCCCTCCCCCAAGCGAAGCGAAGCTGCGCGCGGTGGGGTCGCGCGGGCGAATTCGCCCGCGCTGGGGTGGCGCGTGCGAGCGAAGCTCGTAACGCGTCGGGTGGGGCGACACGAGCGCTGCGCTCGTGGCACCCCCACCCCGGCCTCCGCTTCGGACGATGCTGCGTATCGCCGCGCGCTCGGCCGACCCTCCCCGCAAGGGGAGGGAGATTGCCCGCGCTCGCGCCTGAACATCGAAAACATTTTGCTTTTCATCACCCCGCACCCTGCGAGGCCGCCGATGCACGCCCCGTTACTGCCGCCCTCGCGCCTGACGCTGGCCGCCGATGGCATCGTGGAGGACTATGCCAGCCTGTTCGGCGAGATCGATCAGGCCCGCGACATGGTGATGCCCGGCGCGTTCACCGACACGCTGAAGCAGCGCGGCCTGCGAAAAATCCCGATGCTGTTCCAGCACGATCCCTCAGAACCCGTCGGCGTCTGGCTCGAACTCGTCGAAGACTTTCGCGGCTTGCGCGCGCGCGGCCGGCTGATCCCCGATGTCGCCCGGGCCCGCGAATTGCTGGCGCTGCTGCGCGCCGGCGTGGTCGATGGGCTCTCGATCGGCTATCGCACCGTGCGCGGCCGGGTCGAGCCGCGCACGCGGGTGCGCAAGCTGTACCAGGTCGATCTCTGGGAAATCTCCATCGTCACCTTTCCGCTGCTCAACGGTGCCCGCGTCAACGCGGTGAAGGAAGCGCCGCCGTCGCGGCTGCGCGCGCAGGCCGAGCGGGAATGGCAGGCGATGCAGCAGGGCGGGACATCGATGAGCTTGGACGGCGTCGCGGAGGCACCGGCGCCGTTCATCCGGCGCGGCTGCGCAGAGCACGTTGCCCTGCGCGGCCGCGCCGATCGCAAGCGCGCACTGCAAAGCGTGGCGGGACGCGGCGCGGAGACGCGGTGATGTCGAAGTATCAAGACGTTGATGACGCGCATCGACGACGCGCGTCAGCGCGCCCGCTTCATGCGGCCGGACGCCGCGCGTTACATGCGGCCCCGATGCGGCGCGCTACATCCGCCCCGACGTCGCGCGCCTTCTCGAGCCCGGTACGAATCCCGCCAACGTGTTTACGGCGCTGGATCGGAAATACGCTATTACTTGACGCAATTCTTAATTACTTGATGCAGGTCTTGTCAGCTGCCAAAGCTGTTTGTGCTGATGCCTGTGTCGGATGAGCAGCGCCGATAACCTTCATTTTGCTGCCAGCGGCAGGCTGGGCATTGACAACTTCACACTTCATCGTGGCGTTATCCTGAGCCACGTAGTACGAGGACGCGCCTGATGGCGGCGCTTGACCGGTAGTTTTGTCCTGCGCGAATGAAGGTGCCGCGAATGCGAAAATAGCGACCGTCGCTAAAAGAATTTTCTTCATGGTGTCTACCTCCGTATTGGAAAGGGAGAAAATAGATCAGCCGATATAAAGGTTCCGGCGATGGTGGATTTATTTTTTTTGACCCCCAGCCGAAGATTAATTCGCCCCCTGGTGGCGTAGTGCAATATGCAGCACACTTGACGATGATGTCGAAGTATCAAGACGTTGATGACGCGCATCAGCGCGCGCTACATGCGGCCGGATGCGGCGCGGTATATGCGGTCCGATAAGGCACGCTGGATCCGCCCCGACGTTGCGCGCTTTCTCAAGCCCGAGCGACAAAGGTCCGCGCAAATTGACGCAGCGCAATAGACGCTTTCGTCCCGCGCTTTTGATAGACCCTGCCTAAAATGCTGCTAGGCTTAACATGCGGCTTGAAGACGACACCCCGGAATGGAGAGTTGCGTGAGCGAATCACTTCATCCAAGCGCGCCCCATCATCTCCCAGGCTTCATCACTGCCCCCGGCGACACGGATACCCTGATGGTGGTGGTCGGCATCATCCTGCTCGGCTCCGTGCTGATGGTCGGCAATCTTTATCTGCAGTTGCACAGTCTGCCGGAGCGCATGGCGCACAAGTCGCAAAAGCTGCAGTTCGAGATCGTGGCCGTCCTGGGCTTGCTGGCGCTCTTTACGCACAACCATCTATTTTGGGTGATCGGGCTGTTGCTGGCCATGGTCGATTTGCCCGATTTCGGCACGCCGCTGCGCAGGATCGCGGGATCGGTCGAGAAAATCGCCGGCGGACCGCCCGGCGACGAAGCGGCCCGGACGGCCGGTGAGGATGCCGCTCACGCGGTTGCTGCTGAAAAGCCGGACGTGATGCAAGCCGGCGCCGTCAAGAGCGAGGTGCAAAGCCATGCTTGAGCTGCTGCTCTGCTCCCTGCTCACCATCTTTCCGGACTATCTCTATCGCCGCTACCGGCAGGGCAAGCGCCTCGGCCAGGAGATCACCTTCTACTCGGTCTGGTTCGAACTGCGGTGGGGCATCACGGCCTGCCTGATGCTGACCGTCTCGCTGATCACGGTGATCTTCTATTTTCATCCGTCGACCTCGACGGCGACCTTGTACTACAGGACCGTGCCGATCGTTCCCGAGGTCAACGGCCGGGTGGCGGCCGTTCATGTTGAATTCAGCGCGCCCGTCAAGAAGGGTGACGTGATATTCAAGCTGGACAGTGCCAAACAGGAAGCCGCCATGGAAACGGCCCGGCGCAAGATTGCCGAAGTCGATGCCGCCACGCTGTCCGCGCAGTCGGATATTCTCAAGGCGGAGGGGCAGATTCAGGAAGCCAAGGGTGCCTATCAGCAGGCGTCGGACGAGCTGGACACCAAGCGCGAACTGCAGAAGCGCAGTCCCGGCATGGTGCCGACGCGTGACATCGAAAAGCTCGAGGTGCTGCTCGCGGGACGTCAAGGCACGCTGGATTCCGTAAACGCTGCGAAACAGTCCGCGACGATCCGCGTGACCGCGCTTCTCCCCGCAGAGAAGGCCAGCGCCGAGGCGGCGCTGGCCGAGGCGCAGGTGGATCTGGACAAGACCTCTATTCGTGCCGGGGTCGATGGGCGCGTCGAGCAGTTCGCGTTGCGCGCGGGGGACATCGTCAATCCGATGATACGGTCTGCCGGTATTCTCATTCCCGACAATGCGGGACGCGCCCTATCAGCAGGGTTCGGACAAATCGAAGCGCAGGTCATGAAGGTCGGAATGGTCGCCGAGGCGACCTGCATTTCAAAACCCTGGACGATCATCCCGATGGTGGTGACCGGTGTGCAGAATTACATCGCCGCGGGCCAGTTCCGGGGTGGCGAGCAACTGGTCGAAGCGCAGCAGGTGCTGGCTCCGGGTACCATTCTCGCGTTTCTGGAGCCTATGTATAAAGGCGGCCTTGACGGCGTGACGCTGGGAAGCAGCTGCGTAGTCAACGCCTATACCAGCAACCACGATAAGATTGCCGCGAAGGAAACCGGCGCATTCAAGCGTTTCGCATTGCATGCCGTCGATGCCGTCGGCATCGTGCACGCGATGCTGCTGCGCGTCCAGGCGCTGCTGCTTCCGATCAAGACGCTGGCGCTGAGCGGGCACTGAATTTTGTTTGAACGCTGCGCGTAACGGAGATCGCGATCTATACAGACCATTGGCATCATTTCGGTGCCATGCCGCGGCATTTTGCTGCGCATAAGCATCTGGATGAAGTACGTACTCTTAGAACCATAGCGACACGGCGCTGCAGGGAATGAGATCGGTGAGGGCTCCGGTTAACCTGCGGATGTCGCTTGTTGCCCCATTTCGGAAGTCGTGATCCAGCGGACTGCCCCGCATACGTCACATGGATGAAACAACCTTCAAGCCGGCGACGATTTCATGATTGGAACGTTCGCGCTGGATGGCCCAAAGAAATGGAATGGCTTGCCCGTCAAGCGATACGAGGCGGCAAGTCTTACCGAAGAATTCGGAGAAGGTTTTGAACTAATAGATTCTCGGCGACACGATCATTCGACGCCTTGGAATTCCACAGAGCGGGTTCAACCTTGCACTTTTCCGCGTGTCGCCTAAATTCAAAGTGTTCTGTATAGCCTTATTCGGATTAGAGACACGCACGCGTATGATACAACTTGAATCGACTATCACCTGTCCGCAGTGCGGCTATCAGTCGTTAGAGACGATGCCAACCGATGCGTGTCAGTTTTTCTATGATTGCAAAGGTTGCGGCGCGCGCCTGAAACCAAAAGCTGGTGACTGTTGCGTGTTTTGCTCTTACGGCTCAGTCTCATGTCCACCTATGCAAGAGGGAGGCTCGTGCTGCGCGTAGTGCGATAGGGAGATATAAGCGGTCGGCCGCAAAGGAACCTACCTTGAGACTTGTGCAGGTACCGTTGGCACGACGTGGGAAGCGATCCAGGAAAATGCCGCGCGACCGAACGTGCTCGCAAGACCTGCGATCACGGTCGCAGTGCCAAGGTTCCAAATCAAAATCATGATCGTCGCATCCAGGTCATGAATCAGCGAAAGCGCGAAAGAGGTCATGGCCGCGATGGCTAAGCCGCCCATGGCGCTGACGGCGGTTGGACGCAACGCCGCTGCGTGACGTAGCATGATCAGCATCGTGATCGCCAGAGGAACGCTCGTTAGCAAGAGGGTCGCGAAGCATCGGACAGCCTCGCCCATGCGAATGCCCTCCGAACCCATGTTGACCCAGTCCGTCAGGCATCCATAGCCCATCATGGATACCCAAATTGCCAGCGCTGGTGCCGGCAGAAGAAGCCACCAGCGTGAGCCGTCCGGCATACTCACGTTAAAGGATGCAATCGCAGCCAGGATGCCTGTCGCGAGTGCGCCGACCATACTGACGACAAAAATCGGCTGCTGTAGCCGCATCGCAATGTCCGATCGCAATCCATGCGCAACGCCAAGAAGCGCTAGAATAGCCGCAGCCAGCAGCAGCCAAAGCCCCGCGCGAACAAGCGGAGGATAAAGTCGACGAACCGGCGTCGCAGCCTCGACCAGTTTGTCGATGAGGTCGGGCGTCCTAATCATGGCTTTCGCCCTTCAGCAGCTGGCGCAGATTCTTGATCGCACGATGGGTTGCAACCTTCAGGGCCGCGATCGACCGCCCGGTCATTGTTGCGGCCTCCTTCAGAGACATTTCGTTGAGCTTCAACATCTTGATAGCTTCGCGTTGGTCCGGAGGTAATTTTTCGATTGCGTCTCCTAACGCAAATTCTCCCGTATAATCCATGTTCGCTGGAGCCTCGGAAAAGGTTTCATGCTTGATGGATAGTTCGACCTCGCGCGCCTTCTGACGGGTCTCGCGACGCAGCCGATCGATGATCCGCCGGTTCGCAATGGCGACGAGCCATGGTCCGAACGGGCGGGCCGGATCATATGTATTGCGGATCGAGTGAACGGTTAGAAGGACATCCTGAACCGCATCTTCGATATCGGTGGCTTGTCGGAAACACCTTGATGCGATCGAACGGACATAAGGTTCCATCTCCTCAAGAAGTGTCCGATAAGCCTGACGGTCGCCATCCTGAGCGCGCGCCATCAGTTTCGACCAGTCGAGCTGACCGGTCGATCTTGCCGACGAAACCAGCGTCAATCGCGTGGCGTTCGGCTGCGGTGCATCGGGCTTACGGTAAATCGCCATTGGTGACCGGAGAATAATTTGGCAGTTGCGCGATCCCGCAACCGCCGACGCTGGAAAATACACCGGCACTATCGGCAGCGACAGCAAACAATTTTTCTGGGGCGGAGTAACCTTTTTCGGACTCCCGTCGAACCTCCCGTGTGAGTCTCGCATTCGGGACACAACAGGAGGGGAAGACATCATGAACCGCCGTCTGCTTGCGCTATCCACACTGACGACCGCCGTTGGCCTTGCACTTGCCATGCAGGCCCCCACCGTCCAGGCCCAGGGGATGGCCAACCCGCCCCAGGCTGTGAAGGACAATATGGCGCGTATGAGCAAGGACAAGCTCGAGAAATGCTACGGCATCAATGCCGCCGCGAAGAACGATTGTGCCGAAGGCGCTCATTCCTGCGCCGGTCAGGCGACCCAGGCGCGTGACGTGAAGTCGTTCGTGCTGCTGCCGGCCGGCGACTGTGCCAAGATCCAGGGCGGCAAGACGTCCGCGACCTGAGACCGAGCTGATGACCAATCCCATCATCAGCCAAGCCAGGCTGATTCCGGCGAAAGCCGGGATCGGGCTGCGCTTTCAGCATCACCAAACCGTGCTTGATACCCGCCCGGATGTAGCCTGGATGGAGGTTCATACCGAGAATTACATGGGGGGCGGCACGCCGCTGCGGTATCTGGACGCTATCCGCCGCGATACTCCGATATCGTTGCATGGGGTCGGGTTGTCGCTTGGTAGCGCTGAGGGAATCGATCCATTACATCTTGAACGAATCCGCAAAGTTGCCGAGCGGATCGAGCCCGGACTGATGTCGGAGCATATCGCCTGGAACCTAGTCGGCGGGACCTATCTCGCCGATCTGCTGCCATTGCCGATGACCGAAGAAGCGCTTGATGTCGTCTGCCGCCATGTCGATCAAACGCAAGCGTATTTGAAGCGCCGCATTCTCGTCGAAAACCCTTCGACCTACGTCGCCTTTGGCAATTCTATCATTCCGGAATGGGAATTCATGGTGGCGGTAGCGCAGCGCACCGGTTGTGGCATCCTTTGCGACGTCAACAATATCTGCGTCAGCGCCCACAACCACGGCTGGGATGCGTCGGCCTATATCGCTGCCTTGCCTGCTGACATGGTTGGTGAAATCCACCTCGCCGGATACAGCAGCCGGACATTTCCAGATGGCAGCACGCTGCGGATCGATGATCACGGCTCCCGCGTCAGCGAAGACGTCTGGTCGCTGTATCAAAAAGCAATCGCGCTGTTTGGTCCGGTCCCGACGTTGATCGAATGGGACAACGAGGTGCCGCCGCTGGAAGTTCTGCTTCAGGAGGCTAACCACGCCGCGCAGCTCATCACAGAGTCTGGAAGGGGAGCCGCCCGTGCCGACGCTGCTTGAGATGCAGACCGCGATGCAGAAAAGCATTGTTTATCGGGACAACGATGCTGTCTCGGTGATGCTTGCTGAGCACGTCAGCTCGGATCACCTGGACATTTATCGCAATACATTCCTATTTGGACTGACCAAAGCGCTTCAGCTCTGTTTTCCTGTTGTCCGGAAACTTGTCGGCGACGACTTTTTTGAAGCTACGGCACAACTCTTCATTGCCGAGCATCCGCCGCGGGTGGCGTGGTTGGATCGCTATGGCGGAGAGCTTCCTGAGTTTCTGAGTTCGTTCCCCCCCGCTGCGACGATTCCTTATCTCGGCGACGTTGCCACGCTGGAATGGGCGGTGAATTGCGCGCTCCACGCAACCGATACCGAACGCCTTGATTTGACGAAGCTCGATGCGATCCGGTCGGAAGACCAGGCTCGCATTTGCTTTGCCGCCAATCCGTCCATCCAGCTTCTACATCTCGCCTGCCCGGCCGATGAAATCTGGCGAGCGATTCTCGCGGAGGATAATGACGCTCTCGGGACCATCGATATCGATGCTGGTTCGGTACATCTTCTCGTTGAGAGAAACATCGCGGGCGCCGGAGTCGAGGTTGAGCGTCTCAGCCTCACAGCGTGGCAGCTTCTTTCGGACCTTTGCGCGGGACGATCGATTGAGGCCGTTATAGAGGCCGCAGGGGATCTAGACGTCTCGGCAGCATTGGCCGAGCACTTGGCGCTCGGCCGTTTCACGGGGTTTGCGCTGTTGCAACACTCGGTTGTTCCCATCGAACCAACCGCTGGCCGAGGATAAGCCGATGATCGACAACGCAACGGTAACTCGGCCGTCACCGCCAGCAGCCGAAAGGCTCATGAGCGTTCAACGGGCGCTTGACCGCATTTCTTATACGTGGCTCGCGCTTCCACTGCGGTTCGCGGTCGGCACGGTGTTCTGGAACTCAGCGATGGCAAAGCTTGCGAACTGGGACACGACGCTGTCCTTGTTCACCGACGAATACCGATTGCCCGTGGTACCTCCGGAGGTAGCAGCCTACATGGCAACGGCCATTGAGCTGACGACACCGATCCTGCTTGTGCTCGGGCTGATGACAAGGTTTGCCGCCCTTGGGCTGCTCGGAATGACAGCCATCATTGAAATTTTTGTCTACCCGCAGGCTTGGCCCACCCATATCCAATGGGCTGCGATGCTTCTGGTTTTGCTATGCCGCGGGGCGGGTTCCTTCTCGATCGACCATTTGCTGTGGCGCCGATTTGGATATCAGCAAGAATTACGAGCTGGTCTCTGACCGGACGTAACGCCGGCCTTGTTCGAAACGTAACTTCCCGAACGTGCAAAGGAGTGTCTCCTCATGTTGTCCCGCCGCTCGATTCTGATGGCTTCCCTTGTCGCCGGTACCTTCATTCTAGCCCCGGCATGGGCTGAAAATGCTCCCGCGTTCGACGCAACTGCCTTCGCCGATGCACAGAAGGCGGGCAAACCGATTCTGATTGCGATCCATGCATCATGGTGCCCGACTTGCAAAGCGCAGGCGCCCATTCTGAGCGAACTCAGAGCTGATCCGAAATTCAAGAATCTGGTCTATTTCGTCATCGATTTTGACAGCCAGAAGGATCTCGTCGATCGCTTCGGCGCGCGGATGCAGTCGACCCTGATTTCCTTCAAGGGAGCCAAGGAAGAGGGCCGGTCGGTTGGCGACACCAATCGCGCGTCCATTTTCACCCTCGTGGCCAAGTCGATCTGACCGAGCGTTTGGCGATGGCCATTGGGAGCATAGTGCTGGCGTTCACTGCGGGAGTGCTGTCGATCCTGTCGCCATGCGTCCTGCCGATCCTTCCTGTTGTGTTGGGAGCTGCAGCTTCTCAGCACCGGTGGGGACCCGTAGCGCTCGCCTTCGGCCTTTCTTCATCTTTCGTCGTGTTCGGGATGTTTCTTGCGACCATCGGACATTCGATTGGTTTTGATGCCGAGCGGTTTCGCTATCTAGCTGCAGTCTTGATCATGGCAATGGGCGCGGTACTGTTACTGCCAACCCTTCAAACTAAGCTTGCTATGGCCGGAGGGCCAATCGGGAATTGGGCCGATCGGACTTTCAGTGTCGAGCGAAAAGATGGCATTTCGGGTCAGTTCTTGACCGGGGCTCTGCTGGGAGCGGTATGGAGTCCCTGCGTTGGCCCAACGCTTGGAGCGGCCTCTCTGTTGGCGGCGGAGGGGCGCGATCTTCCCCAGGTCGCCATCATCATGTTCGCATTTGGGGTGGGGGCGGCGCTGCCCTTGCTCGCTTTAGGGTCGCTTTCGCGCGGAACCATGATGCGCTGGCGCGGTCGGCTGCTGTCTGCGGGCAGCGGACTGAAATCGGTTCTCGGGGCGTTGTTTATGGCAATCGGCGCCTTCGTGGTTTTGGGCCTAGATAAGGCCATTGAAACGTGGCTGGTTGAGGCCTCGCCTCAATGGCTTACCGATCTCACGACGCGCTTCTAAGCCCCCAGTTCGGGACAATGCGGATAATTCTCCGTCACCGCAATTCGTCTCTTATTGGCACTTTTTAGATTTCTTCATTGGACCCGCCGTTGGTCAGGTGGTCAGGGGAGCGGTGACTGTAGGTGCAATGCTGACTACGGCGGAGGAATGCTACATGTGGATGCGCGCGCCGTGGAG
The DNA here is from genome assembly GCA_036924855.1 of Nitrobacteraceae bacterium AZCC 2146. Lineage (NCBI taxonomy): Bacteria > Pseudomonadati > Pseudomonadota > Alphaproteobacteria > Hyphomicrobiales > Nitrobacteraceae > Nitrobacteraceae bacterium AZCC 2146. Next base: position 7,456,159 of record JBAGRP010000001.1, read on the forward strand.
CGAAGCTGCGGCGCTACAGCGCGCGAGAGTGGAAGCCGGACGGAACGTCCGATGGATTCTTTCCACGAGACGCACAAGTGCTAGACGCGGATGGTCGGCGGAAGTCAGATGTAGGATGAGATCGCCTACGCCCTCAGCGCCGAGTTGGCCGAAATTTGCATCAACTGCTTCACCCACGAAATGCAGATGCCGCGGCTGGTTAGCGCCTGCGCTGCGGGCCAAATGAATCCGCGAACGGCGCGACGCAGTCTTTTAGGACGGCTGCCGGCGCCAAGGGTGCTGCCGCTTGACTGCGCTTTTTTAGCCGTTCGTCCGACGCTTCAGCGCGCCCCACGAGGAAACCCGTGGGGCGTTGCTTTCGGTCGACGACGATCTGTACTCTGCAGCGACATCTCTGCTTTGCGCAGTCAAGCTGTAGGTGGATAGTTCGACGGGAAGAGTGCCCGACGGGTTTCGTCGTCGATCTCCTTCTTGAACGCATGGTCTTTGCCGACCGCCCGCGCACGGACGACCGCGGGGCGGGTATTGACAGCCTGAAACCAGCGCTTGAGGTTCGGAAACGCCGCGAGGCTATCCCCACCTTCGACGGGTAGGACGCGAGGCGCACGATCTACCCAGCCCCACGCCGACATGTCGACGATCGTGTACTGGTCCCCGACGAAATTGTCGCGCCCAGCGAGATGGTCGTCGAGAACCTTGTAGTGGCGCTCGATCTCTCGGCGATAGCGGTTGATCGCATAGGCCAACTTTTCCGGAGCGGCATGCTGGAAGTGCACGGCCTGGCCCGAAAACGGCCCGACCCCGGAAGCGATGAACAGCATCCAGGACAGCAATTCCGGGCGGTCCGCGGCGGCCCCCATGAATTGGCCGGTCTTCTCCCCGAGATAAAGCAAGATCGCGCTGGAGTCGAAAACCCGCGCTTCCTTGCCGCCGGGTCCCTCGGTATCCACGATCGCCGGCACCTTGCCATTCGGATTGATCGCGCGGAAAGCCGGCAGGTGCTGCTCGCCCTTGCTGGTGTCGACAGGTACCACCTCGTAGGGCAGTCCAGACTCTTCCAGGAAGAGAGAGACCTTCGCGGGGTTAGGTGTTGGATGGAAATAGAATCGGATCATTGAAGTCTCCTGGTTTAGCGGCGTTGCTGCAGAGATTTTGGGACGGGGTTCGGTCGCGCGGCGAGGCCAACGCCGACAGAGATGAAAGCGATTGCCGCGATCTCGATCGCCGACAACGCTTCGCCGAGGACGGGAAACGCAACGGCGGATACGATGACAGGCAGCAGCGCGATCATTGCCGCCGCGGCACCGGCGCCAAGCAGGGTAATCGCCCGGTTGTAGGATACGACCGCCACGACGCTCATGAAGACGCCCTGATAGATGACTTGGAACGTCAGTTCCTGGACCGACGCCTGGTCAAATCTTGAGAGGCCAGCAATCAAATAGACGGGCACGAAAAGCACGGCGGACCAGAAGCATATGAGAGCCGCCGCCTGCTGCGACGACAGACCGCTTAACCGGAAGCGCAGCGTGTAGATCGCCCAGGTGATTCCGGCACCTATCAGCAGCGCGATGCCAATCGAATCCGGCGCCCCATGCAGCATTGCGTATCCGCCCACCAAGGCGATCAGGCCCGACGCGATGACGATGTACCCGACCAGCCGGGTACTGCTCGGCCATTCGCGCAATATCAACCACCCGAAGAGTCCGGCGAAAACCGGCATCAGGGCCGGGGTGATAGCGGATGCCTCGGCGGCCGACGTCAGCCGCAGCCCGAGGCCAACAAAAAAAACGAATGGCGCACCCCAGAGCATGGCCAACAACAGGCCTTCGAGCCAGAGCCGAAACGGTAATACGCGCTTGCTCCCGATCAAAAAAGGAAGCAGCAGCACGGCGCCCACACCGAAGCGCAAGGCCATGACGTCCCATATCCGGAGTTCATGGGTAACGCTGAAGCGGGTGACTACGAACCACCCGGAGAATATCCCGACGCTCAGCGCAGCCCAGGCAAAGCCGGCGAGACGACGTGACGTTACAGATGGCGGCACTATGACCGCAGACGGTACGGACGCATCGACGGTCAACGAGGCAGCCCGTTCGGCGATGCCCTGCAGGTCGCGAACCCGAAACCTTTGAGCTCCGGCCAGTTTTCCAGGTTCACGGGCCATCCTCCCATTTTTCCGTCTGATTGTATTTTAGATCAACTGATCTATAATGCAATTTCATAGCGTGCTTGGCAAGATGTGAGGCTCGATGGCAAGGCCGAGGGAGTTCGACGAGAACGCGGTACTCGATGCGGCCGTCAAATGCTTCTGGCAGCGCGGCTTCGCAGCGACTTCGGTGCGCGATCTCGCGGACGAGATGGGGATCGCCGGCGCGAGCCTATACAATGCGTTTGGAGACAAGCGCGGCCTGTTCCGGGCGGCGCTTGACCGCTATTACTCGCAGAGCTTCGGCGATCGGGTTTTGCGTTTCGAGCACCGGCTGCCGCCGCGACAGGCCATCTCCGCGTTCTTCGGCGAGATCATCGAACGCTCCTTGAACGACAAGGAGCGCAAGGGCTGCCTGCTTGTGAATTCGGCGGTCGAACTCGCGTCCCACGATCGCGGGTCCAGGCGGGCGATCGAGGCTATCCTTTCGGAGATGGAAGATTTCTTCCGCCGCTGTGCCCTAGCGGGCCAGGCGGACGGATCCATCTCTACAGGACAGACGGCCGAGGATTTCGGACGGCTACTGCTGGGTGTCCTGATTGGCATCCGCGTCATCTCGCGGACGCGGCCAGAGCGAGCGCTTCTCGAAGGCATGATAGGGCCGGTCTACGCCCTGCTCGACGACGTCTGACGCGCTTTCCGACCTGAGGGGACCGGCATTGCCAGAAAGAGCAACATGATCAAAGCAGTGGTCTTCGACGCCTACGGCACCCTCTACGACATCCAATCAGTCGCCGAAGTCACGGAAGAGGCGTTCCCGGGCTACGGCGAAATCGTCACGCAGGTGTGGCGAATGAAGCAGCTTGAGTACACATGGTTGCGCTCTCTCATGCGCCGCTACGAAGATTTCTCGGTGATTACCCGGGAATCGTTGGCCTACACGCTGCGCGGATTCGGACTGAAAACCGGACCGGAAGTATTCGAACGAATAATGGCCAAGTACGTTCGGCTCGACCTCTATCCAGACGCAGCGTCCTCGCTGGCCACCATCCGGGACCGCAAACTTGCGATCCTCTCCAACGGCAGCACCGACATGCTGAACGCGCTGGTGCGCAACACCGGTCTCGACCAGGTGCTCGACGCGACAATCAGCATTGATTCCAAACGGGCCTTCAAGCCGAGCCCCGAGGCCTATAGCTTGGTCGAGGAAACGCTCGGGGTGCCGCCGCCAGACGTGCTCTTCGTTTCGTCGAACCCTTTCGACGCCTGCGGCGCCAAAGCGTTCGGATTCAAGGTGGCCTGGATTGAGCGCGTGACACCGGGCGCGATGGTGGCGGCGTATGCGCGGACGGACCTCGTTGCGCCCGTAACAATGTTCAAGGCTATCCGAATGCAGATGGACGAATTGGGCCTCGAGCCTGACTTCAGGATCAAAGCGCTGGCCGATCTGCCAAACCTCTTAAGTTTGCTAAAGTAGGTGGAGCTCCAATGCGCCAGCACTGCACCGCCCCACATGCTCCGCCTTCCCTCGTTTCCTAGAAATCTGTTGCGTCTCTGGAACCCAAACGAATGACCCATTGTATGGTCCGGCCGTGCGTTGCAAGAGGTTTTCGTCGAGGTGGCGTCAGCGGTCTTGCATCAATGTATCCGGTCTCTGATTGGAGTTGTTTTCGCTCCGGACCACTATGGATATCAGCGCGCGTGCGATCTCATTGTCGGACAGACCTCGATGGGCCAGTTGGGTCACCAGTGTTCGCATGCGCCGGGAAGACCGATCCTCCATCTCTTCGTATCCTCTCGCAGACCTCGGCGGGTAACGGGTAAAGGGTCTGGGACTACGTGATCGGTTGTCCTTTCAATACTCCCGGCGACTAGGCGGGTTGAGTGACGGCCGCGGCGAGTTTGCTCGTTTCGAAGGAGCGTCCATGCGCAAGAACGCTCCAGGCGATCCGGGCTAGTTTATTGGCCAGAGCAATCGCGAGCACGTTGCGGTGCAGCCGCCTCCTGGCGGCTTCAATCCAGGATTTGAGCCCGTGACGCTCCCAGCTCTGCGGCTTGATCAGCACCACCCAGGCCGCCTGCACGAACAGAACCCGCAGGTAGCGGTTGCCGCGCTTCGATATCTTGCCGAGGATAGTGCGGTCGCCGGTCGAGATTTGCCTGGGAACGAGGCCTAGCCAGGCGGCGAAGTCGCGGCCCTTGGAGAACACGTCGCCTGCGCCGATCGCCGCTACCATCGCGCTGGAGATGATCGGCCCAATGCCAGGAACACTCATCAGTCGATCACAACCCACGTCCTGGCGTGCGATAGCTTCGATCTCGTTCGACAAACCCTCGACGCGCTCATCGAGCCGACGCCGGTCTCCAGCCAGTCCTTCAAGTACCCGCACCATGCGCGGCGACAGGATGTCGGATGGTCGGGCGAGGATGTCCGGCAACTCGGCGCGCAGGAAGCGCAAGCCTTGCCGAACAGCGATGCCACGTTCCAGCAGAAAGGCGTGGATCTGGTTGATGATGCCGGTGCGCTGACTCACTAGCCGCTCTCGCACCCGGTGCATGGCCTGAAGGTCCAGCTGGTCCGCGGTCTTGGTCGCGACGAACTTCATCGTCGGGCGTTGCACCGCTTCGGCAATGGCCTCCGCGTCGCGGAAGTCGTTCTTCTGTCCCTTCGAATAGGGCCGAACGTACCGCGCAGGCATCAGTCGGGCATCATGGCCAAGCCTCAGGAGCCCGCGGCTGAGATGGTGCGCGCCGACGCAGGCTTCCATGCCAATCAGGCATGGCGGCATATTCGCGAACCGCGCTTCCACTTGGCCACGCGACCACTTCTGTCGCAGCACGATGGCACCGCGCTCATTGAGACCTACGACGTGGAACGAGTTCTTGCCAATGTCGATGCCGGCGAAGGCGATTGAACGGAAGGCGATTGAACGGTTGAGAGCTTCGGCCATGGCGTGCTCCTTGTCTTTGGTGCCCCGCACAAGCATCGCTTGCTGGTGGGGCGGGAGCACGGCCGGACCATCCCATTATCGGACATCGTGCGGTTGCTGTCAGCGCAGGTAGTCCGGCATTGGCAGTGGACCCCAGCTGAACTCACCGGCAACTTCGGTGGCGCGCTAGAGGACATATCGATCGGCGATTGTCGGTTCGTCTCTTAGCGGAAAATTAGCCGCAAGCCGTTTTGGGACTTTTGCAACACAATCAGGAAATAAAGCGGTCATTGTTCAGGACCGCGCCGAAGTCGAAAATGACCCGCAGCGGGTACAGCCGACATAGCTAGGGGCTTCTCATAAAACCGTGGTATGCGGCTTGGCCTGGTCCACTCTGCGATCAGGCAGCGTCCTTTCAGCGCCGATATCGAGATGTTAGGTTGGACGGCGGTAGGGAGCACCTGCTTCATACCGAACGGGAGGACGAAATGCCTGAGAGCGTCTACAAGGTCATTGAACTGATCGGTACCAGCAACGAATCCTGGGAAAAGGCCGCCGCCAACGCGGTCGAGCAAGCCGCAAAATCTCTCCGAGAACTCCGCGTCGCAGAGGTCGTCAAACTCGATATGCAACTGGACGCCAAGGGAAAAGTAGAGGCCTATCGCGCCAAGGTTAATGTGTCGTTCAAGTTCGAGGGCTCCTGAGCTTAAGCAACCTCGCCCCGCCAAGCGGGGCGAGGTTGGATTTACGCGCAGCGAAAAATTCGGGTGAGGGGGAGTCTCCACGAGGGAGCTAGTCGAGAGTCCTCCTCTCCCCAACCCCTCTTAAGAGCGAGCTTCGCTCGTCTCGACCCTGCGAGCGGGGAGAAGGGGGAGAGTAAAATGAAGACTAATTCGTGTTCACCAGCGGGCAGCCGCTGACGACGGCATCAACTACGGAGAAGGATACCAAGTGCGGATGCAGTGCATCGGCCTGCAGTTGAAGGTAGTGGACAATGGCTGCAGCGGGACGGGGGGTAAGCTTTACCGGGCTCTATCGCCGCAAGAAGTAAGCTGACCGATGAACTGCGTCCGTCTTCTTGTGCGACGTTAGTCAGATTGTCGCCTTTTGGCAGGCACCTTTGAGACATCCCACTATGTCCGTTCTTTGGTCGCTATCAGGGGGAAAGCGGACGTGACCCAGACATCGTCAAAGTGACGCGATTGACCCTGAGCGGAAGTCCTTTCCCAAACAGTCTGAAAATGGATCAGCTCTGCTGACGCTCCTTCGCTCGCTGGGCTCCGCGCTGCAACACGGGGCTGCTTAGTGTTGAAGTCTTCTTGCTCAAGTGTTCCTCAAGATATAGCCTGCTCGCTCGCAATTAGTTCTCTGCGCCATTATAAAGGGAGGGAACGATGGCCATTATTCAACCACTCGTCGCATTGTTTTCGGTCGTTGCCGTTTTGACCACTACGAGTGTCCAGGCTCAGAGCATGCCGCCGGAAGGCCCCGTCTCGGTCATATTCACCGCCACGCCCATTCCAGCCCCCAAGCCGATGCCGATCGGCGGTGGCAGAGAGTTTGCTCTCGTGAACCAAGCCATGGCAGCCTCAAACGAGGCGGGAAACCCTGTACTCAACAACATGGGTGGACGCTGTCAGCTCAGCCGCCTTACGTCGGCAAAGACCGTAGAAATTCACGGGTTCTGTACTTACGTCGACAAGGACGGCGATCAAACGTTCGAGCAATGCGACTGGATGCCCGGAGCCCCCAACAATTGCAAAATAACTGGTGGAACCGGCAAATTCGAAGGTCTCCAAGCCACGCTCGTCATCACCATCGACCCTCTCAAGAGCAATTTCGATGGCATCAGTCAGGTCATTGGCCACAAGAAGGGGACGTACAAGTTCGTCAAAACGAATTGAGGCAGCCAGCCAAATTCCAGCACCTACGTACGTTCGCAACTGATGTCAGCGAAATATGCGGGCTCCGCGTGAAGCTGTCACATGATCGTTGGCTGTGCCTGAGGCAAAGCTCATGAGACTCAGCGCAGTATGTAGATAGAATATTCAAGGGCGCGGCCCCCGCTGATATGCCAGTCGAACGACCGACCAAGTTCGAGCTGGTACTTATCCTCAAGACTGCAAAGTTGCTGAACTTGTCGATACCAGAAGAGGTCATCCTTCGAGCGGATAAGCTTATCGAATGAGTTTCGGTCATTTCCGCAATTGGCACGAATGCGAAATGCCGACTGGCTCTGAATTTGTTTGTTTATCGGGGTAGACCGGAAGTCATCGGCGCACAGTCAAATCGACGCGATTGAGCCATAAGAGTCATGCGGCAAATCTCTCGGTCTGCTGCTTTAGTCTGCACCGTTCCAGAGTTCATCTCGGGAATGTCGGTCCAAGGGATTAGCGCCATGACCAGAATTTCGATCATCGCCGCCGCGTTCTGCCTTGCTTCGCTGAGCTCGCTGTCCAGCCGGCCGGTTCATGCCCAGGCCAAGCCGGGAGTGGAGCGGCTCTACATCCTCAATTGCGGCGAGGGCGTTGCCGGCGACATTTCGCGCTGGTCGCCCGGCGTCAATGTCGGCAAGTCCATGGATTTCGCGGACAATTGCTACCTGATCAAGCACGCTCGGGGCTGGCTGCTCTGGGACACCGGACTGACCGACGCGATCGCCGCCATGCCGGAGGGGCAGCGGCCGGCCGATCCACGGGCGATACATTGGAAACGGCCGAAGACGCTCGCAAGCCAGCTCGCCGAACTTAACGTCAAGCCGTCGGACATCAAGTTCGTTGCGGTGTCCCACACCCACCCCGACCACATCGGCAACATCACCATGTTCCCGCAGTCGATGGTGCTGGTGCAGAAGGCGGAATACGACTGGCCCACGCCCTTCGGCCAGGCGCTTCAAGCCGGAGCATCCGCGGTCATGAAGCTCGAAGGCGATCACGACATATTCGGCGACGGCTCGGTCACGATCATCTCAACGCCGGGACACACGCCTGGCCATCAATCGCTGCTGGTCAAACTGCCGAAGACCGGGGCACTCCTGCTCTCAGGTGACGCTGTGCACTTCAAGTCCAATTGGGAGAATCGAGGCGTACCTGCAATCAATTTCGACAGGGACAAGACGGCGGCCTCGATGCAGCGCATGGCCGACATCATGGCGAAGGAGACGGCGCAGCTCTGGATTAACCACGACAAGGCGCAGCGCGACAGCCTAAAGATGTCGCCCGGCTTCTACGATTGAGGCTTGCCGGGCGGCCCCGGACGCCCGGTTTGGCACGAAACCGACATGGCCGGATGTCCGAAGTCGAGTCCGCTTTCAAGGGTAGAGCAGAAGTCGGATTTCGGCGCCGTCAGGTCAGGTTTTGACCCAGTACGCAAGTCGGCATTCACGCAGCCCTTGAGGGTTGCCCCAAGACCACCAGCGCAGCAACCGTCCAAGTGTCAACGGGAAATAACTTTCGTGCTAGGTTTCCAATCACGCTGCGCGAACAGTGTGGTCCGTGGGCTCGAACAAACCCACGTCGAAACTCAGTGCGAGGATTCTCATGACCAGTCAGGGCCGGCGCATTGCTGGTTGCCACTTGTTGCTGCGAGGTAACCGGTGGATGCCCATAAGCGTGAACAAAGCGCTTGGGGTCAAAGATCGTTGTTCACCGGGGGGTGCGGTGATTTCTGCATACCTCGCCGCAGTTGTTGAAGGGGACACAATTGTTGGCTGGTTAAGAAACTCAGCGTTCTCGGTTCAAGAGGTGCTACCCGATGGCACACTAGCCCTGCTCGATCGAACTCCCGCGAAACTGGCGTTGCAAGCTGATAGCGCCGACATGAAAGCAAGCAAGGCGGGAATAGTTGGCATCAGTTCGCTGATCGCGGGGCGTCGCATTCAGGAACAAAATACTGGAAACCTTCCTTCGAAGTTACGTGAAGCTGCATTCGAACGCGCTTCGATACAGATACTGGACAAAATTCAGGGTCATTCCGTTGTCGGCGTGCGTTTGTACGATTGCTGAAACGCAAAAATTTGGCTTTTGATCGTGTTAGGTAAGCAGCGCTCGGTTTATCACTCCGGTGCTGATACCCAGAGGGGAGAGTTCCAGCTTGGTTGCCTGTCAATATTGCCGACCGATTACCTACTGATGGGACGTGGGATGTGACCCGGTGATATAGGGACGGGCAGAGCGTATCCGCTCTGCCCCGGGCGCCCGGGAGCATCAGATGTCGACCTGTTCCGCTATTGCCAGGGCGTCATCGACTTCAATGCCGAGATATCTGACTGTGCTTTCGATCTTGGTATGCCCGAGCAGAAGCTGGACGGCCCTGAGATTTCCCGTCCGTCGATAGATCAGGGTAGCTTTTGTGCGTCGCAGCGAATGCGTCCCAAACAGCCTCGGGTCCAGCCCGACGCTTCCGATCCACTCGGAAACGAGCCGCGCATATTGGCGGGTCGTCATGCTGGCGTTCGCGCCGCGACGACCTGTGAACAAGAACTCGCCGGGTCTCTTGTTGGCGGCCTTTAGATAATCATCGACCGCTTGGCGGGTTTGCTCGCTCAATTCAAATCTGACAGGCCGCCCAGTTTTCTTTTGCCGGACGTTGCGCGATCCGCCGTGTATCCGCCGGCAGCGACATCCTCTACCCGGATGGCGACGACATCACAGCCACGAAGCTTGCTGTCGATTGCCAGATTGAACATGGCGAGATCGCGAGCGCGGCCTTCGATTTGGAGTTTCGTCCGGATCGACCAGACGTGTTTGGGTCGCAGCGGCGGCTTTGCCCCGGTCAGCTTTCCTTTATTCCAAGGCACTCGCTTGGGCGCGGGGGCAGTATTCACTTGGTCCTGCATGGCCATACTCCTCGGCTCGGTTACAGAGGCGAGCAGCATGCGCCATCGGATTGGGCGTTGGAATCAGGTCGCCTTTCGGGGCTAAGCGGACTCCGGGACCGGCCAGGCGCTAAGCGACTTGTAGCGTTTGACCCATTGTATGGACATCAGGCCGATTAATGCCTGGGCGCCTTCGGAAGATGCTACGTTACGCGACTGCAGTGACCGAGGCGTCCACCAATTTTAGCATGATGACTGTTAATCGGCTCGGGGTCTCGACGCCGATCGGCGGGAGCCTTTTCTGGACACGCTGCTTCATATCGACCATCATAAATTGTGTATCAGCAAGGACGTCACTATGGATGTCGGAGATTGGTTGCGGGATCTCGGCCTCGAACAGTATGGGGAACTGTTCCGGGCCAATGAAATCGACGCCGAAGTCCTGCCTGAACTAACCGAGATCGACCTTGAGAAGCTCGGCGTGCCCCTGGGGCACCGCAAGCGCCTGATCAAGGCAATCTCGGGATTGGGTGCTGCGGAAAAGACGGCCGTACGACAACCCACATCGGCCGAAGCTAATCCGCCGGAAGTCGCGGAGCGCCGTCGACTGACCGTCATGTTCTGCGACCTGGTCGGCTCGACCGCCCTGTCGGCGCGACTTGATCCCGAGGACATGCGCGAGGTGATCCGTTCCTATCTGGATGCCTGCGCGGGCGTTATCGCACGCTATGAAGGTTTCATCGCCAAATTCATGGGCGATGGGATCATGGCTTATTTCGGCTATCCGAGCGCGCATGAAGACGATGCGGAGCGCGCAGTTCGAGCCGGCCTCGAAATCGTTGCCGCGGTTGCCAGGCTGGAGACGCGAGCTCCCGAAACTCTTCAAATCCGTATCGGCGTCGCCACCGGGCTCGTGGTGATCGATCTGATCGGACAAGGCCCCGCGCAGGAGCATTCCGCGGTTGGCGACACGCCGAATCTCGCCGCCCGGCTGCAAAGCATCGCGCAGCCCGGGACTATCGTGGTGAGCGAGCAGGTGCGTCGCCTGGTCGGCGGTGGCTTCGATTATGAGGATCTGGGCGAGCTGACGCTCAAGGGCATTGCGCCGCACACCCATGGTTATCGCATCCTCGGGGTGAGCGAAACGGTCGGCCGTTTCGAGGCCGCCACCCACGGCGGACTAGCGGCTCTGGTGGGGCGGCATAGCGAGGTCTCGCTGCTGCAAGACCGCTGGGCGCAAGTGGTGGAAGGTACGGGCCAGGTGGTCTGCCTCAGCGGCGAGGCCGGCATCGGCAAGTCGCGCCTGGTGCATATGCTGCGCTCGCATGTCCTGGCCGCCGACGCCTTGTGCCTGTCAGCTAGCGGCGCGGCGTACCATCAGAGCACCGCGCTGAACCCGATCATCGACCTCGTGCAGGACCTCTTGGGATTCGAACGCAGTGACGAAGCATCGACGCGCCTCGCCAAGCTGCACCAGGGCCTTGCGAAGTATGGTCTCGGCGAGGCCCGCATGCCCGGTGTGTTTGCAGCGTTGCTGTCGCTCCCCGGCGAAGCCGGCCAGCCAGCGGCGCCAGCTGGCACGCAAAAGGAAACCCTGGAAGCCATCCTCACGCTGTTGCTGGCGCTGGCCGCGCGCAAACCGGTCTTGCTGGTGGTGGAAGACCTGCATTGGCTGGACCCTTCCACGCTCGAATTGCTCGGCCTGCTCATCGATCAGGTGCCCACGGCCAACTTCTTGTTGCTGACGGCTGCCCGGCCCAGCTTCCAGCCACCCTGGGGCGCGCGACCGCATATCAACGCGTTGCGCCTCGGCCGACTGACACGGACCGAGATCGGCCAACTGGTGCTGCAAGTGACGGGTGGCAAGCCGCTGCCCGCCGAGGTGCTGGACCAGATCATCAAGAAGACCGACGGCGTGCCCTTGTTCGTCGAAGAGTTGACCAAGACGGTTCTGGAACTGGGTCTGCTGCAAGACGTCGGCGAGCACTACGAACTGATCGGACCGCTGGCCCCGCTGGCGATTCCGGCCACGGTACACGACTCGCTGATGGCGCGCCTCGACCGTTTATCGACGGCCAAAACCGTCGCCCAGCTGGGCGCCGTGCTGGGGCGCAGTTTTGCCTACGATCTGTTGTACGCAGTGGCCAAAATAGAAGAGGCGGCGTTGCGCCAGTCCTTGCAGCAGCTGGTGGCGGCCGAGGTCTTGCAGCAGCACGGCTTGCCGCCGAACGCAAACTACACATTCAAGCATGCGCTGGTGCAAGACGCCGCCTACGGCTCCTTGCTGCGCAGCATGCGCCATCTGTTCCACCAGCGCGCGGCCCAGGTTCTGGTGGAAAGCTTTGCTACCCTTACGCAGGGGCAGCCCGAGGTGTTGGCCTATCATTACACAGAGGCCGGCCTCGCAGCGCAGGCGATTCCGCATTGGCAGCGAGCGGCGCAGTTGTCGGTGGCGCGCGCTGCGCATCGTGAGGCCATCAGTCAGTACAATGCGGCGCTGGGCTTGCTGGCCAGTTTGCCCGCGGGGCCCGAACGGTCGAAGCAACAACTGGAAGTATATCTGGGGCTCGGCCCGGCGCTGATGGCGGCGCGCGGCTACGCGGCACCCGAAGTCGAGCGGGCCTACGAGCGGGCGCGCGAACTGGCCAGCGAATTGGGTGAGGCCGGGCAGCGTTTCACCGTCTTGTTCGGCCTGTGGCGCTACTACCTGAACCGCGCCCGGCTGGCGACGTCGCGCGATCTGGCTGAGCAACTCCTCGTCTCGGCCGGGGAGTTGGACGGCGACGCGCGGTGGTTGATGGCGCGATATGCGATGGGCACCACTCAATACTATCAGGGCGAGATCGAATCCGCTGCGGCCAACCTCGACCGCGCCGTGGCGCTGTACGACCCGCGCGACCGTGTCAGTGTAGCGGCCAGCAACCCGCGCATTACCAGCCTGTCCTGCGGCGCCTGGGCGCTGTGGCACCTGGGTTTTGCCGACCAGGCCTTGGCGCGCAGCCAGGAGTCGGTTCGGCTGGCGCAAGAGTTGTCGCATCTGCCGAGCTTGGCCCACTCTTTGTACTACGCCGCCCTGCTGCATCAGTTCAGGCGCGAAGCTTTCGCGGCACGCGATTGCTTGCAGCAGCTCATGGCCTGTTCTACCGAGCGCGGGTTTTCCTATTGGGAGGCGCGCGGCTCCGTGCTTCAAGGCTGGCTATTGGGCGAAGAAGGCAACGCCGCCGAAGGCATCCGCACCATGCTGCGCGGCATCGAGGCGGTACAGGCCACGGGAGCCGAACTGGCGCAGCCCAATTACCTCGCCATGCTGGCCGAATTGTACCTGAAGAACGGCGAAACGGCGGCCGGGCTGCGCGCCGTGAACGATGCGCTGGAACGGATCGAACACACCGGCGAGCGCCGCTGGCAGGCTGAACTGATGCGTCTGAAGGCCGAACTGCTGCTGGCCGAAGATGCGGGCGCGACGGATGCCGCCGCGACCAGTTTGCACCAGGCGCTGGCCGTGGCGCGTCAACAGAAGAACCGTCCACTCGAGTTGCGCGCGGCAATGAGCCTGTACCGCCTCGACCGTCATCAACGAAGTGCACGCGACACGCGCGAGCTGCAAGCCGCGTACGCCGCTTTCACCGAAGGACATGACGAGGCCGACCTGCGCGAAGCCCGTGCACTGCTACAAGAACCCTAGGAGAGACACGCTATGGAAGAGTCGCTGTTGCATGATCTGGGTGATGAGGCGCTGGACAAGGTGATTAAGGAGTATGTCCAGATCATCCAGCGGGGGTTGCCGCGAGCGTCGCGCGCGCAGGATGTGCTCATCGTCGGCGCCGGCATGGCCGGCATGACCGCCGCGTATCTCTTGCGCAACGCCGGCCACCGTGTGCGCATCCTCGAGGCCAACAATTACGTCGGCGGCCGCGTGCACACGTTTCGCTGTTTTACCGGCGATCTGTATGCCGAAGCCGGCGCCATGCGCATCCCCAGCCAGCACGAGCTGGTGGCCGCATTCGCCGACATGTTCAAGCTGCCGCGCGAACCGTTCTTCAACGTCGACATCGACCCCGCCACGCGCAACGCCGCCGATCCGGTGGCGCGCAACAATGAATACCTGTTCGTCAATGGCGTGAAGATCAGGCGCAGCGCCTACACCGCCGGTCAGCTGAACTTCCCGTTGCCGGTGGGCGAGGCCGGCCAGACCTCGCAGCAATTGCTGGACGCAGCACTGGCGCCGCTGCGCGATTTCATCAAGGCCGATCCGGCGGGACGATGGCCGGTGGTGATCGAGCGCTTTGGCGAATTTTCGGTGCGGCGCTTCCTGAAGGAACAGACGCTGTATTCCGAAGAAGCGATCGAGATGATCGTGGTGCTGAACAATCTGGAATCGCGCCTGATGACCTCCTTCGTGCAGGCCTTCATCGAGCTCGCCATCATCAATGACAAGGTCCGCTACTGGCAAATACCGGGTGGTAACGACCTCTTGCCAAAGGCGTTCCTGCCCGCGCTGAAAGATTGCATCACCTTCGGCCAGCGCTTGACCGCGCTGGGCTGGGACGTGGACTCGGACACCGGCGTAACCATGCGCACCACGACCGGCGAAACCTACACCGCCGATTCGGCCATCATCGCCATCCCGTTTTCCAGCCTGCGCTTCGTGCGCACCGACCCGCTGTTTGTGCCGCAGCGCCGGCGCGCCATCCGCGAGCTGCACTACGACGCGGCCACCAAGGTCCTGCTCGAATTCAGCCGCCGTTTCTGGGAGCAGGACGACGACATCTACGGTGGTGGCAGCACCACCGACATTGCCAACCGCTACATCTACTATCCCAGCCATGACATGGGTTCGAGCGGCGGTGGGGTGGTGCTCGCCAGTTACGTCTGGGGCGAGGACGCGTTGCGTTGGGACTCGTTGACGGAGCCCGATCGCTTGCAGTTCGCGCTCGACGGCATGTGCCAGGTGCACGGCGAGAACGTGCGCAAGGTGCATCTCGGCGGCACCACCAAGAGCTGGATGCAGGATCCGTTCTCATGCGGCGAGGCGGCGATCTTTGCGCCGGGGCAATTCGAGTCGGTCATGCCCTATTTGCTGCAACCCGAAGGCGGCAGGATTCATTTCGCGGGCGAGCACACCTCGCTCAAGCACGCCTGGATCGAAGGCGCCATCGAGTCCGGTGTGCGCACCGCACTGGCGGTAAGCGAAGAGCGTAAACCGTCCGCCGCTCAACTGGGGAAAACACGATGAGCCAGCCACCCAACGCTATTCAGTTCCTGCTCGGTGCCCTCAAGCAGGAAGGTATCAGCCATGTCTTCATGGTGCCCGGCGGCTTGCTTGACGGCTTTCTCACCGAGTTTGGCGACGTCACCGGCGTCAATGCCATCGTCGCCGCCCATGAAGGCGGCGCCGGCTTCATGGCCGACGGTTATGCGCGGGCCAGCGGGCGCTTTGGCGTGTGCCTCGGCATCGGCGGGCCGGGCGCGGCCAATCTGGTCGCAGCACTGGCCAATGCCTATTCTGACGAATCGCCGATCCTGGCCGTGACCGGCGAAGTGCAAAGCAGTTGGGAAGGCCGCGGCTCGTTTCAGGACGGCAGCGGTTCGGGTATGAACGACGTCGGCCTGATGCGAGCGGTGACGGCATTTGCCCAGGAAGTGCCGGCGATCAGCCTGCTGCCGCACCATCTGCATGTAGCGCTGCGCACCATGGTGGGCGACGAGCCCCGGCCGGTATTTCTGAGCCTGCCGCAGGACCTGCACACCCAGCCGGTGAGCGAACCCTACCGCCCGTTGCAATACGGTCTCGTTACCTCGCCGCGGGTGCTCGATCGCGAAGCCGCGGCCGGCATGCGCACCTTGCTTGCGACTGGCCCGCGCATCGCGATCCTAGCCGGCAACGGCTGCGTGCGATCCGGTGCCACGCAAGACCTGCTGAATCTCGCCAAGGCCTACGGCATTCCGGTCGCCAGCACGTTGCGCGCCAAGGGCGTGTTCCCGGAAGACCATGAGCTGTCGCTCGGCGTATTCGGCTATGGCGGCACACGCCACTCCACGCTGGCCCTGACGCCGCAAGACGACACCGGCCCCAATGCACCGCCGCCGGCCGACTTCAAGGCCGACGTGCTGTTGATCCTGGGCTCCGGTCTGAACCAGCGCGACACCATGTCCTGGAGTCCCGACCTGCCTTCCGTCACCGTGCAGGTCGACACCGATGCCAGCGAATTCGGTCGCGACTATGCGGTGACCGGATCGGTGGTCGGCGACGCCGCCGAGTTCGTGCGCTGGATGCTCGACGACGAGGCGATGCGCAAAGCGCTCGCCGCCAGCCGCGCGGCGCGCGACGCCTGGACCGCGCGCGTCTTCGCGATGCCGCGTCTCTATGACGCCGCCAACACCAAAAGCAATGCGGTGCCGATCCATCCGGCGCGCGCGGTGGCCGACTTGCGCCAGGTGGCGCCGCGCGACTGCGTGCTGCTGGTCGACTCCGGCGCGCACCGGGTGTTTGGCGGGCACTACTGGGACAGTCCCACGCCCAACGCCTACCTCACCGCCACCTCGATGGCGCCGATGGGCTGGGCTATTCCGGCGGCGATCGGCGCCAAGCTGGCGCGGCCCGAGCTGCCCTGTGCGGTAGTCACCGGCGATGGCTGCATGCTGATGCACGGCATCGAGATCCAGACCGCGGCGCGCCATGGTCTCGCCATCGTCTATGTCGTCATCAACAACGGCGCGCTTGGCAACGTCTATCTGCGCGCCAAGCAAATGAGTCCCGCCGCCGCCGCGCTGTCGCTGCTGCGCACCCACGACTGGGTGCAGTTTGCCCGCTCGCTCGGCGCCGACGGCACCGTGGTGGAACAGCCCGGTGACCTCGTCGCCGCTTACGAGCAGGCGTTCCGATCCGGTGGCACCTTCATCGTCGATGTGCGCTGCGACAAAGACGCCACCACGCCGGTCGGTCCCTGGAATCGCGCCAAAGGCGCGTCGCTGGATTGAAGCCATGGCACAATTACCTGACCCCACGCCGACGTTGAACGAAGAGGGCCGCGCCATCTACCAGCGCCTCGCCGGCCCGCGCGGCGGGCTTGGCGGCATGTATCTGGCGCTGATGAACAACCCCAATCTCGCCGATCACATCGGCGATCTCGGCACCTATCTGCGCTTTCATGGCGTACTCGGCGACGATGTGCGCGAACTCGCGATCCTGGCGACCGCGCGCGGTCTCGGCGTCGCTTACGAATGGGTGCAGCATGCGCCGATCGCGCTGAAGGCGGGTGTGCCCCAGGCGGTGGTGAGCGCGTTGCAGGCCGGCGACTTTGCGGCGCCATCGATGAGCGCGCTGTATATCGACGTTTGCAGCGCAGCTCGTCATGTCGTGGCGCAGGAGTCCTTGCCCGATGTCCTGCAGCAGCGCTTGCAGCAGGCGCTGGGCTTGAAGGGGGTGGTCGAGCTGGTGGTGCTGTGCGGCTTCTACCGCTGCATTGCCAACGTCGTCACCGCCTTCGACGTGGCGCTGCCCAATGCCGGACAGCCGCCGTTCTGAGTTTCAGTACGAGCCGCGTCGGCTGATACATGCCCTCGGTGCGGAGCCACAACAAATTATCCTCGGCAAAACCGAGTCTATTGAATGGGAGTTCTACTGCCATGCAACCGTCAGCCGAAGCCATAGAAGCGTCCGTCGCTGCCGCCTACAGCGCCGGCTTGCAACAGCAGGGCGGCGCCAACGCCGACTACATCCCCTATTTGGCGAAGGTGCCTTCGCAGTTGTTCGGTATCGCCGTGATGACGGTGGACAGCGCGCTGTTCACGGCCGGCGATTCCGGCTTTGCATTCGCCCTCGAGTCGATCTCCAAGGTGTTCACCCTGGCGTTGGTGACCGAACTGATCGGCCCCCGCGCCGTGCGCGACAAGATCGGCGCCAGCGCAACCGGTCTGCCTTTCAACTCGGTGATGGCGCTCGAGCTTTACAAAGGCAAACCGCTCTCGCCGCTGGTGAATGCAGGCGCCATCGCCACCGCCAGTCTCGTGCCCGGTGCGGACGCCGATGCTTGCTGGGCGCAGATCCTGGACGTGCAGAGCCGTTTCGTCGGGCATCCGCTAGCATTGTGCGACGAGCTGAACGAATCGGAGCAGAGCACCAACTCGCATAACCGCGCCATCGGCTGGCTGCTGCAAAGCGCCGGCACCTGCTACAGCGATCCGATGCGCTCGGTCGATATCTACACCCGGCAATGCTCCACTCTCATCACCTCCGCCGACCTGGCCGCAGCGGGCGCCACCCTTGCAACCGGCGGCGTCAACCCGCTGAGCCGGCAGCGCGTGGTCGGCGCCGCCAACGTGCCCCATCTGCTGGCCGAGATGACGATGGAAGGCCTCTATACTGCATCCGGCGACTGGGCCTACGAGGTGGGCCTGCCTGCCAAGAGCGGTGTTGGCGGCGGTGTGCTCGCCGTGGCGCCCGGCAAGCTGGCTATCGCAGCCTTTGCGCCACCGCTGGACGATGCGGGCAACAGCGTGCGCGGCCAGTTTGCGGTGGCGCATATCGCCAAGGCGCTGGGGCTGAACCTGTACGCCTGACGATCAGCGCCGTCAACGATGCGCCGGTGAACACGATACCTGGTTCGCTGAATGCATTTAACGACCTCGACACGGCGATCACTGGCTTGGCCGTCAATGATCCTGATGCGGTTTCCCTGATGACCTCGCTTCACATCGAGCATGGCATATTGAACGTCGCAGCGGTCAGTGGCGGCGCTGCGGTCGCCGGCAGCGGAACCTCGACGGTCACGCTGACCGGAAGCGTTGCGCAAATCGATGCCACGCTCGGCGCCCCAAACAACGTTATCTATCACGGGGAGCCTGATTTCACCGGAACCGATCATCTGACGATGACCAGCAATGATGGCGGCGGTACTGGAAGCGGTGGTCCGCTGACGGACACCGATATCGCCAATATTTTTGTCACGGCAACCAACGCCCCGCCGCATCTGGCGTTTGGCGTGTTCGGAGGCGCCTCTGCAAACAGCCCGGCGCCCTCGCCCCAGGGCTCGGCTGCCGCCAGCATTTTGAACGATGGCTTTGTATTCCCGTCGCAGCCAAGCTCAGCACCTGCCAGCAATCCGGTCTTCTCGTTTTTCCCTTCCGGCGATTCTCCATCTTCGCAGACCGAGGACGGGGTCCTGCTGCGCTGATCCAGCCGGCGCCAGTCGCCTGCCAACTCCTCGATGACACGCAACATGCGTGGCGACAGGGCATCGGTGCGCGTCGCAAGGATGGTGGGCAGTTCCGTGCGCAGGAAGCCGACACCCTGGCGCACGGCGATCCCGCGTTCCAGCATGAAGGCGCGAATCTGGTTGATGATGCCGGTGCGTTGCGACACCAGCCGCTCGCGCACCCGATGCAGCGCCTGCAGATCCAGTTGCTCCACGGTCTTGGTCGCCACGAACTTCATCGTCGGGCGCTGCACGGCTTCGGCAATCGCTTCGGCATCATTGAAGTCGTTCTTCTGTCCCTTGCTATAGGGGCGGACATATTTGGCCGGCATCAACCTGGCCTCGTGACCAAGTGATGCGAGTTTGCGGCTCAGGTGATGTGCGCCGACGCAGGCTTCCATACCGATCAGGCAAGGCGGTATATTGGCGAGCCGCGCTTCCACTTGGCCACGCGACCACTTTTGCCGCAGCACGATGGCGCCGCGCGCATCTTGGCCCACGACGTGGAACGAGTTCTTGCCGATATCAATGCCGATCACGGCCATCGCGGTATTGGGTGTCTGAGACATGGCGTGCTCCTTGTCTGTGGCGCCCCTTGCCAGCTTCGCTTGCTGGCGGGGCAGGAGCACGGCCGGACCATCCCATTAGCGGACTTTTCGCGCTAGAGCCCGGCCGGAGCCCGGGCTGTCACGACCCATGTCGCTGCATTTAGCCTGACCCCATCAGGTCCATCGTGTACCGCAAGCGCAGATCGCACTGCCGGTAGCGTCGCGGCCCGGAGTTCGGGATTCTCTCGAAGAATTTTGCCCAGAGCTCCGACCCGCGAACATACCGCCAACATCGCATCGAGGTCGCCGCTT
This sequence comes from Nitrobacteraceae bacterium AZCC 2146, assembly GCA_036924855.1. Taxonomy (NCBI): domain Bacteria; kingdom Pseudomonadati; phylum Pseudomonadota; class Alphaproteobacteria; order Hyphomicrobiales; family Nitrobacteraceae; species Nitrobacteraceae bacterium AZCC 2146. The sequence goes on from JBAGRP010000001.1 coordinate 7,476,108, forward strand.
CCAACCTGCTCGTCATGGGCAGTGATATAGATCTCGCCGAAGCCCGCTCTTTCCAGAATGCCGCGCACGCGGTCGGGGTTAGCGAACGCGAATGGGCCGGGCGCGTCCGGATCGTGAGCGGGCTGCGGTGGCAAATGAGCGGACGCGGCCTTAAGCGGCAGGATGTCGAGCGGGTTCTCCTCCAACGCTCGCCAGCAGACGAAGGCGAGTCGCCCATTCGGCCTGAGGCTACGACGAATGTTGATAAACGCCGCGGCGGGGTCAGCGAAGAACATCACTCCGAACCGCGAGAAGGCAGCGTCGAACGAGGCCGGCTCGAACGGGAACACCTCGGCATCTGCTTGGACGAACCGCACTCGTTCGCACCCTTGGGCCGCGCGCTGCGCGAACGCCAGCACCGCAGCCGACAGATCGATCCCTACTACTGTTCCGTCCGGCGCGACTGCCCGGACAAGGTCCAGCGCAGTCTCGCCCCCGCCACAGCCTATGTCCAGGACGCTCTCACCGGGGTGCGGCGCCAGCGCCGCCAAACCGCGCCGGCCAAGCGGAGCAAGTTGCAGCTCCAATAATTCCCGTACCTCTGCCCACGCGCCGACTCGTACTTCGTCTTGGGACAGCGCGGGCAGGGGGCTGATCTGATCCATTCCGAGATCATTGCCTGAAGGTCTGGGATTGTCGAGGTCGCCTGGGAAGCGGATCTCACAAGAAGCCATCGAGAAATTGGTGGAGGTGGCGGCGCAGGACCGCGACCGGCACTGAATCCGGTCTTGGATCCTGTGGCCCGTCCAATCTGGCGGCGGCTTCGCCGGATCGATACGCCGAACGTTGTCTGTGCTAACCTTGGCGACATGTCCAACGCCATCATCCGCTCCGCAACACGTGACGACCTGCCAGGCGTGCTCGACCTCTACCGGTACCTCCACCCGGATGATCCGCAGCCCGACTCAACGAGGGCCGAGGCAGCATGGTCGGCCCTTCTTGGCTCAGGGCTTACTATTGTCGTTGTGGCCGCCATTGAGGGATTGCTGGTTTCCTCGTGCACGCTCGCGATCATTCCCAATTTAACGCGGGGCGCGAGATCCTATGGTGTCATCGAGAACGTGGTGACGCACCCAGGCCACCGGCGCACCGGTCTTGGACGATCCGTCTTGGCGAGCGCGCTGAAAGCTGCATGGGATGCCAACTGCTACAAGGTCATGCTGGCCACCGGCTCACCGAAGCCGGAGACATTGCGGTTCTATGAGAGCGCCGGCTTCGAGCGTGGCGGCAAAACCTTCTTCCAGGCGCGCCGCCCGTAGACGCATCGCAATCGCGAAGGCGCCTTCGCCGTGCCGGACCTGTGTCGTCTGTCGTAAGCGACACAGCCAAAGCGGCGGTTTTTCCCTTGGGGCCCTGACAACAGGAGGAACATAATAGAACATCGCCGAGCAGCATCTTGCTGTCGGGGCCGTGAATGACATAAGCGCAAGGGATCAACATGATGAGTGAAAGCAATATCGAAGGTAAGCAATCCACATTCGATCCAGCTGATATCACCGCGTTGTCGCACCTCTATCGCGGGGAGCTGTACCGTAGCACTGTCTGGCGTACACGCCTCGATGCAACGACCAATTGGGCGGTTCTTACGACTGGTCTTGCACTGTCACTCACGTTTAGCAGCGAATCCGCGTCCCCTCTGCCGCTGGTGCTCGTGGGGCTCCTGGTTACGACCTTCTTGTTCATCGAGGCGCGGCGTTACCGCTTCTTTGATTTCTGGCGCATGCGCGCGCATGTCCTCGAAGTCCAGTTCTTCGGGCCAATTCTCCGTGGCGAGGGCGTTCGGGTCGAGAATGGCTGGAACGAGATTCTCTACCAGGATTACCGAGCCCCGAACCTTCATATAACCTATGTTGAGGCCATGGGCCGCAGGCTTCGCCATAACTACAGCTGGATTTTCGCGATCCAGGTGGCCGCATACGTTGGTAAACTGCTCATCCATCCGGCGCCGGTCGCCTCGGCGCAGGAGTTCTGGATGCGCGCCGCGATTGGGCCCATTCCCGGTCAATTCGTCCTTCTGGCCGGACTCGCATTCCACGCAACATGGATAGCGATAGCGATTGCCACATATAGAAGCCGAAGGGGCGCAGGGCGCGCGCGGCCGCGAAATCCCGGCAGGGACCAGCTGCTCGATCTTGCACGAGGATAGGGGTAAATCTCGCAAGCGCTGCTGGCGACAGCACTGCGCTCATCGAGCGTCAGACCGGTGTGGCACTTTCTTGAACCAGGAGACCACGCTGACGCTGTCCGATCAAAGGGGTGAAGCGGACCTGGCCGACGTGCGCACCCACGGCGCGCCCATTGAATTCGCTAGACTCGGAATGATGGAGGCGCTCTATCCGAGGTCGGCCCTTGCAGGCTTAGATTGACCGCTTGGACTCGTCGCTTGGCTACTGCGTCAGCGGAGGTGTTCGGTTGCCCGTCTCATGACGTCGTGAAGCCAGTCCTGCGCCGCGTCGCCTTCATGTCGCTCGTGCCAGAGCGACCGGACTTCAAGACGCGTCGTCGGATATGGAAGTTCGTGGATCGAGATCGGGCTGGTACGGGCGAGCGAATCGGCGAGAGGGCGCGGGACTATGGCCGAAAGGCCAGAGCCGTCCAGGAAAGTCGGAAGCGCGAGAAAGTGGGGAAGCGTGACAGCGATCCTCGGCACGTGTTCCGACGCGGACATGGCCCGTTCGAACGAGGCACGGTCATACATCTCGGATCTGCGGGCCAGACCGCGCTCGGAGATGAATCCATCGACGGCTCCCTCTTGTTCGCCTCCAAACGAGACGACGACGATGGGGAGTGCGGAGAGCGTTTTGGTGGTGACCGGGCCAAGGTGGTCCGACGAATGCGCGACAAGGACGTCGTCATATTCAAACAAGAAGCCGGACTTGAACCGCGATGGTACGGCCGAGAAGGTGCCAAGGGCAGCGTCAATCCTGCCGAGGTCAATCTGTTCCGCGAGGTCGATCCGGGTTACCGGTTTTATCACGATGTCGACGTGGGGAGCCTCGGTTCTCAAGATATGGAGTAAACGCGGAGCGACGACCATCGTGGTGAAGTCGTTTGCAGCGATCGTAAATTTCCTTGTCGAGGTGGCTGGCTCGAACTTTGGAAGTTCGATCGCCTTCTCAAGCGATTTCAGCGCTTCGCGTACCAGTGGGGCCATAGCCAGCGCCCTGGCAGTGGGCTGCATTCCCGTCGCCGTACGGATGAACAATTCGTCATCCAATATTTCCCGCAGCCGAGCGAGCGAATGGCTTACGGCGGACTGGCTGAGGCAGACCTTTTGACTCGCCCGGAGGACGCTGCGTTCCTCCATGACGGCATCGAAGACCCGGAGCAAATTCAAGTCCAACGTATTGAAGGAGCCAGTCATGTCGAAACCGTGCCAGATGCCGTGGCCGGATGGCGCAGGCCGCGCCGATCAACCGGAACCGTTATTCGAAAATCGGCCATTTCCGAACCGAAATGTTTGATTTCGACATTCATCGCTCGGTTACGGAGTGTCCAAGCCTACCTTGACTAGACCGGAATCGGACTATTTCCAAGCACCTTGGTCGAGCGTGGACCGCGCCTTCAAGACGCAACTTAGGCTGTTGGACTCGACCCTGATCAACCGGTGTTGGGTCGCCTTGCCGTGGTCGTTGGTCGGCCGGATGGAGCTAACCTGATTGGTCTGGTCCGCGCGCCGGTGTCTTGCTCTGGTCTTATCAGCTCCGGCCTACCGGAATAGCAGGACATTGGCCGTTCCTCGGACTGCACGAGGCGCATTTTCACCCTGAAGTACTTTCACTTCCTCTGCGTGTCCACTTCCCTGAATATCGCCTCACCGGCAAAGGGAGCGGAACAATGGTTGGCGACACGCGACGATGGGCGGCTCGGACATTCGGGGTAATGGCGCTCTTGTGCCTCGTGGCGGTCGTCGATTTGCACCGGGCGAACGCTCAGGCAACCGGTTCCTTGAAGCTCGGCGTGCTGACAGACATGTCATCGCTCTATGCCGACAATGGAGGAGCTGGCTCCGTCGTGGCGGCTCAGATGGCGATTGATGATTTCGGCGGCAGAGTTCTCGGGAGGAACATTGAACTCATCGCCGCGGACCACCAGAACAAAGCTGACGTCGGTAACGTGATCGCGCGCCGCTGGATCGACAACGAAACTGTCGAAGCGATCCTGGACGTGCCCAATTCGGCCGTTGCGCTTGCGGTTCAAGGTATCACTCGTGAGAAAAAGAAATTATTTCTTGCGACAGGAGCGGCGACTTCGCGTCTGACTGGTGACGAATGCTCGCAAACCGGAATCCACTGGACCTACGACACGTATGCGCTCTCTCAAGGAACCACGAAGGCGGTCTCGAAGCTCGGCGTCAAGTCGTGGTACTTCCTGTCCGCCGATTACTCTTTAGGCGCACAGCTTGAGGCCGACAGTCGCGCCGTCATCGACGCGGAGGGAGGCAAGGTTGTCGGCTCGGTGAAGCATCCGATCAATACACCGGATTTCTCTTCTTTCCTGCTCCAGGCTCAATCTTCGAAAGCGGACGCGATCGCCTTGGCTGACGCGGGCGGCGATTTCATCAATGCAGTGAAGCAGGCCGGTGAATTCGGGGTGTCAAAGTCGCAGAAGCTGGTTGGCCTTCTTGTGTTCATTGCCGACATCAACAGCCTCGGACTGCAGAGCGCCCAGGGATTGATACTGAGTTCTGCCTTCTACTGGGATCTCAATGACGATACCCGAACCTGGTCTAAGCGCTTCATTGACAAGACGAGGAAGGTGCCGACCATGATTCACGCGGGTACCTATGGCGCCGTGATGCACTATCTGAAGGCGATCGCAGCCGCTGGTACCGCCGACGGCCCGACCGTAGCCGCGAAAATGCGCGAGATGCCCGTTAACGACTTTATGACTAAGAACGGGAAGATCCGCGAGGATGGCCGCCTGGTTCGCGACATGTATCTCTTCAGGGTCAAATCGCCCGAAGAGTCAAAATACAGGTTCGACTACTACCAGCTCCTGGCGACGATACCCGGCAACGAGGCTTTCAAACCTCAGGAGGAGGGCGGATGTCCACTTCTAAGCAAAAAATAGTTGCCACGACGCCCTTGAACGCTGGTGGCCGCGAAACTCGAGAGGTGGTCGACAGCACCATAAAGAGGCGCTTTGCCAGCCGCTCCTTTACAAGCCGACCGGTTCCCAGGCAGATGGTCGCCGATATCCTCGATGTCGCGAGGTTCGCACCGAGCGGCGCGAATATCCAGCCGTGGCGCGTCTATGTGGTCGGGGGAGCGAAAAAGGACGAGATATCGCGAGCTCTGTTGAAGGCGCACGAAGAAGCACGGGACCGCCACTCGTCGGAATATCAGTATTACGCATCGCCGCTGCCGGAACCGTACGCTTCGCGCCGCGATCAGTTCGGGCGACTGTTTTATGGATCACTGGGCATCCAGCAGTCGGATACGGTGGGTCGCGCGCGCCAGACGTCGAAGAACTACGCCTTTTTCGGTGCGCCGGTTGGTTTGATCATTGCCATCGACAGACGCCTTCAGGTGGGAAGCTGGCTCGATCTCGGGATGTTTATCCAGAACGTAATGATCGCCGCGGGAGCGCGGGACTTGCAGACCTGCCCGCAGGAAACTTTCTCGAAGTATCACGCGCTTCTCAGGACACTGCTGCCGATACCGCCCGAGGAGATGGTCGTTTGCGGGATGTCGATCGGTTTTGCTGAGGACGAGAGCGTAAGCGCGGGGAGTCTTATGCCGAAAGCGGCGGTCGGCGAATTCGCCCAATTCGTCGGTTTCGAGAATTGAACGGATCGATACCCGCCGGGTTCAACAATTTGAAAGGAAAGCAAATGGGACATCGCGAAGAGCTGATCCAGCGAAGCATTCCGTTCCTCCAGGAGGTCAAGGACATGACCCCGAGCGCGGCGATGGAAAAGTGGTTGAACGAGAAGTACGGCGAGAACAGCGATCTCTACCAGAATCTGGCGAGGCTCATCAAACTCGGAGTGGAAGAGGGATGGGCCGCCAATCAGGAAGTTGACGGACCGAACTATCGGCGCAGCAGGATCCTGGAGCCGTCGCCGGAGACGTTCCACTTCAGTATCACGGCGGTCTACATGAACAGCAAGGATCCCAAACGGTTCAAGGACGATCACGATGATGAGGTTCTTCGCGGCCAATATCATGGCCATCCCTACGGAGAGCTGAATATGGTGATTCCGATTGACGAGGGCGCGGAACTCAAGGGTTTGCAGGGATGGCAAGGGCCGGGTTGGACCGCTCCGGATCCGGGCAGCCGCCACTACCCCGAGGTGAAAGGCGGAGCCTTGATCGCTCTGTTCTACCTTCCAGCGGGTCGTATTTCCTACGACTTCAACGCGCCGTCCTGAAGACCGATGCCCCGGATTGGCATATTCCGCTCTCTTTCCACGGGTGCGGAACGCCAGATGGTGTTCTCCAATTCGGAATGAATTGCGCCCGCGACGGTCGCGCCTATCTGCGAACGACAGCGGTGTTGCTGATCTCGTCCAGTTTCCCGCCAACGCAGACATCGCGCTCCTGCAGCTGGTAGAGGAACCGGCCTGCAGTATCACCTATCGGAGACTCTTTTGTCGGAGGATAAAGCCATGGCAGCTAATGATATTTTTGGCGTAAGGATTCCTGACAGCAAAATGGCACGCGAGGTGATGCAGCTTATTCGCGACACTGAGAGCGACTTGCTGTTTTATCATTCCACTCGGGTCTACTTTTGGGGCGCCCTGGCCGGGAAGCGGAAGGGCGTGACGTTTGATCCGGAACTGCTTTACACCGCAGCCATGTTCCACGACATCGGCCTTACCCAAAGCTACCGGCAGAGCCAGCTTCGCTTCGAAGTGGATGGTGCGAACGCCGCGGGCGAATTTCTGCGAAGCCACGGCGTCTCGGAAATAGATATCGAGAAAGTTTGGACCGCCATCGCTCTCCACACTACCCCAGGTATTCCGGAATACATGCATCCAGAGATCGCTTTAGTGCAGGCAGGGGCGGGAATCGATGTAGCCGGCCGCGGCTATGACCACATTACGAATGAACAACGCGAGGCGGTGATTGCCGCCTTTCCGCGTGGCAACGACTTCAAACATGAGATCATCGAGACGTTCTATCAGGGGATGAAGCATCGGCCCGACACTACATTTGGTACCTTCAACGATGATGTTCTTGCGTTCAAGGATCCGAACTTTCAGCGCAAGAACCTCTGCAGCATCATCTTAGGCTCACATTGGGAGCATTGAATCATTCATTAAGACTGGCCTCCGAAGCCTAACTACTTGCTTTCGATCGGGCCGTACCGGCAGCACCATATTTTTCCTGCCTCGTTAAAGTCCAAGACGGCGCGCACGACACCGCTCCCCGTCTCGTAACGAAAGCCGCGCCGACGCTGCCATATCAAATGTGCCGCATCGCATCTAACGCTGTGCATCTCTGCCGTGGGCACGACTGCAGTGCCGTTTGTGTTCGGGGAGGGCGCGATGTCTGAGTTTGGCACTTTTGCGAAGTGCCGACCGGCACGGAGATTGTCTGCTTATCGGGGTAGACCGGAAGTGGTCGGCCTAAATTTTTGGGTCGCCGATTTCACGACATATTGGTCGACTTCTCTCCCGGAAAGGCGCACCGTTCCTGTGACGCTTGAACTGAAGCGTCCCAACGTTTGCGTAAACTTATCTAAACCACACTCCAGGCCGCCTAACATGCGCGCCCCAGACCCCGTCGTCGCGTTTATTGTAGTTCTCGTAATCGGCCTCGCCGCTGGCTTTCTGTTCGACCGGCTTGCGGGGCCGTCATGGCTTGCTCGTCAATTCTCCGGATCAACCCGCGGCATCGTCACAAGCGCATTGGTGGGTATTGCTGGCGCGTTGATTGGCTATCACATCGCGGTGCTTCTCGCGCTCGGCGGCGGGATAGTGACGTCGGTAATTGCAGCGGCGCTCGGGGCGACTGTGGTGCTGTTCGCTTGGCGGATGGCTAAATAATAAAAATATTTCTGCTCGTGGTACGAATGCGAAGTGCCGACCGGCTCTGAAATTGTCCGTCTATTGCGTGTAGACCGGAAGTCATGGCGCACGGTCAAAATGACGCGATTGACCCAACTGAGACATCGCCTGATCGCGTTTGTAGCCGGACATATCCGACGCGGAGAAACACGGCAGCACCCCTGACCGACATTCCTACCTGCGGGGCCACTTCGACCGGCAACCGTTGACAAGCACGCAAAAAGGGGCGTCCCTTATCGGGCTTGAGCAATCGCCGCAATGGGCCTCCTCGCCCGATAGTCTTCACATCGAGATGCTGTGAGGCCAATGGGAGGTAAACCATGAAGAAGTCGTTGTTCGCACTGTTACTGCTGGCCCTTACTGCCGATTTTTTTGTTCAATTTCCCGCACGAGTGTCCGCCGGACCTGCTGAGGATGTGCAGGCTGCGATGCAACTTCTCAAGTCGAAGGCTGCGACGCTGGGTGCACCCAACGTCAAAGGGGAGGAGGCAGTCGCCAGCAAGACTGTCCCCGCCTTACATTTTGGCGCGACAAAGATGAATAACAACTTCGTGCTGGTTGACGAGGTCCAGAAGGAAGTGGGTGGAACGGCCACGATATTTGTTAAGAGCGGCGACGAGTTCGTCCGCGTGGCAACGAACGTTAAGAAGGATGACGGGTCGCGGGCGATAGGCACCATTCTCGACCCAAAGGGTAAAGCCATCGCGGCTATTGCGAAGGGCGAAAGCTATTTCGGAGAAGCCGACATCCTGGGCAAGCCTTACGTCACTGGCTATGAACCGATCCGCGATGCAAGCAACGTCATCGGCGTCTATTACGTCGGTTATTTGAAGAACTAGCGGTTCCGATCTGACGCAGAGTGTCCATGAAGCAGCCCTCCAGGGATCGTACCCTCGGGCGGCATTCTGTGAACGCGGTGGTACTGAAAGCCCGCTTTTGGGCACCAACCGGACATGCCGCGAGCCGCCACTCGATGGACCCGTCGGAAAGGGGCAGTAATTTTGCCAGAATCGCGAAGTCAGAGCTCGGGCCGGCATTTTTCTTGACGCAGCAGCAAGTTGATAGGATCATATTTCACTTGAGACGCCCGACCCTCGGAACGAAATGCGTCCGCGCGGTCTCGCGCCTTCTGTTTATAGCCTCGTTGTTGGCGGGAACGGGAGGTAGCAATGGCTATCGATTATACTTCAGCTTCAATCGCGCGATCGCAAGCGTGCCCTCATCAGGTCGCTCGGCGGCAGTTTTTCTGCGACGAGGTTGGACGGCGAGAATTTATCTGCGGCGGAGGCGTCGGTGTCTTAAGCGTGATACTTGCTACGCTCCTCGCCGGCTCGAGGCCGGTCAGGGCCGAGGCTGTCACTGGATCCGCGCCTGAGCTTGACCGCCTGGCGGTTCGGATAGTGATCGATAGCTATCAGTTCGCTGTCGCTCCGAGCAGGAAGCTGCCCAACCTTGATGTCCAGCACTTTGGCTGGGGTCTCAGCGACAAGCCGCCGCGCAGAACGTTGGTCAGCGAATTCGGCCTTGCGATGCACGTTGAGTCGCGACGCGGCAACGAGACACGCAATATCCTCGTTGATTTCGGTTTCACGCCGGAAGCACTTCTCAACAACACGAATCTGCTTGGTATCGATCCCGCGACCATCGACGCACTCGTGCTCAGCCACGGGCATCAGGACCACTTTGGCGGCCTCGTCGGTTTCTTGCAGGCGCACAGCGGGAAGCTAAAGCCCAAACTGCCGTTGTTTGTCGGGGGCGAAGGTTGCTTCTGCGTGCGCGAGTGGACTGCACCCCCGGTGCGGGGCAACTTCGGCGTCATCGACCGCAAAGCGCTCGAGGAGGCCGACGTCGCCGTAACCTCCACGGAGAGACCTGCCCTGGTTGCCGATCACGCCGTGGCCACCGGGCAGATCAGCCAGAAGAGCTTCGAGAAGGTGCTATCACCGAGCGCAATGACCATTGGTTTCGACCGAGGCGTCGGCTGCTATCCCGAGCGCCTCAGCGAGGCGGAACGTAGTGCGCCCGTCGTACCAGATCAATTTCAGCACGAGATCGCGACGGCTTTCAATCTGAAAGGACGCGGGCTTGTCGTCCTGACTTCGTGCAGCCATCGCGGCGTGGTCAACGCGGTCAGGCAAGCTCAAGCTGCCTCCGGTGTGGAAAAAATTCACGCGGTTATCGGGGGCTTTCATCTCGCGCCCTACCCGGAGGAATACGTTCGAGATACGGTCAAGGCACTCCAGGAAATCGATCCGACTTACGTGGTTCCGCTGCATTGTACGGGCGAACCTTTTTACGAAGCCGCGCGCGCTGCGATGCCGACGAAGCTCTTACGCTCGTACACGGGAACTCGCTTGGTTTTCGAGGCGTGAGCGTAGCCTAACGATTACGTGAATGTCCGAGTCTGACACCTTTAAGACATGTTGCTTAACCCTGAGAATGTCCGCTATTCGGGGGAAGACCGGAAGTAAGCGGCGCGCAGTCAAAGCGACGAGAATGACCCAGACATCGAACCTGATCGCATCTGAGTCCGGTTGGGTGCCATTTCCCTCCCGCTGGCCGGCGCAAAGTGCTAGGCTTTTAGTATTGCACAAGGCGCTTTCTCTACGGGGAAGGGACAGCTCAATGCTTCCGAAACCCGAATCCGCTTGTTTCGTGATCGCGGACATCTCCGGCTACGCCGGCTTTCTCGCCGGGGTCGAGCTCGAGCATGCGCAGGATATCATCGCCGACGTGATGGACACCATGGTGAGGCGGCTGCGGCCGCCGCGCACCAATTTACCGACTTAGCCCGATGACAAGCCCTCCAATGCCCACTTCACAACAAACAAAGGAGGATACCGATGAAGTACATGATCACCTGGAGCGAACGTTCGCAAGGATCGCCCATCGAGTACGAGAATGCCCAGAAGCGGATTCTGGAGGTCTTCACTCAATGGAAGGCGCCCGACAACTTCAAGATCGAGATGTTCGTCATACGAGTGGGGGACTGGGGCGGGTATATGCTGCTGGATTGCGACGATCCGTTGGCGGTTCACAAGTTCTGCTCGATGCTGCCTGCCTTTGTATTCGAAGCGCGGCCAGTGGTTCCTGTCATGGACGCCGTCCGGGTCGAGCTTGAAGCAATTGCCTTTCGTGACGAGCTCAAAGGCAAATAACAGCATCACACCGGAAGACTGCAGGATCGCGAGCGCTCCACTGCTCGCTCCACGCCGACGAAGCGGCCGAGCGAAGTCGCTGCCAAATGTCGCCTATTGGCACCGAAGCGGACGTTCGCCTCAGAACAGCTTGTTGATCGTGATCGTCACCGCCTGCGTTCGCGCTCAGGGATGTCGGCTCGTCGAGGTAAAGCGGATGTTGCCTGCTCGCCCGCCAAGGTCCGGAAATGACCAAAACGGCGTGTCCCGGTCGGCTATTGCCCATGCGATAGGGGCTCTCGCCATCAAGATTACATCTTAACCAATAATTAATTATGCATTTGCGGGCACGAAAGAGCCGGCCTAGCGTGGGTCAACTACCGCTCCAACTACGAAATGGTGACCTGCCATGACGTATAGAACGCATGGGGCGCTTATCGCGTCTCTCAGCCTAGTAGCGCTCACCTTTGCCGGAAACGAGACGTTCGCCCGGTCGGGAGCCGCGCCGGGAGCGGCGCATGCCAGAGGCCCTGTCCCTCCGTCGGTCGCCCCATCGCTGCGGCATCACCGGGGAAACAGAGCAAGAGCGTTTTGGCCGGCCGGCGGGGGCTTTTTCTACGACCCATCGATGGGCCAGGCTCCGGTGGATTTCGCGCAACCAGCGTCACGCGACATGCATTACACCTACACATATGATGTTCCCTGGGATTGGGCACACCGATATCCGCCCGCCGTCATACCTTCCGAACGAGCATATGTGCCCGAGTGTCCCGAGCAGACCGTAGCGGTTGCCGGGAAAGGCGGCAAACAGCAAACCGTAAATATCATCCGGTGCTACTAGACGTTCGGTTGAAATGAAGCCCGGTTGAAATGAAGCCGTCTTGCCTGGCGGTCTCTTTTCATTCCATCCCGCGTCCGGAATGCGCACCGAAGCGGACGTTCGCCTCAGAACAGCTTGTTGATCGTCACCGTCACCGCCTGCGTCGTCGTTTTGGCGGCGGCGGTGCCGTTCATCGTGCCCTGGTTGGTGGTGCCGCCGGTGCCGTTGGGATTGGTGAACGGGCTCGAGAAGGTGCTGGTGTTGTTGCCGGTCCTGGCGAACATGTAGTTGATGTCCACGAACCAGGTCGGATCGAGGAAGTAGGTCGCGCCCACCATGGCGGCGCCGCCGAACACCCAGCTGGTGCTGGAGAGATTGAGCGCCGCGCCGGAGACGTTGGTGCGGTTGCCATTGATGTCCGCGAAACCGATCAGGCCGTTGAGGTCGGTCCGGGTCTGCGTCAGCGTCGGGCCGGCGCCGAGATAGACGAAGCTGCGCTCGAACGAACGCCCGATGAAGGGGACGAACGTCATCTGGTGGACGAGATGGGTCTGGTACGACTCGACCAGCGCGTTGCCGGTGAAGGGCACCGGCGTGTTGCCGCCGGTCGGCGTGAACGAGCCCACCTGCGGCAGCAGCGCATTGCGGATGTTGGAGCTGGCGCCGAGATAGCTGTAGCCGAACTTGGCGCCCCACAGCCAGTCGCTGCCGGCGAATTTCTGGAAGTAGCCGCCTTGCGCCGAAAACGCGATCTGGGCCTTGCTGTCCGGATAAAGCGTCGCCGGTCCGGCGGCCGATCCCGATGAGGTCAGCACGCCGTTGGTGAAGACGTTGGACGTTCCCACCGCATAGACGTTCTGGGTTCCGAAATCGAGCGCGTTGGCACTGCCGCCGATGCCGATGAAGAAGCCGCTGTTCGGCACCAGCGACGGCGGCGCCGTGGCCCGCAGCGGCGCAGGCGCCAGCGAATCCGCCGACTGTGCAGGGACGGTGGCAACGCCGCTGGCCGCGATCGATCCGGCCAGCGCCAGCAGCAAGGTTCGTTTGTTCATGATGAGCCCCGTTCAGGATGGCGGCTCTGATTCCCGCCCCTCACCGTTTTAGGCGCGCAGCCGGGCCGGTCTGTTCGATATCGCTCAGTTCTTGAGGAAACAGCGACGCCGCGGAGCTTATCCCCAACTGACGCGCCCCCATCGTCGCGGATGATTCCACACCCCCCGTCTACCCAAAGGAGACCACCATGGATTTCGACAACAGCGAAGGCGCACGCGAGCACAAGGCCAGCCTTCCCGCCGGCGATGCGCAGGATGTCTATGACGCGATGATGCGCACCTTCGAGGACTTCAAGAGCGAGAATGACGACCGCCTGAAGGCGATCGAGAAGCGCGGCGGCGATGTGATCGCGGAGGAGAAGGTGGCGCGGATCGACGCCGCCCTGAACGCGCACCGCCGCCACGGCGACGCTGCTGGAGGATTCCACCGTCAACATCGACGACTGGCTGGCGGGCGAGGTGGAGCTGACCTTCGCGATGCAGGAAGGTGCGGCCTTCGTCAGCGGTGACGGCAGCAACAAGCCGAAGGGGTTTTTGGCCTACACCACGGTGGCGAACGCTTCATGGAGCTGGGGCAACATCGGTTATGTCGCGACCGGCGCATTCCCGGCAGCCACGCCGTCGGACGTGTTGATCGACCTGGTCTATGCGCTGCGCTCCGGCTATCGGCAGAACGCCACCTTCGTGATGAATCGCAAGACACAGAGTTCGGTGCGCAAGTTCAAGGACTCCAACGGCTCCTATATCTGGCAGCCCGCGGCCGTAGCCGGTGGCAAGTCGAGCCTGATCGGGTTCCCGTTGCTGGAGGCCGAGGACATGCCGGATGTCGTAGCCAACTCGCTCTCCATCGCCTTCGGCGATTTCCGGCGCGGCTACCTGATCGTGGACCGCCAGGGCGTGCGGGTGCTGCGCGATCCGTATTCGGAAAAGCCTTACGTGCTGTTCTACACCACCAAGCGCGTCGGAGGAGGAGTACAGGATTTCGATGCGATCGAGGTGCTGAAGTTTGCAGCAAGTTGAAAAAAACAGCTCATCGCGCTTAGCTCCGCAATTTATCCTGCTGCGCGCGAGTATCTTCGAACTTGGCATCGTCATCCCACGATCGCGCTATCTGGTCGAGTAGCGCGGCCGTCCTGGGATATTGACGGCGTGATTCGAGCCAGCGTCGATGCTTTCTCGCTAGCTCTCGTTCTTGATCGCCTCCCTCGAACATGGCTTTGGTGACGACACCGCGCATGTTGAAGCGCTCTGTCCTTATGCCAGATTCAATGTCTGATACTTTTAGTTCCTCTAACATAACACAAACTACAACGGGTGGCCAAACTTCGGCTTCTGCGGGCGAATGAGCTAAAATATGACCAATGTAAGTATCGGCAATAGCGCTCCGACCGGCAGTGGTAGCCAACCGCCGAACATCATCAATCCCCGGCGTGGTGCGACGAACTGGCGAAGTGGCGCTATGCCGAAGCCGCCTTCGATACCCTGCAATTCGGCCTGCGGCTCGGCGCGCGGCCGCGGCAGTTGATCACGACGACGCCACGGCCGCTGCCGATCATCAAGCGGCTGCTCGCCGATCCGCGCACGCGGGTGACGCGGGCGCCGACGCAAGCCAACCGGGATCATCTGTCGCCTGCGTTTCTGGAAAACGTGGTCGGCCGCTATGCCGGCACGCGGATGGGGCGGCAGAAGCTGGACGGCGAGCTGATCGAGGACCGGCCGGATGCACTGTGGTCGCGCGGCCTGATCGAAGCATGCCGGGTGACCGACATGCCGGCGCTGCCGCGCATCGTCGTGGCGATCGATCCGCCGGGCTCATCGCGGCAGGGCGCGGATGCCTGCGGCATCGTCGCGGTGGGCCGCGCCGATGCGGGTTTGTTCTTCGTGCTGGAAGACGCCTCCGCCACCGGGCTGTCGCCCTCGGCTTGGGCGAGCAAGGCGGTGGCGCTGTATCGGCGGCTCAATGCGGATTTGCTGGTGGCCGAAGTGAACATGGGCGGCGAGATGGTGCGTGCCGTGCTGCGCGAGGTCGATGCCACCGTGCCGCTGAAGGAAGTTCACGCCACGCGCGGCAAATATCTGCGCGCCGAGCCGGTGGCGGCGCTGTACGAGCAAGGCAAGGTGAAGCATGTCGGCTGCTTCCCGCTGCTGGAAGACGAGATGTGCGACTTCGGCATCAACGGATTGTCGTCCGGGCGTTCACCGGACCGGCTGGATGCGCTGGTGTGGGCGATCACGGCGATGATGACGGGACGAACGTATGGCGGGCCGAGGGTCAGGCAGTTGTGAGTTCTGCTTCGGTCGCTGCCAGGCTTGCCCGGGCCAAGGCGGATTGCTTCTTCAGGGCGCGTTTTCTCGCCTTTTCCTGTTTGACGATCACCGATGCTTCCAACGCGCAAAGATCGAGCGGGTAGGAGCGTCCTGTTCCCCATCCGCCCACGGATTTTTACATGCTGGACGCCGACGAGTTGGACGCCTATTCGGCATTCCGGCATCGGATGGACAGAGAGTTCGGCCGCGGAGAGCGATGAGGCGAGACGGATTCAACTCCGGGGATCGATGATCAGGATCAGCCGGATTTTACATCCCCGCGCCCCAGCCCTTCGCCGTCTGCAAAACCCACTCCCGACACAGCGTCAGCGGCATGGCACCGGTGAGGCCGCAGCAGCCGGCGGTGTTGTTGGGCGCCGGTGGATCATAACACGACGCCGATGATGACGGGATGGACATATGGCGAGTCGAGGGTGCGGCAGTTGTGAACCAATCTGCCGCACCGAATCGTTATCGCGAGATGCCGGCCTACTTCGCAGGTTTAGGCGGAGCGACGATCAGGAAAGTGAAGTCTCTTGTCTCACTCCAACCGCCTGAAGGACCTATGGTAACAATCCAGACAGGAATTCCACCGCTGGCGGAAACGCCGCGCTTTGCGGTGATTTGCTTCGAGCAGGAAATACTGCCGGTGCCGCCATCGACCGCATCCACGAAAAGCTCTTTTTGCTCCTGCAAACAACGCAGGACGCCGACGCCTTCGCGCACCACGTTTCGCTTCTTGCAGTTGATGGCGTTGTCTGGATGAATATTATACTGGATGCCTTCCGCGCTAACTATCTTCGCGGTTTGATCGTCCAGGCTGCCGCTGAAATCAAAGAACACGGGTATTTTAAGCGAACCGCCGAAAGTTGTGCCATCACTGGTCTTGTCGATAACCGTGACTGCAATCTTCATATTTGCACCGGCCGGCGGTTTATATCCTTTCAATGATTGAGCGAATTTTCCAACCTCGCATTTGATGGATCGGCTAAACGTTGCGCCATCAAGGCTGGTCAGCTCCGATGATGACGCGGTTGCAACGAACGAAAAAAACAGAACTACAGATATAATACATCGATTAAACATTGACGCCCCCAATGAGAACTCAGTCCCGGGGGCAATCTAGGCTGCACATCTTGAGATTGTAAAGGCCTGAGCTTGGTCCTGGCAGGTCGATGACTATTTGCGCAGCGGTCGATTTCTCCCGCTGCATGTCTGATATCTCCAACGGCAGCGATTCCCGCGCCCAGCAGCCTTGCGGCCACCGGGCTTTGGGTTGAACGCAACGAAGTACTCAAGAGGCGGAAGGGCTGGCTACCTCAGCACAGCTGGTCCCGGTATCAGGCTGTCTTGATATCAGGCTGTTTTGGCGAACATCGTCAGGACGCCGTCGGCGATGTTGATCGCGACGACTTGTGATGAACTGAGGCCCTTGGCCTTGAGCGCGGATGCCGCCTGCGGCAGCGCGTCAATCGACTGACGAAGCGACTGCAGATCCTGCTCGCTGGTGCGTGCGACGAAGTCTTCGACCTGCGAGCGCGCCGCCGGTTGCAGTTCCTTGACGTCGACGACCTGTATGCTCCGTATGCTCACGCTGGACTGGGCAGACGGTGCCTGCGTCTCGGATTTCGAGGGTGCTCCTTGCGCCTGCACGAAAGCGGGTGTTCCGAGCGAAAGAGCTGCAACAATGACAGATGTCGTGAAAGTGCGCATGATCATTCCTTTCCAGTCATGAGACCTAAGAAAACCTGTATTCATGAAATTTGGTCAGGGTCTGATTTGGATGTGGCCATTCAGTGAAACCAATGCGGCTGCAATGCGCGTTCGGGACACGTTGCAAGCCGGCTAGACAGGTTCATCAGACTTGCTGCGCTTGAACGCGCCGCTCATCGGGCGTTTTCAGTTTCGACTGTCGGGGTCGCTTCGCCGTCCAGCCAGTCCTGCTCGGCGGCCAAGGCCAGCCAGGCTGCCTGCATCCGCTTAAAGCGCTGAACTGCCGGAACATTGCTCGCAGATTCAGCGAGGTGCGCGCAGTTCTCCGCATTCTCGCGAAATTCGTCAGATAGCTTCATCTAATCTCCAATTCAAAACGTTGATGAGGTCGGCATCTAGGAGATGGATGCGCGAGTGCAAGTGTCTTGTGTGTCATAAGTGTCTTGCGTGTCATACGTGTCTTGCGTGTCATAATCATGTGTTGGGAAATGGGCCGGGTGCCGCATACGTCGGCGCGCGACGGCCGCCGTCCCGCTCTCTGCATAGCCGCATGCGCTACGCGGGCAGCTCCAGGCGTCTTTGGCCGTCCATGCGCCCTCAGCTGCGCCAATTCTTCGCCGTCTGCAAAATCCAGTCGCGATACAGCGTCAGTGGCGTGACGCCGGTGAGGCCGCCGCAGCCGGCGGTGTTGTTGGCGCCGGTGGACCATGACACCACGCCGACGATGACGGCGCGGCCGGCCTGCTCCTGAAACACCGGCGCGCCGGAATCGCCGGTGCAGGCGCCGAGGCCGTCGCGCGTGTTGTTGGTCGCGGGATCGACCAGCCTGATCTGCAGCCGGCCGGGCTGGCTGGTGGAGATGAGCTGCGCCGCGCGCACGGTGCCGCCGCTCTTGCCGTCGCCGCGTTTGGCAACGCCGATGCCGGCGACGCTGAACGTCTGGCCGGTGGCGATCGGCTCCAGCGGCAGGCCCAGCGCCGCCACCGGTTTCGACAGCGGCTGGCCGAGCTGCAGCAGCGCCACATCGGCGCTGGCGCGATGGTTCGCGATGCCCTGCGCGCTGAATTGCGGATGCGTCGCGACGCGTTTGACGTCGCGGATCTGCGGCTGCCATTGCGCGTCATACAGCACGATCTTGTAGTCGGTGCCATCGGCGATGCAATGCGCCGCCGACAGCACCAGGTCCGGCGCAATCAGCGCGCCCGAACAGAACGTGCCGCGCGAGCCGATGATGGTGATGATGGACGCGCCGATGCCGCTCTCGCTTGGCGGCGCGCCGCCGACCATGGCGGCAGCGGGCAGCGCGGCGAGCATAACTGTGGCGACGAGAGAGCGAACAACAGTTTGAAAGCGGGGCTGCATCATTTTTCGATGTGAGCCAGCCCGCGCCGCCAATGTCAACACATGTACATCGAGGACACAGCATGGCTGCGATTTGTCCGCTGCCGCCTGCGGCCGAGCCGTGGTCGCTGGCCGAGGCGAAATTTTTTCTGCGCGTCTAGCATGACGACGATGACGCGGTGATCTCCGCGCTGATCGCCGCGGCGCTCAGCCACATCGAAGCACTGACGCGCCTGATGCTGCTGACCCAGACCTGGCGCCGGGTGCGCGATGCGTGGCCGGCGGATGGCCGCCTCAATCCGCGGATCGGGCCACTGCGCGCGCTGATCGCGGCGCGGGTGTTCGATGCCGCCGGCCACGCCAGCGCCCTCGACGTGGAGAGCGTTGTGGTCGATGTTGCGGCCAATGTCATTGCCGCGCCGTGCTGGGCGCTGCCGGCGCGACGTGGCAGGCATCGAGCTCGATGTCGAACTCGGCTTCGGTCCACTTGCCACCGATGTGCCCGATGCGCTGCGCCACGCGATCCGCCTTCTGGTGGCGCACTGGTACGAGAACCGCGGCATGGCGGCGACCGGCGCCGGCGTGGCGATGCTGCCGTCGGGCGCAAGCCGCGCGGTCGAAGCCGATGCCGACAGCGCATCGGTGCGCGAGCGCATCCTGCTACGCGGTAACTTTGCGCTGACGCTGCAGCATCGCCTGGTCGATGGCGCGAAGATCTATCGCATCGTGTCGCTGCGCGACATCGACGACCGCCGTTTCATCGAGATCGATGCGGAGTTAAGGGTGGAGTGAGCGAGAGAAGCCCGACTCACGCCGCTCTCTTCTTACCCTTCCCTGGAGGGGGAGGTCATGGCGCATGGCGCTGGCTCGCCAAATGCTCGGCGACGGGCCGATCCCGATCGCGTCGCCGTCGCTGGCGCCTGCCATGCCGGCCACTCCGCCATCCGGTCTTGCAACAATCTTCGCCGCACTCGTTGCGGCCTTCAGGAGGACATGACCATGGAATGGGGCGATCTGGCCAAACAGGTGATCTCGCTGGGCGCGCCGATGCTCGGCACTGCCTTGGGCGGGCCGCTCGGCGGCGTCGCCGGCGAGATTCTCGCCAAGGCGGTGGGCTCGGTGACGCTGACGCCTGCGGCGGTGCGGACCGCGCTGCCGGCGGCCGATCCGACCAGGCTGGCGGAAGCCGAGGCGCAATGGGCGCAGATGATCCAGGCCGAGGCCGAGACCCAGCGCGCCGCGATTGCGGAAACGCAAGCCACCATCCGCGCCGAGATCGCCAGCGACGATCCCGTACAGAAGCGGTGGCGGCCGGCCTATGCGTTCGAGCTGACCATCGAATGCGCGGCGTTGTGGTTCGTGCTGATGCATGAATTCTGGACCGGCGATATCCAGACCATCGACGCGCTGGTCAACGCCACTGCGCTGCTGGTGACCTATTGGGGTTTCCGGTTCGGCGTGCTCGGTGTCTATATCAGCGGCCGCACCCGCGAAAAGGTCAGCGCCGCCACCGGGCAGGATGCGCCCGGCCTGGTCGAAAAACTGGTCAAGGCGGTGGTGAAGAAAAAGTAGGTGGCCGGATTTGGCTCGTTGGCCGCGACCGGACCGCGGCGCGCTGGTCGGCGGCCCCCTTGGGGCTTCGGTTTCGGCGTGCTAGGCGTTTGTTTCGCGCCGCAAAAGCGGCCGTGACGAAAAAGTAAGTTGGCAGCCGTCGCCGTTCATTTGTCGTTCACGCGCATGGGGCGCATGCTGACGACAGTCTGTTGCCACCACCGAGGATTCCGTCTTGCGCCTGCTCGTCGTCGAAGATGATCCCGATCTTAACCGCCAGCTCACCACCGCGCTGGTCGATGCCGGCTACGTGGTCGACCGCGCCTTCGATGGCGAGGAGGGGCATTTCCTCGGCGACTCCGAGCCCTATGACGCCGTGGTGCTCGACATCGGCCTGCCGAAGATGGACGGCATCTCGGTACTGGAAGCCTGGCGCCGCAACAAGCGCGTCATGCCGGTATTGATCCTCACCGCCCGGGATCGCTGGAGCGACAAGGTGCAGGGCTTCGATGCCGGCGCCGACGACTATGTCGCAAAACCGTTTCACCTCGAGGAAGTGCTGGCGCGGATCCGCGCGCTGTTGCGCCGCACTGCCGGCCATGCCCAGAGTGAGCTGACCTGCGGGCCGGTGTCGCTGGATACCCGCACCGGGCGGGTCAGCGTCAACGGCAATCCGATCAAGATGACGTCGCACGAATATCGCCTGCTGGCCTATCTGATGCATCACACCGGCCGGGTGATCTCGCGCACCGAACTGGTCGAGCATCTCTACGACCAGGATTTCGACCGCGACAGCAACACCATCGAGGTGTTCGTCGGGCGCATCCGCAAGAAGCTGGACGTCGATATCATCCAGACCGTCCGCGGCCTCGGCTATCTGCTGACGCCGCCACAGCCTCCCGCCTGATCAACCATGTCGATCGGGATCAACGATGTTGATCGGGCGCGAGGCTTGTCCTTTTATTCGAGCATGATCTTTTCCGGAAACCGGCATCCGCTGTTCGGTGTCGTGCTGTGATGCGCGCCAACTCGCTCGCGACGCGACTGTTCCTGTCGGCGACCGCGTGGGTGGTGGTGATCCTGCTGATCACCGGCATCATCCTGTCGTCGGTCTATCGCAGCGCCACCGAGCGCGCCTTCGACCGAAGGCTCAATCTCTATCTGCGCACCCTCGTGGCCGAAGTGGCGACGCCGCCCGATCCCGCCGACCATGATGCGCCGTCGCTCGGCGAGCCGCTGTTCGAGCTGCCGCTGTCGGGCTGGTACTGGGAAATCGCGCCGGTCGATTCCGAGAAGACCGAGGTCCGCGCGTCGCGGTCGCTGTGGGACAAGAAGCTGCCGAAGCTGGAAGACCAGGGCGTCGAACTGACGCTGTCCGGCGTCCGGCAGGGCTATGTCGACGGTCCCGAAGGCCAGCGCCTGCGCATGGTGGAGCGGCCCGTCGATCTCGGCACCGACGGCAAGTTTCGTATCAGTGTCGCCGGCGACGCCACCGAGATTTTCGAGGAAACGCGCAGTTTCGACTACTATCTCGGCGGCACCTTTGCCGCACTGTCGATCGTGCTGGTGCTGACCACGATCTTCCAGGTCCGCTTTGGCCTGGCGCCGTTGAAGCGGATTTCCGATGCCATTGCCGATATCCGCTCCGGTCGCGCCGAGCAGCTCGAGGGTGAGTTCCCGGTGGAGATCGCGCCGCTGGCGCGCGAGACCAATGCGCTGATCGAGGCCAATCGCGCCATCGTCGAGCGCGCCCGCACCCATGTCGGCAATCTCGCCCACGCCATCAAGACGCCGCTGTCGGTGATCGTGAATGAGGCCGCCGGCCGTAGCGCCGATCCGTTCGCCGCCAAGGTGCTGGAGCAGGCCGACGTGATGCGCGACCAGGTGGCGCATCATCTGGAGCGCGCCCGGATCGCCGCGCGCCTCACCATCGTCGGCACTGTCACCGATGTCGCCCCGGCGATCGAGGCGCTGCGCCGGACCATGGAAAAGATTCATCGCGGTCGCCGCATCGCCATCGATGTCGAGGCGGATGCCGCGGCCAAATTCCGCGGCGAGCGCCAGGACCTCGAGGAGATGGCCGGCAACCTGGTCGACAACGCCTGCAAATGGGCGGACGCCCGGGTCTTCATCGAGGTGCTGGTGGAGCGACGGGGCGCCGCCGACCCCGCGCCGAAACTGCGCATCATCGTCGATGACGACGGCCGCGGGCTTTCGTTGGCGGAACGCGCCCAGGTCTCGCGCCGTGGCCAGCGGCTCGACGAGACCAAGCCGGGCTCGGGGCTGGGTTTGTCGATCGTGGTGGATCTGGCGGCGCTGTATGGCGGCAGCCTGACGCTGGGCACGGCGCCGATCGGGGGCCTGCGGGCGGAGCTGGTGCTGCCAGGGGTATGATCAGTCGTTCAATCGCGCCCCGTTCCTGCCCGAATTATCTCGTTTCTGAGCGCTTGACCCCTCGTGGCCGTTCCGGCCGCTGGAGGCCTGCGGGACCATCGATGTTGAAATCCAATGTTGTTTTGCTTCTCGCTGCGACGCTGGCGCTGGGCGGCTGCGATGTCACCGGATCGGACGGCGGCCTAGGCCTCGGCACCGGCACGTTTACGCGCGCCTACAGCAGCACCAAGTCGGCCATTGGCCTATCCAGCGAGAGCGCGGCCGCGGCCGTCACCAATGCTGCGTTCGGCGGGCTGATCGGCGCCAAGCTCGGCGCTTCCCTCAACGACGAGGACCGCCGGCTGGCCTATGAGGCGCAGATCGCTGCGCTTGATCGTGGGGCGCCGGGCGCGCCGGTGCCGTGGCGCAATCCGGCCTCCGGCCGGTACGGCAACATCGTCGCCGGCCCCGCCTATGAGCAGAAAGGCGCGCAGTGCCGCGGCTTCTCCCACACCATCACCGTCAATGGCGACCTCAAGACCGCCCGCGGCACCGCATGCCGCAGTCCCGAAGGGGCCTGGGCGGCCGCCGGCTAGCATCGTCCTCAACGCCTTCTTAACGCGGCCGCTGCTATGAAACCCGGTGGCCGCTTTCGGTTTCGGATCCGCCGAAAAGCGCGGACTTTGGGTGCATGAACAAGACCTCGATCGACCGCCTCAGGGAATATCTGGCGCAGCTGCCGTCGCGGTCGCAGGCGCTGCTGATGCGCGAGTATGAGCGGGCCATCGAACGCGGCGAGGACGTCAAGGTCGCGAATTTCGTGCTCGAGCTATTGCGCGGTGTCGTGCGCGGCTCCGAAGATGCTGTGCGGCCGCGGGTCGAAGATCCCACACGACTGATTTTCAAGTCGATCGAACCGTTTCTGGTCGAAGGCGTTGGCCCGGTCCGGCCCGGGCAGATCCGGCGCGCCTCGCTGCTGCCGATCTGGCAATGGCTGGAACGCGACGCTCCGGATGCCGTCCGCGACTTCGAGATCGCCCTGGCAGGTCCCCCCGAGCCCGGTGCCGCCGAGGTCGAACGTGCGGTCCGGAAATTCCAGCAGGCCGCGGCCGAACTGATCGCCAAGGTCACCACGCCAGGGCCGGGCGGTTGGGGAACCGCCCGCATCGGTCCGCCGCATGCCGTCGAGGATTTGCCGGCGATCGGCGCGGTGCTGAAAGTGCGCGAGCCGCTGGAGGCTTTTGCGGGCAAGCTGCCGAGCGTGTTGCGGACGTTCGGCGAATCGCAAATCGCGTCGGTCAACAGTTCGCTGAACGTGCCGTCGCTGGTGACGCCGCAGGTGCTGCCGTTCGCGCTGTCGCTGGTGATGCAGCGGCTGGCTGCGCCGTGGCAGATCATCCGTCTGGCCGTCAAGATCGCCGCTTCCGACGACGAGATCCGCGTCGCTGCCACCTCCTATGGCGTGGCCGTCACCATGGCGCTCGCCGATCTGACGCGGGTCGCGGCGCATCTGCGCACCGACATCAAGCGCGGCAAGTTCGACAGCGTTCCCGAGCATCTCAAGGTCGCCCATGACGGCGTCCGCGGCCTGCGCACCGAACTCGACATGCGCAACGATTCCACCTGGGGTCGGCAGATGGCGGCGATCCGGGTCGAAATCTCGAGCACGCTGCAGTCGGAAATCGAGAGCGTGCCGGGCCGGGTGCGGCGGTTGCTGCGTCAGCGCCCCGACAAGGATATTTCCGCGACCGCCCATATCGATCCTGCCGATGTCGAGGAGACCGCGGCGCTGATCGACTTCGTCGCGGTGTGCCGGACCTATGCCAGCGAGCTGGCGATCAACGAGGTGACGCTGCGGACCTATTCCGACCTGCAGCAATATGTCGAAAAATCCACCGAGGCGCTGGTGCAGTCGCTGCGCGCCGGCGATGCTCGGGTCCGCACCTACCGGCAGATGCAGGCCAAGGCGGCGATCCGCTTCTGCCAGCTGCTGTTCGGCCAGGAATATGCCGCGCTGATGAGCCGAGCGGCGGAAAACGCCATGGTCGTAGTCGAGCGCAAGCCAAAGCGCGTGGGCTGACGTTATCGTTGATTCAAATCAACTTTTTGACCGCCTGGGTGCCGCAATTGTCAATTGCGCGGTGCTTCCAGCCATGGTGTAACCCGGCCTGCGGCGCCTGCGTTTCGCGCGCCGTTTGCACCGGACCTGTCGAATGACACTGTGGTTTGTGTTCGCGCTGATGACCGCCGCGGCGATTTTTGCCGTGCTGTGGCCGCTTGGCCGCGCGCGATCCAGTGCCGGTGGAACCGAGGCGGCTGTCTACAAGGACCAGCTTGCCGAGATCGGCCGCGATGCCGCGTCTGGCCTGATAGGCCCGCCGGAGGCCGAAGCCGCCCGCGTCGAGATCAGCCGCCGCCTGCTGGCCGCCGACGATACGGAACGTGATATCCCCGTGCGAACCAGCCCGACCTTTCGCCGCGCGGTGGCGGTAATTGCCCTGATCGGTCTGCCATTGATTGCCGTCGCATTCTACCTGCCCCTCGGCTCGCCGCGTCTGCCGGATTTTCCGCTGGCGGAGCGCACCCGCGCACCTAGCGCGTCCGAACCGCTCGATAATCTGGTGGCGCAGGTCCAGGCGCATCTGGAGAAGAACCCCACCGACGGTCGCGGCTGGAGCGTGCTGGCGCCGGTACTGGCCAAGCTCGGCCGCTTCGACGACGCCGTTACCGCGTTCCGCAATGCCATCACCTATAGCGGCGATAGCGCCGCGCGCCGCGCCGATCTCGGCGAGGCGATGTCGGCGGCCGCCAATGGCGTGATCACGACCGAGGCGAAGACCGAATTCGAGCGCGCGGTGGCGCTGGATGCCGACGAGGTGAAAGCGCGCTACTTCCTTGGCGTCGCCGCCGAGCAGGATGGCCGCGCCGCCGAAGCTGCCTCGATCTGGCGCGCCATGCTGGCCAAGGCGCCGGCGGATGCGCCGTGGCGTCCGCTGGTGCAGGCAGCGCTGGTGCGGGTCGGCGGGCCCTCGCTGCCGGCTCTGTCCGACGACACCATGGCCTCGGTTCAGGGCATGAGTGCCGACGACCGTTCCGCGATGGTAAAGGGCATGGTCGACCGCCTCGCCACGCGGCTGAAGCAGGACGGCAATGACGTCGAGGGATGGTTGCGGCTGGTGCGCGCCTATATGGTGCTGGGCGATCGCGACAGGGCGAAGAGCGCGCTGACCGATGCGCGGCAGGCGGTCGGCAGCGATGCCGGCAAGCTGCAGCAATTGAATGAAGGCCTGAAGAGTTTCGGGCTCGATGGGTGAGCATGATGCCGAAAAGTGTGCAGCGGTTTTCGGATCACATCATGCTCCAGTTTAAAGGTTCACGATGACGCGCAGGCAGCGGCGGTTGACGATGATTGGCGGCTCGCTCGCGGTGCTGGCGATTGCGGCTGCGCTGGTGCTGAACGCGCTGCGCGATTCCATCGTGTTCTTCTCGACGCCGACCATGGCGGCCGAAAAGCAGGTTCCCGTGGGCAAGCGGTTCCGGCTCGGCGGCATGGTCGAGCAGGGCTCGCTGGTGCGTGGTGACGATCTTGCCATCAGCTTCAAGGTGTCCGACGGCGGCGCAACGCTGCCGGTGACGTATAAAGGCATTCTGCCGGACCTGTTTCGCGAAGGGCAGGGCGTCGTCGCCGAAGGCGCGCTCGATGCCGCCGGCGTGTTCAAGGCCGACACCGTGCTGGCCAAGCATGACGAGAACTACATGCCGAAGGAAGTCGCCGACGCCTTGAAGAAACAGGGAAGGTGGCAGGAGGGATCCGGCGGCAAGCCGGTTGCCACGCAAGGAGCGTCGCAGTGATCGCCGAAGCCGGGCATTACGCGCTGGTGCTGGCATTGGCGCTGGCGCTGATCCAGTCCACCGTGCCGATCGTCGGCGCGCGCTTGCGCGATCCCGCGCTGATGAATGTCGCGCGTTCCACCGCGCTGGCGCAGCTGCTGTTCGTCGGGCTTTCGTTCGTCGCACTGGTGACGCTGCACGTCACCTCGGATTTCTCCGTCGCCAACGTGTTCGAGAATTCGCATTCGATGAAACCGCTGATCTACAAGATCACCGGCGTCTGGGGCAATCATGAAGGCTCGATGCTGCTGTGGGTGTCGATCCTGGCGCTGTTCGGCGGCCTTGTCGCTGCGTTCGGCAATAATCTGCCGCTGTCGCTGCGCGCCCACGTGCTGGCGGTGCAGGGCTGGATCGCCGCGGCGTTCTATCTGTTCATCCTGATCACCTCGAATCCGTTTTTGCGCATCGCCAATCCGCCGATCGAAGGCCGCGATCTCAATCCGGTGCTGCAGGATATCGGCCTCGCCGTGCATCCGCCGATGCTTTACCTCGGCTATGTCGGCTTCTCGATTTCGTTCTCCTTCGCGGTGGCCGCGCTGATCGAAGGTCGCATCGATGCGGCGTGGGCGCGCTGGGTGCGGCCGTGGACGCTGGTGGCGTGGATATTCCTCACCCTCGGCATCGCGATGGGCTCGTACTGGGCCTATTACGAACTCGGCTGGGGCGGCTGGTGGTTCTGGGACCCGGTGGAGAACGCATCGCTGATGCCGTGGCTCGCCGGCACCGCGCTGCTGCATTCCGCCGTGGTGATGGAAAAGCGCAACGCGCTGAAGGTCTGGACCATCCTGCTGGCGATCCTGACCTTCTCGCTGTCGCTGCTCGGCACCTTCCTGGTGCGCTCCGGCGTGCTCACCTCGGTGCATGCGTTCGCCACCGATCCGACCCGCGGCGTGTTCATCCTGCTGATCCTGTGCCTGTTCATCGGCGGCAGCCTGACGCTGTATATGTGGCGCGCCTCGGCGCTGAAGCAGGGCGGGCTGTTCGCGCCGATCTCGCGCGAAGGCGCGCTGGTGCTGAACAACCTGTTCCTCACCACGGCCTGCGCCACCGTGTTCATCGGCACGCTGTATCCGCTGGCGCTGGAAGTGCTGACCGGCGACAAGATCTCGGTCGGTGCACCGTTCTTCAATCTCACCTTCGGTCCATTGTTCGTGCCGTTATTGTTGGCGGTGCCGTTTGGGCCATTGCTGGCGTGGAAGCGCGGCGATCTCGCCGGCGTGGCACAGCGGCTGATGGCGGCGGGCATTGCCGCGCTGCTGGCGATGGCGATGGTGTGGGCTTGGACATCGGGTGGCGCTGCGCTGGCGCCACTGGCGATCGGGCTTGCGGTATTCGTCATTGCCGGCGCTGTCGTCGATCTTGTCGAGCGCACCAGCCTGTTTCGCTCGCCGTTTGCGACCGCGATGCGCCGCGCCCGCGGATTGCCGCGTTCGACCTGGGGCACCGCCTTTGCCCATGCCGGCGTTGGCGTCGCGCTGATCGGCATCGTCTGCGAGACCACCTGGAACAGCGAATATATCGGCACCATGAAGCCGAACGACATCGCAAGGCTCGCGGGCTACCAACTCAAGCTCGACGATATCACCCAGCGGCAAGGTCCGAATTTCCGCGAGATGCTGGCGCAGTTCACGGTGAGCCGCGACGGCGACAAGATCAGCGTGATGACGCCGTCGAAGCGCAGTTTTACCACGCGGGGATCGTCGACCACGGAAGCGGCATTGCTGTCGCGCGGTGCCAGCCAGCTCTACATCTCGCTCGGCGACAGCGCCGCCGATGGTGGCATCGCGGTGCGGATCTATCACAAGCCACTGGTGCTGCTGATCTGGTTCGGCCCGGTGCTGATGGCATTCGGCGGGTTGCTGTCGCTGTCCGACCGGCGGCTGCGCGTCGGCGCGCCGAAGCCGGCCAAGATAGCGTCCAAGCCGCCGCGCGCGCTGCAGCCGGCGGAGTGATCCGTTGAAACGCATCTTCACCAGCCTTGTCGCGATCACGCTGATCATCGGTGCGTCGGCTGCCTATGCCGTGCAGCCCGACGAGATCATGGCCGACCCGGCCAAGGAATTGCGCGCGCGCGACCTGTCGCGCGAATTGCGTTGCATGGTCTGCCAGAACCAGTCGATCGACGAT
The DNA here is from genome assembly GCA_036924855.1 of Nitrobacteraceae bacterium AZCC 2146. NCBI lineage: Bacteria > Pseudomonadati > Pseudomonadota > Alphaproteobacteria > Hyphomicrobiales > Nitrobacteraceae > Nitrobacteraceae bacterium AZCC 2146. Next base: position 7,504,476 of record JBAGRP010000001.1, read on the forward strand.
TCCGAAGCGCCGCTGGCGCGCGATCTCCGCTTGTTGGTGCGCGAGCGCATCACGGCGGGCGACAGCGACAGCCAGGTGATGGATTTTCTGGTGGCGCGCTACGGCGAATTCGTACTGCTGAAGCCGCGCCTTGAGCTGCGCACCTTGCTGCTGTGGCTGCTGACGCCGCTGCTGTTGATCGGCGGCGGCTTCGCGCTATGGCGTCATAACCGCCGCCGGGCGGTGGGGGAAACAAGCGATGACGGCACACCTCTGACCCTGACCGCCGAAGAGGAAGCCCGCCTCGAGCGGTTGCTGGCGAGCGAGGGCGGCGCGGAAAACCCTAGGCCCACCATTTGAAGCAGCGGACTACTCTGCTGCATATCTCACCCCACCGCAGGCGCGCCATGGCATAAGGCGGTCGCAACTTTTCCCAGGGCTCCCACGCACATGATTCGTCTCGACAACATCAGCAAGCAGAATGGCCACCAGATACTCTTCATCGAGGCCTCTGCGGCGCTCCAGCGCGGCGAAAAGATCGGCCTGGTCGGCCCCAACGGCTCCGGCAAGACCACGCTGTTTCGGATGATCACCGGCCAGGAGCCGCCGGATGAGGGCCAGGTAGCCGCCGATCGCGGCATCACCATCGGTTATTTCAGCCAGGATGTCGGCGAGATGGCAGGCCGCAGCGCCGTCACCGAGGTGATGGACGGCGCCGGCCCGGTCAGCATTGTGGCGGCGGAGTTGAAGGAACTCGAGCATGCCTTGGGCGATCCGGACCGCGCGAACGAGATGGAGAGCATCCTGGAGCGCTACGGCGAGGTGCAGGCGCGCTTCGAGGAGCTCGACGGCTACGCGCTCGAGGGCCGGGCGCGCGAAGTGCTCGCCGGCCTCAGCTTCAGCCAGGAGATGATGGACGGCGACGTAGGCTCCCTGTCGGGCGGCTGGAAGATGCGCGTGGCGCTGGCCCGCATCCTGTTGATGCGTCCGGACGTCATGCTGCTCGACGAGCCGAGCAACCATCTCGACCTTGAGAGCCTGATCTGGCTGGAAGCCTTCCTCAAGGGCTATGACGGTGCGCTGCTGATGACATCGCATGATCGCGAGTTCATGAACCGCATCATCACCAAGGTGGTGGAGATCGATGGCGGTTCGCTGACCACCTATGGCGGCGACTACGAATTTTACGAACAGCAGCGCGCACTCGCCGAGAAGCAGCAGCAGGCGCAGTTCGAGCGCCAGCAGGCGATGCTGTCCAAGGAGATCAAGTTCATCGAGCGCTTCAAGGCGCGCGCCTCGCATGCCGCGCAGGTGCAAAGCCGGGTCAAGAAGCTCGACAAGATCGAACGCGTGGAGCCGCCGAAGCGTCGCCAGGCGGTGTCGTTCGACTTCCTGCCGGCGCCGCGCTCCGGCGACGACGTGGTCAGCCTAAAGAACGTGCACAAGGGATATGGCAGCCGGACCATCTATGAAGGGCTCGACTTCATGGTCGCACGCCGCGAGCGCTGGGCGGTGATGGGCATCAATGGCGCCGGCAAGTCCACGCTGCTGAAGCTGGTGACGGGCTCCACGCAGCCGGATAACGGCACGGTGGCGCTGGGCGGCAGCGTGAAGATGGGCTACTTCGCGCAGCACGCCATGGATCTGCTCGATGGCGAGCGCACCGTATTCCAGAATCTGGAAGATTCATTCCCGCAGGCGGGGCAGGGTTCGTTGCGCGCGCTGGCCGGCTGCTTCGGCTTTTCCGGCGACGACGTCGAGAAGAAATGCCGGGTGCTGTCGGGCGGCGAGAAGGCGCGGTTGGTGATGGCGAAGATGCTGTTCGACCCGCCGAACTTCCTGGTGCTCGACGAGCCGACCAACCATTTGGACATGGCGACCAAGGAAATGCTGATTGCGGCGCTGTCGCAATATGAGGGCACCATGCTGTTCGTGTCGCATGACCGGCATTTTCTGGCGGCGCTGTCCAACCGGGTGCTGGAACTGACGCCCGAAGGCATTCACCAGTATGGCGGCGGCTACACCGAATACGTCGCGCGCACCGGCCAGGAAGCTCCCGGCCTGCGCAGCTGAGCGGGCGGCGAAGGCGGGCGCGATTTCCGGCCGGCGATTCACATCAGCCCAGCTGCGCCAGCACCGCGTCCTTGAAGGCGTGATATTCCGCGTGGAGATCAACGCTATAGCTGGCCGCGAACGGAGGCTGCGGCTGACAGGACAAGGTGACGATAATCACCTTTTCCTTTCGATTGATGTAGAGGGCTTGGCCGGCGAATCCGACCGCCACCATGGAGGCATCCGGATCGATCCACCAGCTGTAACCGTAGCCCGCGGCCCCGTAGCGATTGGTTGCGGGATCGAGTGTGAATGAAGCGCGTCCGGCTTGTTCAACCCAGTCGGAGGGAAGAACTGGCGTGCCATTAATGCCGCCGTTTCGCAGAAGAAAAATGCCAAAGCGGCCGAAATCCCGCAGGGCGATTCCCGCACGGCTGCCGCCAATTTCCTGCCCGCCCTCGGATTCCAAAGTATAGAACGCGTCGAATTCCATACCCAGGCGTGACCAGATCGTCTCGGACATATAGTCGGCCAGAGTCTTCCCCGTGGCAGCCGATATCAAACTTCCGAGCACATAGGTGTCGCCTGTATTGTAGTTGAAGGTGCTTCCCGGAGCGTGCTCGGCTTTCAGGCTGCGCATTAGTGCCAGCACGCCGCCTGGCACCTTGTCTCCGAGTGACTTGCTGTAGCGGTTCACGTCGGAGTTCCGATCCGTGTAATCCTCGCTCCAGCGCACGCCTGAAGACATGGTGATAAGATTTCGAACCGTCACCGCGTCATACGCGCAACCGCGCAGTTCGGGGACATAGCTGGAGACGGCATCGTCGAGACTTGCGATGGCGCCGTCCTGCAAGGCGGCGCCGACCAATGTCGATGTCAGCGACTTGATCATCGACATGGAGGACCACCGTATATCCTCCTGCAGCCCAAGTGCGTAGCGCTCCAGAACGATCTTGTCTTCCTTGATGACAAGCAGTCCGGCGACGTGGGCGCGGTCGATATACGCATCGACGCCATGCACCTGTCCCCCGGCTTGGTAGCGGGGCGAGATTTCCGCGCCGCGTTGCAATTCGAGCACCTGTCCGCCTCGACGGATGGGTCGTGTGGCGAACATCCGATCCACATTGCGGTACGCGTGGGCCTGGGCCGTGGGCGAGAGAAGCAGAAAATCCTCGCCGGCCGGGACATGCTGCCTGGGATACGCAATGGCGCCTGTCATGTGTGCGGTACTCTGCGGAGGAGGCGCGTCACTTTCTGAACGGCAAACAGATTTCTGCGATCCATGATTTCCATGTCGATCTTTGTTCCGACCTTCAAGGGCGCGGTGGAGGCGGTCGCCGACATGCCTCCGATGCAGCCACGGAATCATGCTTCGCTTGTCGAGAGAACCTCAAAACCGTCTTCACGTCGAAAAGTCAATTGATGGGAACCGTCGTTCCCTTGCCGCAATATGAATCGACGACCGCATTATCGCTCAGGCTGCTTTTCAGCCGAAACCTGTGCGAGCCCGGATTGAAGCTCCCGCGACGTCCCGCCGCAGCCAACAGCGGCTTTGTTACAAAATATTAATTCCCCCGCCAGCGCGCGGTAAGGCGGGAACCACCATCTTCAGAACCACAAGGTGCCTTGCCCCCCGCACCAACGCTCTGGAGACTTTCTGATGACCGACCGTCCCACCGATTTTTCTGAACTCCCATCCTACAAGCCGGCCAGCCGTTCACTGTTCTCTGCGCGCAAATTCGCGCTGATGGCGTCGGTCGTCGCCGGTCTCGGCGTCGCCGGTTACGGCCTCAGCCCATCCACCGGCAATTTCGATCTGACGACCGCGGCGCATGCGCAGGTCAATAACGAGGTTCGCAAGGTTCAGCAGCCGATCGGCTTTGCCGACATCGTCGAGCGCGTGAAGCCGTCGGTGATTTCGGTCAAGGTCAATATCAAGGAGAAGGTCGCCTCCCGGGACGACAGCAACAATAGCGAGGATTCGCCGTTCCAGCCGGGTTCGCCGATGGAGCGTTTCTTCAAGCGCTTTGGCGGTCCTGATGGCCTGCCGCCCGGCATGCGCGGTGGTCCGCGCGGCGGACGTGGCGCCGTGACCGGCCAGGGGTCTGGTTTCTTCATTACGGCTGACGGTTTCGCCGTGACCAACAATCACGTGGTCGATGGCGCCGACAAGGTCGAAGTCACCACCGATGACGGCAAGACCTACACCGCCAAGGTGATAGGCACCGATCCGCGCACCGACGTGGCGCTGATCAAGATCGAGGGCGGCAAGGACTTCCCGTTTGCCAAACTGTCGGAGAGCAAGCCGCGGATCGGCGACTGGGTGCTCGCGGTCGGCAATCCGTTCGGCCTCGGCGGCACCGTGACCGCCGGCATCGTCTCGGCCAGCGGCCGCGACATCGGCAACGGTCCCTATGACGACTTCATCCAGATCGACGCGCCCGTGAACAAGGGCAACTCCGGTGGCCCGGCCTTCAACACCGAAGGCGAAGTGATGGGCGTCAACACCGCGATCTACTCGCCGTCCGGCGGCAGCGTCGGCATCGCGTTCTCGATCCCGGCCTCCACCGTCAAGACGGTGATCGCCCAGCTCAGGGACAAGGGCACGGTCAGCCGTGGCTGGATCGGCGTACAGATTCAGCCGGTGACGCAGGACATTGCCGACAGCCTCGGCTTGAAGAAGGCGGAAGGTGCGCTGGTAGCGGAGCCGCAGCCCGACGGTCCGGCAGCCAAGGCCGGCATCGAATCCGGTGACGTCATCACGGCGGTGAATGGCACGCCGGTGAAGGATGCCCGCGAACTCGCCCGCACCATCGGCGGTTTCGCTCCGGGTAATTCGGTCAAGATCAACGTCACCCACAAGGGGCAGGACAAGGTGCTCAATCTGACCTTGGGCCAGCTGCCGAATACGGTGGAGGCGAAGGCTGATCTCGACAACAACAACGGTGACCGTGGCAATTCCCAGCGCGGCACCGAAGTTCCCCGGCTCGGTCTGACGCTTGCCCCGTCGGGCAGCGTGGCCGGCGCCGGCAAGGACGGCGTCGTGGTGACGGACGTCGATCCGAAGAGCCCCGCGGCTGAGCGTGGCTTCAAGGAAGGCGACGTCATTCTCGAAGTCGCCGGCAAGAACGTGACCAATCCCGGCGATGTGCGCGAGGCGATCGCCTCCGCGCGCAGCGACAACAAGAACAGCGTGCTGATCAGGGTTCGCTCGGGCGGTTCATCGCGCTTCGTCGCGGTGCCGCTGGCGAAGGGCTGACGATCCGCTGCACGAACGGAGAGAGTCGCCGGCATCGTCGCCCCCGCCGACGGCGCTTTCCCAGGGAGCGAGCCACAAGCTCGCTCCCTCCAGGTTCAGGTTACCTTCCGGAGGAATAAGCCCCCTTCCGTCGGAAGGCACAATGGGCGGTGAAGTTTCCCCCAGCTTCACCGCCTATTTCGTTCCGAAGCGAGGGGCATTCCGCCACCTTGCATGAAAGCCCAGTGCGCGCCATGGTGACTGAGACCCACGAAATCCAGACCGAATCCGATCACCAGATGCGCCTGCTCATCATCGAAGACGACCGCGAATCGGCTGACTATCTCGTCAAGGCGTTTCGCGAGGTCGGCCACATCGCCGATCACGCCAGCGATGGCGATGAGGGATTTTTGCTCGCCGACAGCGGCGACTACGACGTGCTCGTGGTCGACCGCATGCTGCCGAAGCGCGACGGCCTGTCGGTCATCGGCGGCCTGCGCGAGAAGGGCAACCGCACGCCGGCTTTGATCTTGTCCGCGCTCGGCCAGGTCGATGACCGCATCAAGGGCCTGCGCGCCGGCGGCGACGACTATCTGCCAAAGCCCTACGCCTTCGCCGAACTCCTGGCGCGCGTCGAAGTGCTGTCGCGCCGCCAGGGCGGTCCTGCCGAGGAAATGACTTACCGCGTCGGCGACCTCGAACTCGACAGGCTGTCGCACCGCGTCGCCCGCGGCACCGAGGAACTGACGCTGCAGCCGCGCGAATTCCGCCTGCTCGAATATCTGATGAAGCACGCGGGGCAGGTGGTGACGCGCACCATGCTGCTGGAAAACGTCTGGGACTATCACTTCGATCCGCAGACCAACGTCATCGACGTGCACATCTCCCGGCTGCGCTCGAAGATCGACAAGGGATTCGAGCGGCCGCTGCTGCACACCATTCGCGGGGCTGGGTACATGATCCGTGACGGCATTCGGTAAACTTGTCCGCACCACGGCGTTCCGGCTGACGCTGGCCTATCTGTTTCTGTTCGCGCTGTTTGCGGCGTCGCTGCTGGGCTATTTCGCCTGGAATACGCGACGACTGATCAACGACCAGATCACCACCACGGTCGACGGGGAGATGAGTGAGCTCACCGATCTGTTCGGGCGGCGGGGCTTGCGCGGCATCGTGTTTGCGATTGAAAACCGCGCGCTGCGCCCGGGCGCCAACCTCTATCTCATCGCCACGCCCGCGGGGCAGGCGATCGCCGGCAACGTCGCGTCGCTCGAACCCGGCGTGATGGCGACCAATGGCTGGTCGGAAACCGCGTATCGCCGCCTCGACGATCAGGAGTCGACGGGTCATCGCGCGCTGGTGCGGGTGTCGCAATTGAGCAGCGGCTTTCGCCTGCTGATCGGCCACGATCTCGAGGAGCGCCGCCGCCTGTTCGACATCGTCGCAGATGCCGCGCAATGGTCGGTGCTGATCGTCGTCGTGCTGGGGCTGGGCGGCGGCATCTTCGTCGCGCGCCGCGTGCTGCGGCGGATCGACGCCATGACCGGCACCACCCAAACCATCATGGCCGGCGATCTCTCGGGCCGGCTGCCGGTGGGCCGCAGCGGCGACGAACTCGATCGCCTCGCGGAAAATCTCAATGCCATGCTGGAGCGCATCGAGGCGCTGATGACGGGGCTGAAGGAAGTCTCCGACAACATCGCCCATGACCTGAAGACGCCGCTGACGCGATTGCGCAACCGCGCCGAGGAGGCGCTGGCGCGCTCCAGCAACGAGGCCGAATATCGCGCGGCGCTGGAGCGCACCATCGAGGAGTCCGACGGGCTGATCCGCACCTTCAACGCGCTGTTGATGATCGCGCGCGCGGAGTCCGGGCAGGCGCGCGGCAACATGGATGATTTCGACGCGGCCGAAGTCGCGCAAGGCATTCATGAACTCTATGAGCCGCTCGCCGAAGACAACGACCTGACGCTGCACGTCAGCGCATCGCCGGCACGGTTGCACGGCAACCGCGAGTTGATCAGCCAGGCGCTGGCCAATCTGGTGGAGAACGCGATCAAATACGGCCGGCCCGAGGGTGTCGCACAGCCGCTCGGTGCCGATGCGGTGGACGATACGGCGCGCAAAGAGATCCTGATCGAGGCGCGGCACGACGGCGATCAGGTGTTGCTGAGCGTGACCGATCATGGCCCCGGCATTCCCGAAGCCGACCGCAAGCATGCGGTGGAACGTTTTGTCCGGCTGGAAGCCAGCCGCACCCAGCCCGGCTCGGGATTGGGCTTGAGCCTCGCATCAGCCGTGGCGATCCTGCATGGCGGCGAGCTGAAACTCAGCGACAGCCATCCGGGCCTGCGTGCGACACTGGCGCTGCCCGCGATAGCTGGTGAAGGTCTTGCGGGTCAAACGTCGAATGTGCCACAGAAGTCGGCATGACCTCATCCGCGACAGGCGAAGCGGACCAGTTCCCTCTGGCCGCGCAATTCGTCAGCGGACCGCAAGTGTTCGCGCCCGCCGAAGCCGAGCAACGTCTCGCCAGCTGGCTCACCGAGCTTGAGCCGGGGCAAGCGAGCGCGTTTCGCGCCGTCGCCAATCAATTCCCCCACGCCAAGGCGATCCTGCTCGGCATTACCGAAGCCTCCCCGTATCTGTTCGACCTGATCCGCGCCGACCCGGCGCGCGCACTGCGCCTGCTTCGCAGCGATCCGGAACCGCATCTCGCCGCGCTGATCGACCAGACCTCCATGACCGTGGCCGCCGCCGGTGGCGAAGCCGACGTGATGCATCTGCTGCGGCGGATGAAGGCCGAAGCGGCGCTGCTGATTGCACTGTGCGACATCGGCGGCGTCTGGCCGGTGATGCGCGTGACGCGGGCGTTGACCGATCTCGCAGTCGTGTCGGTGCAATCCGCGCTGCGCTATCTGCTGCGTCAGGAGGCCGCGCGCGGCCGGTTGCTGCCGCCGGATATCGAACGCCCCGAGGAGGGCAGCGGGCTCATCGTGCTCGCCATGGGCAAGATGGGTGCGGGCGAGCTGAACTATTCCAGCGATATCGATCTGATCGTGTTCTTCGACCTCGACGCGCACGCGCTGGCTGACGACATCGAACCGCAGCCATTCTTCGTGCGCCTCGCGCAGGGCCTGTCGCGGCTGCTGCAGCAGCGCACCGGCGACGGCTACGTGTTTCGCGTCGATCTGCGGCTGCGGCCGGATCCGGCCTCGACCCCGGTGGCGATCTCGACCGCGTCGGCACTGCATTACTACGAGCGCGAAGGCCGTACCTGGGAACGCGCCGCGATGATCAAGGCGCGCCCCTGCGCCGGCGATGCCAGGGCGGGAGACGCCCTGCTGGCGGAGATCGCGCCGTTCGTCTGGCGCAAGCATCTCGATTTTGCCGCACTGGCTGATGTGCACGACATGAAGCGGCATATGCAGACGTTTCGCGGCCAGAGCGAGATTTCTGTCGAGGGCCACAACGTCAAGGTGGGGCGCGGCGGCATCCGCGAGATCGAATTCTTCGCCCAGACCCAGCAGTTGATCGCCGGCGGACGGCATCCGGAATTGCGGGTGCGGCCGACGCTGGAAGCCCTGACCATTCTGGCTGCCAGCAACTGGATCACCTTCGAGGCCCGCGATGAACTAACCGCGGCCTACGAATTCCTGCGCGAGGTCGAGCACCGGCTGCAGATGGTCGCCGACGAACAGACCCATACATTGCCTGACACCGTCGAGGCGGTGGAGCGCTTCGCTCGTTTTCTCGGCTATGACAGCCGCGCGTCGTTCGCGCATGATCTGCTGCTGCACCTCAACTGCGTACAGGGGCATTACGGCCGGCTGTTCGAAGGCGATCCCGCCAGCAACGCGCAATTGCCGGCGGTCGATTACAACGCAGGCGCCCACGATCCCCGGTTGCTCGAACATTTTTCCAGGCTCGGTTTCAAGAAACCGATCATGGTGGCGGAGACGGTGCAGCAATGGATGGCCGGCGAGTACCGCGTGCTCAAGGTCGAGGCCACGCGGCAGGCCTTTGTCGAATTCGTGCCGGCGCTGATCGCGGGGCTGGCGCAGGCCGAGGAGCCCGACAACGCCGTGATCGCGTTCGACCGGCTGCTGCAGGCGCTGCAGCGCGGCGGACGGCTGATCTCGCTGCTGAGCCAAAATCGCGAATTGGTGGCGCTGGTGGCGCTCGTGCTCGGCGCCGCGCCGCGGCTCGGCGACATGCTGGCGCGGCAGCCGCAAATCCTGGACGGGCTGATCGATCCGCGCTTCTTCGGTGCGATGCCGGACCAGCGTGAATTGTCGCTGCGGCTGGCGGCGACGCTGCGGGACGCCAATTCCTACGAAGAATTTCTCGATCGGCTGCGGTTGTTCGGGCAGGAGAGCCTGTTCCTGATCGGCACCCGCATCCTGTCCGGCACCGTTACCGCGGCACAGGCCAGCCTTGCCTTCGCCGACGTCGCCGAAGGCATCGCCGACACGTTGCATGGCCTCGTGGTCGATCAGTTTGCGACCCAGCATGGCCGCATCAAGGGCCAGCAGACCGCGATCCTGGCGATGGGCAAGCTCGGCAGCCACGAGATGACGGCGTCGTCCGATCTCGATTTGATCCTGATCTACGATTTCGATCCCGACGCGCCGGACTCCGATGGCGCGCGACCATTACACGGCTCGCAATACTTCGCCCGGCTGACGCAGCGGCTGATCAGTGCGTTCAGGACGCGCACCAATTACGGCGTGCTCTACGACGTCGACATGCGGCTGCGGCCATCCGGCGGCGCCGGGCCCCTGGCGTCGCGGATCGACGCCTTTGCCGAGTATCAGCAGACTGAGGCCTGGACCTGGGAGCATATGGCACTGACCAGGGCGCGGGTGATCTCGGCGCCGCCGGCGTTTCGCGGCAAGATCGAAGGCATCATCCGCGCCGTGCTGACGCGGCCGTGCAACCGCGCCGTGATCGCCAGTGACGTCGCCGAGATGCGCCGCGCCATCGCTTTGGAAAAGGGCGAGGACGATATCTGGGATCTGAAACATGCCGCCGGCGGCATGGTCGATATCGAATTCATTGCACAATATCTGCAGCTGGTGCATGCCGCGACATTGCCGGAGATCCTCAGCGTCAGCACGCAACACGTGCTGGAGAACGCCGCGCGGCTCGGTGTGCTGCCGCCTTCTGAGGCCGATGTGCTGCGGCCGGCGGCACGGCTGTATCACGACCTCACGCAAATTCTGCGGCTCTGCGTCAGCAGCAAGTTCAGGCCGGAGACGGCGGGCGCGGATCTGCTGCGGATGCTGACGCGGGCGGCCGACGCTCCGGACTTTTCGTCGCTGGAAGCGCAGGTGCGCGAGACCCAGGCCGATGTGCGTCGCGTATTTCTGTCTCTGATCGAGCGCCAGACTTAAGCCGCTTCAGAAACCGCCGCCTGCTTTCGCTTGCCCTCACGGGGCAGCGAGACGCACACCACGGTGCCGGTGCCGAGCTTGGAGCGCAGCCGCATCGATCCACCGTGCAGGCTGGTGAGCGATTTGGCGATGGCGAGGCCGAGGCCGGAGCCATGATAGGTCTTGGTGAGCTGGCTCTCGACCTGCTCGAACGGTCTGCCGAGCCGCAGCAGCGAATGCGGCGCGATGCCGATGCCGGTGTCGGCGATCATCAGCACCACGGAATCGCGCAGCACGCGGCTGCGCACCACGATACGGCCGCCGTCGGGCGTGAACTTCACCGCGTTGGATAGCAGGTTGACGAGGATCTGCTTGATGGCGCGGCGGTCGGCGAGGACCGGGCTGGCGGCTTCGATGTCGGCACTGAGCGTGAGGTTCTTGTCGTCGGCGCGTCCCGATACCACCCGCAGCGATTCCGCCAAAGTCTGCGCCAGATCAAGCGGCTCGAAATCGAGCTTCATGCGGCCGGCCTCGATCTTCGACATGTCGAGAATGTCGTTGATGACTTCCAGCAGGTAATGACCGCTGGTCAGGATGTCGTGGCAATACTCTTCGTATTTGTCCGAGCCGAGCGTGCCGAACATGCCGCTTCCCATGATCTCGGAGAAGCCGATGATGGCATTGAGCGGCGTGCGCAGCTCGTGGCTCATATTGGCCAGGAATTTTGACTTGGTCTGGTTGGCTTCCTCGGCACGATTCTTTTCGTCGGAGTATTTCTGTGCGAGGTCGGCCAATTCGAGCGCCTGCTGCTCCAGCGCGGTCTGCGAGTGCTTGAGGTCGATGACGGTGGCGCGCAGCCGAAGGTCGTTGTCGACGAGCTTCTGCTCGTGTTCCTTGATGCGGGTGATGTCGGTGCCGACCGAGACGTAGCCGCCGTCCTTGGTGCGGCGCTCGCTGATGTGCAGCCAGCTCCCATCCTCGATTTGCGCCTCGAAGGTGCGGGCGCCGGGCGCGTGAGCGCCGGATTCCGCGAGCCGGGTGCGGACCTCCGGCATGCAGCCGACTTCAAGCACGGTCTCGTAGGAGGTGCCCGGGGTGACCGCGGAGTCCGGCAGCCTGTGCAGCCGCTGGAAATGCGAATTGCACAGCACCAGGCGGTCTTCGGCGTCCCACAACACGAAGGCCTCCGGAATCGTCTCGATGGCGTCGCGCAGCCGGACGTCGGCTTCCACGGACCGCTCCGCGAGGCTCTTCTGTTCGGTGATGTCGACGGCGATGCCGATCAGGTGCTGGCCGCTATCGCCCTGGCCCTGGCTCAGTTCACAACGCAGCTGCAGCCAGATCCAGTGGCCGTTGCTGTGCTGCATGCGGAAGGTTTGATCGATATGGTCGAGTTTCGAGGAGATCAGCCGATCGGCGATCTCGAACAGGTTGATGTCGTCGGATTTCACCAGCGCGTTGACCTCACCGAAGGTGAGGAGGTCGCTGCGGCTGTCAAGCCCCAGCATCGTAAACATCGACTGCGACCAGAAGATCCGGCCGCGCGACAGGTCCCAGTCCCAGAGACCGCAGCGGCCGCGGTTCAGCGCGGTGTCGATGCGGCCGCGCACAGCGTCGTTGATAGCGTCGCCCTCGCGGGCGCGGGTCGATTGCCAGTGGAAGGCAAAGCCCAGGATCAGCACCACGAAGCTGGTGGTGGCGGACAACGTGATCGACAGCGCCGAGTCGGAGCGCCAGATCGCCTCGTTGTTTTCCTGGATGATGATGACCTGACCGGGCAACGCCTTGACGATGCGCTGGGTCGCCAGCGCGCGGCTGCCGCCGGGCAGGGTGACTTCGAAAACCTCGGAGCGCTGGCTCTGCGCGCTCATGGACTGCGTTGCGCTCAGCACGTCGAGAATGCGGTTGGCGTCGCCGGGCGGTACCTCGATCGGTACGCGGGCGAGGATGCTTTGGTCGGCGCCGAGAACAATGACGTGGCGGCCGGCGGCGATGCCCCAGGAGGGAATGAGGCCGGGCAGCAGGCTCTGCAGCCGCTCGACGGCGGCGGGGCGATCCTGGCGGATGATGCCAACGCGCTCAAGCCGTTCGGTGAGCAGATCGGCCAGCGCGGCGAGATCGCGCTTCATCGCGTTCTGCCTCTGCCGACTCTGGTCGAGAACCTGGACGACGGCGCCGAAGAAGATGGTGATCAGAAATGCGATGATGAGGGTGGGGACGGCGCGGCGGAGCGCAGGCTCCGCTATCAGCAGGCGGTGGTAGGCCGGTTTTGCGATCGACTGCGCCAATCCCTTGATCGAATCGGATTGAACGCACGCATTCGCCGCGTGTGCACGCGCCATACCCTTAGCCCCCTCGGAATGTCCGTTTGCACATGCTCGAAAAGACTGCCCCGCCGCTTCGAATCGCAATGTGATATGAATCCACTTTGCGCGGGCTGTCGAGAGTCAACGAAACGTTAACGTGAAATAAATTCTATCCAAGGGAAAGTTTGGGCGGCGGTGGGCGCGCTGTGAGTCCGAAGCGGGAACGCCGATCTTGTTTTGTGGTGCGGCCCATCAGTCGCGACGGTTGGCGCGAACACGCAGACGATTGCGAGCAATCGATTCCGGATCGGCTTCGCTCATTCCGTTTCGAGCGAAATGCAAATCGAAGAGAAGCGTTGCCGTCAGTCGTCATGCTTCAATTCGATCACCACATGGCGGCGATGCCCGCAACGCAATCAGCGCTTCGCAATATCGAGGGTCTTGATTGGAGGGCCTTGATTGGAGGGTCTTGCCTTGGCGACCTGGTGCGGCTAAAAGGTTGTATCATACAACAATATATTTGATCCTGGTCATGACTGCCAAAGAGCTCGACTTCCACATCGCCGCGATCCGGGATGCCTCGCGAAGGCTGGTCCGGGAACTCGGCTTCATAAAAAGCACGCTGGCCGGCACCAATCTGCCGCCGTCCGCGGTCCACGCTTTGTTGGCGATCGGTGCGAAGGGCGCGCTGACCTCAGCTGAGCTATCCGAGGTGCTCGCTTTGGAGAAATCCAGCATCAGCAGAATGGTTCGGAAACTGATCGAGGCGGGAGAGTTGGTGGAAAAGACCAGCCGTCAGGATGGTCGAGCGAAGCCGCTGTCCCTGACGAAGAAAGGTCGATCGACGTTGGCCGCGATCGACAAGTTCGCGCAGAACCAGGTCGTCTCGGCACTGAACCATCTTGGTCCTGCAGCTCGGCGAACCGTGCGGGACGGGTTGGCTTCCTACGCTGGCGCGCTGGAAGCGAGCAGGAAGGGGAGAGCTGGCCAGAGCCCGCTGGGCTTCGTCATCGAGAGCGGTTATCACCCCGGCGTCATCGGCCGGACGGTTGAAATGCATGCGCGTTACTATCGGCACGCCGTTGGCTTCGGCCGCTTTTTCGAAACCCAGGTCGCCGCCGGGCTGGCTGACTTTGCAAATCGTTTGGGTAATTCCCGCAATGAACTCTGGGTGGCCCTTCACTCGGGCGACGTCGTCGGCGCGGTCGCGATCGATGGCGAGGACCTGGGGTCGGACATAGCGCATCTGCGCTGGTTCATCGTCGACGACGGCCTGCGCGGAGGGGGTATCGGCCGAGCGCTTCTGGCAGAAGCCGTCGGGTTCTGCGACAGGCAGGGCTTCGCCGAAACCCGGCTGTGGACGTTCCAGGGGCTTGGTGCCGCTCGCAGGCTCTATGAAGGCCATGGCTTCTCGCTCGCAGAAGAGAAACCGGGTCGCCAGTGGGGCAACGAGGTCATCGAGCAAAGATTTGTCCGTCCCTCTTCGTCGCGCGGCCTGTCCCGGGAAGCCCCACTGCAGATGGTTTGAGGTTATCAATCATGGACGAAGTTGCCCTGACGGCTCTCGCCGGTGTGCATCCCGCTCTGCAACCGTGCGGAAGGCTTGCGGACAAGGTTTGCCTAGTGACCGGTGGCGGCACTGGCATTGGCCGAGCGGCTGCGCTGCGTTTCGCGCTGGAGGGCGCATCAGCCGTCCTCATCGGTGGTCGCCGTGCCGCAGAAGGCGAGGCGGTTGCGGCGGAAGTGCGGGCAGCCGGTGCCGAGGGCGTGTTCGTGCCAGCCGATGTCACGCGGGAGGAAGACGCGGCAGGTTTGGTCCAGACGGCACTCCGCCGCTTTGGGCGGCTCGACGTGGCGTTCAATAATGCGGGCGTTCAGGAGCGACGCGCCTCCCTGGCCGACCAAAACAACGAAACCTACGCAAGAGTATTCGACACCAACGTCCGCGCCCTCTTTCATTGCCTGCGCTTCCAGATTCCGGGAATGCTCGGGAGTGGCGGCGGCGCGATCGTCAACAACACCAGCGTTAGCGGTGTGCGCAATCCAAATCCCGGATTGTCGCTCTATTCAGCATCCAAGGCCGCCGCCATCGCCCTGACCCGGTCGGCCGCCATGGAATACGCGCCCCAGGGGGTGCGGATAAACGCCATCGCGCCGGGTCGTGTGGTGACCGACATGATGCTGGCGTCCGGCATCGCGGACATGAGCGCCGTTGCGGCGGGGTTGCCGCTGCGGCGAATGGGACGTCCCGAAGAGGTTGCCGGTGCGGTGTCTTGGCTTTTGTCCGATGACGCAAGCTACGTCGTTGGACATGTGCTGTGCGCTGACGGCGGCTTTCTCGCAGGCTAGGCCCGTTTGCGAAAACCGGACGTCGCATGGCATCCATCGATGCCCGCTGGTGTATCCGCGGACTACAGCGTCACCACGATCTTGCCGAGATGCCGGTTGGCTTCCATGCGCTCGAATGCCTTGCCGATCTCGGCGAAGGCAAACACCTTGTCGATCGGCAGTTTCAACTTGCCGGATTCAATTGCCGGCCAGATGTCGGCACGCACCGCGCTGAAGATGTCGCGGATTTCCTGCAGCGAGCGGGTGCGGAAAGTGACGCCGATGTAGTGAATGCGGCGCGCGGCATGGAGATCGAAATTGAAATCGCCATGCGTGCCGCCGAGACGGCCGACATTGACGATGCGGCCCATCACCCTGGTCGCCTTCAAGTTCTGGTTGGCGACCGGTCCGGAAATCTGGTCGATGATCAGGTCGACACCTTCGCCACCTGTCGCCTTCAGCACCTGATCGACCCAGCCGGCATCTTTGGAATCGATCGCGAGATCGGCGCCGAAGTCTTTCAATCGGCCGCGGCGTGCAGCGTCGGTGGAGGAACCGATCACCATCGTCGCGCCTTTGAATTTGGCGATCTGCAGCGCCATCAGGCCGACGCCGGAGCTGGCACCCTGGATCAGGACCGATTGGCCTTCCTGCAGCGCGCCATTGGTGACCAGCGCGTTGTGCATGGTGGTGATGGCGACGGGCAGGGTGCAGGCGTCCTCGAAGCTCATGCCGGCCGGGATGTGAAACAGCCGGCCGTGATCGGCCAGCGTGTATTCCGCGAACGCCGCGGCGCCGGAGCCCATCACTCTGTCGCCAATCCTGACGCCGCTGGTGTCGGGGCCGACCTCGGCGACTTCCCCCGCCCATTCCATCCCCAGCACGGTGCCGGCGCCGCCGGCGCTGCCATGGACGTGGCCCTTGGTCATGCCGAGGTCGGCGCGGTTGAGGCCGCAGGCGCGCACGCGGACCAATACCTGCGTGCCCGTCGGCGATGGTTTGGCGACGTCGGTAATGGCCGCGCCATCGGTGCCGTAGACAAAGGCTTTCATCGAAACTTTCTCGTGTCTTTGTGGAGTTCTATTCCGCGGCCTGGCGCTGGCTGCCTGATATCATGGCTTCCAGCCGCGACCGGATGATGGCTTCGGCATCGCGCATGATGCGCGACACCAGCTCTTCGCAGGTGGGTATGTCATGGATCAAGCCCTGCACCTGGCCTGCGGACCAGATGCCGTCTTCGGCATCGCCGGTCGAATAGACCAGCTTGCCGCGGGCGCCGGCGACCAGTTCGCGGACCTGTTCGAAGGTCGCGCCTTCCTTCTCCAGAGCCACCACCTGCTGGCTCACTGCGTTCCTGGCGACCCGTGAGGTGTTGCGCATGGTACGGAATATCAGGTCGGTCTCGCGCTCGTCATTGGCGACGATGCGCTCCTTCACCAGTTGATGGATCGGGCTTTCCCTGGTGCACATGAAGCGTGTGCCCATGTTGATGCCTTCGGCGCCCAGCGCCAGGGCGGCCACCAGGCCGCGGCCATCGCCGAATCCGCCGGATGCGATCATCGGAATCCTGATCTTGTCGGCGGCGGCCGGGATCAGGATCAGGCCCGGCGTGTCGTCTTCCCCGGGATGGCCGGCGCATTCGAAGCCATCGATGGAGATCGCATCGACGCCCATCCGCTCGGCCGATAGCGCGTGCCGCACGCTGGTGCATTTGTGGATGACGACGACGCCATGCTTCTTGAATTCGGTGACGTGGTCCTGCGGCTTGTTGCCGGCGGTTTCGACGATCTTGATGCCGCTCTCGATGATCGCTGCGCGATATTCCGCGTAAGGCGGCGGCTTGATCGAGGGCAGGATGGTCAGATTGACGCCGAACGGTCTGTCGGTCATCTCGCGGCAGCGCGCGATTTCCCTGGTGAGGTCTTCCGGCGTCGGCTGCGTCAGCGCGGTGATCATGCCGAGCGCGCCGGCGTTGGCGACAGCGGCGACCAGCTCAGCGCGACCGACCCACTGCATGCCACCCTGCACGATCGGGTGTTCAACGCCGACGAGTTCGGTAAATCGCGTCTTGATCATGGTCGGTCCCCAAAGCTGTTTCCCCGGCGCAATGGATTGCGCCGCACGATGCGATGTTCTTGATCTTGTCAGGGCAAGGATGCCGTCCTGTGGGACGAATGTCCATCGGACAGGGGGCAGCGCGCCATGCGGAAATGGCGGATGCCTCGCGGCGATTTGCAGGGCCTGAGCTGTCAGCGAATTCCTATTGACGGAATTCGTTATGCAACTCGCCGATGCCGTCGATCGCGATGGTCACGGTGTTGACCGGCTCCTTCATCACGCCGACGCCGACCGAGGTGCCGCAGCAGATCAGGTCGCCCGGCAGCAAGGTTATGTCGTGCGAAATCTTGCTGACGAGTTGCTGCGGGCTGAAGATCATGTCGGCGACGGGATAGTTCTGTCGCTCGGCGCCATTGAGAATGGTGCGCACGCTGAGCGTGGCGGGATCGATGCCGGCCGTGATGGCGGGACCGAACGGGCCAAAGCCATCGAAGCTTTTGGCGCGCGTCCACTGCGCGAAGGTCGCGTCGCGGTTGAGGATATCGGCGGCGGTGATGTCGTTGACGCAGGTATAGCCGAAGATGAAGCCATCGGCCTGATCCGCGGAAATGCCGCTGCAGGTCTTGCCGATCACGATGCCGAGTTCGCCCTCATAGACCACCTTGCCGTCATAGGACGGTGGCTTGGTGACAACGGCGCCCGGCGCGGTAACGCTGGATGACGCCTTCAAAAAATACAGCGGCTCTTTCGGCTCCGGCGAATTCAGCTTGGCGGCGAGCGCATGAAAATTATTCCACAGGGCGATGATCTTTGACGGTTCGCATGGCGCCAGCAATTCGACGTCGGACTGCTTGAGATACTGGCCGGTCGGCCTTGCCGTGCCGAACATGTCGCCGTCATGAACGGAGATCTCGTCTTCGGCAATCGTGCCGAAGCTGGTGCGACCATGATGCTGGAAGCGTACCCAATTCGTCATGAGGGTGGTCCTTGCTGCATGTTTATTGTGGCATTCAAAATTAAAGTTCGTCATTCCCCGACACGCCAATTGGCGTGTCTGAGGACGCGCGTCTTTGCGCGGTCTCGAAATCCATACTCCCTGCGGTGGTTATGGATTCCGGGCTCGCTCATTCAGCTCTGCTGAATTCGCGCCCCGGAATGACAGTCAATAAAGTCCCGCGATCTTGGCGCGCTGGATCACCAGCGCCAGCACCGAGTCGAGGGCGGGCGTGGGGATGCCGGTGAGGCGTCCCATTTCCTGGACCACGGTGACCAACGGATCGATTTCCATCGGCCGGCCGCGCTCCAGATCCTGCAGCATCGAGGTCTTGTGCGCGCCGACCTTGCGCGCGCCCTCGATGCGGCGCTCGACGTCGACGCGGAATGTCACCCCGAAGGTTTCCGCGATGGCCTGGGTTTCCAGCATCATCGCCTTCGCCAGCGCGCGCGTCGCAGGATCGGTGCAGATCACGTCGAGGGTTGCATGGGTCAGCGCGCTGATCGGATTGAAGCAGACATTGCCCCATAGCTTGAGCCAGATTTCGTCGCGGATGCGATCCAGCACCGGCGCCTGCAATCCAGCCTTAGCGAACATCGCTGCCAGCCGCTCGACATCCGCGCTCTTCTCACCGGACGGCTCGCCGATCGGGAATTTGTCGCCGTAGACATGGCGGATCACACCAGGCGCTTCGATTTCCGTGGCGGGATAGACGATGCAGCCGATGGCACGCTCGGCGCCGAGTTCGCGCCACTGCCGGCCGCCGGGATCGACGCTTTCCAGCGCCGTCCCCTCGAACCGGTTGCCGTGCTTGTAGAAGTACCAATAGGGGATGCCGTTCACCGCGGTGACGATGCGGGTGTGCGGCCCGAGCAACGGCTGCATCTGTTCGATCACGCCGGTGATCGAATGCGCCTTCAGGCAGACGATGATGAAATCCTGCGGGCCGAGATCGGCGGGAGTGTCGGTGCAGCGCGGCTTCACCACGCGCTCCTCATCGCCGATCAGCAGCTTCAGTCCGTTGTCGCGCATGGCAGCGAGATGCGCGCCGCGCGCGACCAGACTGACATCAGCGCCGGCCTGTGCCAGTTGCACACCGAGGTAGCCGCCGATTGCGCCGGCGCCGTAAATGCAAATCTTCATCTGATATCCCAAAGCAAACGCCAAAAATATTTTGCCGCGAACCGTTCCCGATCGGTGAAGAGTTGCTCGAGAACAGAGGCGTTTGCTGGAAGCCGCGCTCTAGGCGTGCACGGCTTGTGCGGCGCCGATTCCGTCATCTTCGAGCGCCGTGCTGATGTCTCTGATACTGACCACGCCAATCAAGGTATGGTCGTCGATGACAGGTACGTGCCGGATGTGGTTCTTGTTCATGAGATGACGGACATGTTCAAGCGTATCGGTGGAGCGGCAGGAAATCAGTTCCTGCACCGATATCAGGTTCGAGACTTTCAGATTGACGCCGGCGGCGCCGTGTTCGGCAATGGCGCGAACGACGTCACGCTCGGAAAACATCCCGACCGCAACATTGCCTTCGGTGCGACAGACATCCTTGACCACCAGCGCACTGATGTTGCCGGTGCGGAGCAACTGGGCGGCGATCGCGACGGTTTCGTTCATGCGAACTGTCGCGATACGGGTGCTTTTCTTGCGCAGAATGTCTCCGACTTTCATCGCAACCTCCCTGGGTGATCGATTTAGGATCGTTATTATACTTGTGACATTGGTATACGGTATGCCAATTGTCAACGCGAAATGATCGGGCTCAAGCACTCAAATGCGGCGAGAAATGTCAGTATTTCTTACGTTTTAAGGCTTATCCTCGGGGGATGGCTCTCGCGCTTCTACGGCGGGAAGACTACGAGTCTCTCATTCGTATTATGTATGCCAACCGATTCGGCGCACAAAAAAAGGGCGCACAGATGTGCGCCCTTTCAGAGTGGTTGGTCTCTTGCCTCAGGCCGTCTTGGCGTTGCGCGCAGTGGCGTCGGCCGTCAGCGGGTCGCTTCCGAGAATGAACGCCCGCCGCATTGGCTTGATCACAAACAACGCCAGCAGAGCTGCTGTGGCATTCAGCGCGACAACAACAACGAACACTGCCTGCCATCCATAGCTGGCTGCTATCAGACTGGCCAATGGCACCAGCAGCGCTGCTGTGCCCTTGGCGGTGTACAGCATGCCGTTGTTGGTGGTTGCGAACTTGGCGCCGAACGTATCGCCGCAGGTTGCCGGGAAGAGGCTGTAGATTTCGCCGAACACGCCGAAATACACCGCGGTCGCGAGAACGAATACGAGCGGAACATGACCATAGGCGGACAGCGTCAGCAGCATTAGCGCCGCCGTTCCAAAGGCGATGAACATCGTATACTCGCGGCCGATGGTGTCGGACACCCAGCCGAAGAACGGGCGGCCAAAGCCATCGAAGATCCGGTCAAGTGAAATCGCGAAGGTCAGTGCGGCCATCTGGAAGCCGAGCAGGCTGACCGGTTCGTTGGCGATCTTGAAGTCCTTTGCGATCGGCGCGATTTGCGCCGCTGTCATCAGGCCGCCGGCAGCGACCATGACGAACACCAGATACATCACCCAGAAGATAGCGCTGCGCAGCACCTGCGGCGGCGTGAAGTCGATCTTGGTTTGCGGCAGGTTCAGTTGCTTGCGTCGAACCGGCAATGCATGCAGCGGCTTGCGCATGAAAAATGCGAGCACGAAGACGATGAGGCCTTGCCCGATTCCGAAGGTAAGGAAGGCGTGCTGATATCCGCTCTCGGCGATCATGTTGGCGATCGGCACCACCGTGATCGCGGCGCCTGCACCGAAGCCCGCCGCCGTTGCGCCGGCGGCCAGACCGCGACGATCCGGAAACCACTTCAACGCATTGCCGACGCAGGTCCCGTACACCGAACCGGCGCCGATGCCGCCGACGATGGCCGCGGCGTACAGCAGCACAAGCGAGTCCGCGTAGGAATTCAGGATCCAGGCGAGGCTGATCATCACGCCGCCGAACATGATGACGACGCGCGGGCCGTATTTGTCAACGAACCATGCTTCGACCGGAACGAGCCAGGTTTCGACGACGACGAAGAGGGTGAAGGCCAATTGAATTGAGGCGCGGCCCCAATGATACTTGGCATCGATCGGATCGACGAACAGCGTCCATCCGTATTGCAGGTTGGCGATCATCGCCATGCAGACGATGCCCATGCCGAGTTGAATCCAGCGAAAGCCGCCAGACGGTGCCGTTTCCATTGCGGGCGCGTTTGTGCTTGAAGTCATGCTTCCTCCGATGCGCGCTTTTTGTGTGACCTAGTGCCGCAGTAGTTGTGGCTTATTGTCGCAAGCGCTGCTTTGTGGAAGACTGGTATATTATATTCCAAGATGCAAGCTGATCTTGAGCGAAGATTTCAGATTTGCCTCTGGCATCCCAGACATGTGCTGCGATGCAGCATGGGTGCAATGATGCGCAATCCCGGTATTGCGGCTCAAGCTTAGGAAGACGATCCATGGGCGCCTTGTCGTGGTTTGTCTTCGACGAACGCACGAACATTCGGGACGCAAAAAGCGCGCTCAACCTTTCGGTCGAGCGCGCTTTGTTGGTGTCGTGGATGACGATTATGCGAGTGCTTTCGCGACCACGTTCTTCCGCCACGGCTTGAGCACGATGATCGCCAGCAGCGAGGCGAGGATGTTCGCTCCCGCCGCGATCAGGAACACAGTGTCCCAGGTCCCCGACGATTGCTGCATGTAGTTCGCGACGGGCACCAGCAGGGCCGCCGTGCCTTTCGCGGTGTAGAGCAGTCCGGCGTTGGTCGTCGCAAACTTCGCGCCGAACGTGTCGGTGCAGGTCGAGGGGAATAGTGAGTAGATCTCACCCCAGGCGAAGAACACGAAACCTGACAGCAGCACGAACCAGAGCGGATCGTGTCCCCAGAGATAAAGCGCGTAGATGCCGAGGCCTTCCATGCCGAAGGCGATGAACATCGTATTCTCGCGGCCGATCATGTCGGAGATCCAGCCAAAGAACGGACGTGTCAGGCCATTGAGTACGCGGTCGATGGTAGCGGCGAATGTCACCGCCGTCATCGTCACGGCCATCAGCGTGACCGGAACGTTGTCGATCTTCCAGTCGGCTGCGATCGGCTTCAAATTCGCCGTCACCATCAATCCGCCTGCGCCGACGATCACGAACATGAAGTACATCAGCCAGAAGATCGGATGGCGGATGACTTCGGTCGGAGCGTAGTTGCGGCGGGTCTGGATGACGTTGACGTTCTGCGTCACTGCAGGCACCTGGCCTGTCTTTGGCGGAAACAGGAAGAACGCCAGGATGACGATGATCAGGCCCTGGCCCAGACCGAAGTACAGGAACGTGCTCTGGAATCCGGAATCCTTGATCATCGCCTGGATCGGCGCGACGGTGAGTGCGGAGCCCGCGCCGAAGCCTGCTGCGGTGATGCCGGCGGCGAGTCCACGCTTGTCGGGAAACCACTTCAGCGCATTGCCGACGCAGGTACCGTAGACGCCGCCGGCGCCGATGCCGGCTATGATCATGCCGAGGTAGTAGCCATTGAGTGTCGTCGCCTCGGCGTTGATGGCCCAGCCGATGCCGCAGAGGATGCCGCCGATCAGCACCACCAGGCGCGGGCCGTATTTATCGACGAACCAGCCCTCGATCGGTACCAGCCAGGTTTCGAACAACACGAAGAGGGTAAACGCCCACTGGATCGAGGCGCGATCCCAGCCAAATTTTTTCTGGATGTCGGGGACGAAGAACGTCCAGCCGTATTGATAGTTGGCGATCATCACCATCGCGCCGACGCCGATGGCTAATTGAGTCCAGCGATAGGCATCGCTGACACGTGCCGCGGCCGGAGCCGCTCCATGAACTGCATCCGTCATAGGTTTCTCCCGAGGCACGCTTCTGTTTTAGGTTGAGCGTTACCGTCTGGTCATTTTGGTATGCGATATGCCAGCCATCAAGCGATTATAACTTTAAAACCGAAGGCGCGCGCAAATGTCGCAGATGTTGCGCACAGGCGCCCCTTTGGTCCTGATTGTTCCGGATAAAAAAATGGCCCCGGAAAACCGGGGCCAAGTCTGGGAGGAAACTGGAGGATGATCGGCGATAACGCTCAACCAGCCTGAAATTCGCGGTGTTCGGTACTCAGAGACCGAAATAGGGCAGGTCGCCATTGCGCTGCGAGATGCGGGCGCTGGTCATCAGCAGCCGGTCGATGGTGGCGAGCAGGCGGCCGAACAGAGTGGCGGACGGGGCGAGGCCGAGCGAAGCAGTTTTGGACATTGTCGATCCCTCTTCTGAAAGCGCGGCGGCGCTTCGTTCTCATCTGAGGACAATCTAGGCATACCAGATGCCACTGACAATTCCGTTGTTTGCATAGCAGCAAAGAAATTTTTGCAGTGCAAAATGGATCGATTTGATTTTCTTATCAAAAAAGGCCGCCGAGGGGTCGGCGGCCTTTGGTCGGTATTGATAAACGCTAAGGCGTTATTCGGCGGCGACCTTGCGCGGCGGATCGAGGGCGCCGGAATCGTGGATCTCGGCGACCTGATGGTCGCTGAAGCCCAGCACCTGGCGCAGGATTTCGTCGGTGTGCTCGCCAAGCAGCGGCGAGCGGGTCACCTCGGTGGGGCTGTCCGACATCTTGATCGGGTTGCCGACCGAGAGATACTTGCCGCGCTCGGGGTGGTCGACCTCGACCACGGTGCCGGTGGCGCGCAGCGACTGGTCCTCGGCCAGTTCTTTCATCGACAGGATCGGACCGCAGGGGATGTCGTCCTCATTGAGGATATCCATCGCCTCGAACTTGGTCTTGGTCATGGTCCACCGTTCGATGCGCGAAAAGATCTCGTTGAGGCGCGGCAGCCGCACGGCCGGCTTGGAATAGTTCGGATCGGTCTTCCAGGTCGGCTCGCCGATCACGTCGCAGATCTTTTCCCACACCGGCGCCTGGGTGATGAAATAGATGTAGGCGTTGGGATCGGTCTCCCAGCCCTTGCACTTCAGGATGCGACCGGGCTGGCCACCGCCGGAATCGTTGCCGGCGCGGGGCACCGCGTCACCGAACGGAATGCCTTCGCCGAACTGGCTGTATTCCTTGAGCGGGCCATGGGCGAGGCGCTGCTGATCGCGCAGCTTGACGCGGGCGAGGTTGAGCACGCCGTCCTGCATCGCGGCGGTGACCTTCTGTCCCTTGCCCGTCACGGTGCGCTGATACAAAGCGGTGACGATGCCGAGCGCCAGATGCAGGCCGGTGCCGCTGTCGCCGATCTGTGCGCCGGTGACGAGCGGCAAGCCATCGCGGAAGCCGGTGGTCGAGGCGGCGCCGCCGGTGCACTGCGCGACGTTCTCATAGACCTTGCAGTCCTCATAGGGGCCGGGGCCAAAGCCCTTGATCGAGGCCACGATCATCTTCGGATTGATCTGCTGGATCTTCTCGAACGGGAAACCCATGCGGTCGAGCACGCCCGGTCCGAAGTTCTCCACCAGTACGTCGCAGGACTTGATCAGCGCGATCAGGACTTCCTTGCCCTTCGGATTCTTGGTGTCCAGGGTGATCGAGCGCTTGTTGTGGTTCAGCATGGTGAAATACAGGCTGTCGACGTTCGGCACGTCCTGCAGCTGGCCGCGGGTGATATCACCGACGCCTGGCCGCTCGACCTTGATCACGTCGGCGCCAAACCAGGCCAGCAATTGCGTGCAGGTCGGTCCGGACTGGACGTGGGTGAAATCGAGAATGCGAACGCCCTTGAGCGCCTGAGTCATTATCTTGCTCCCGTATCTTCTAGTTGCCGCGCGGGCAGAAAGGAAAAGGGACGGGGCCCTGCGACCCCGTCGATCATACAGAGTTACTTCTTCTTTTTCAGCACGCTTTGCGGATTGAGGTTGCCGATGCGGCCGCTTTCGCTGCCGGCGGCCGGATCGATCACCGCGTTGATGAGGGTCGGCTTGCCGGAGTCCATCGCCGCATTGACGGCGCGCTTGAGTTCGTCGGGCGAGGTCGCGTTGATGCCGACGCCGCCGAAGGCTTCCATCATCTTGTCGTAGCGCGAGCCCTTGACGAACACCGTGGGCGCCACGTCGGGGCCGCCGGTCGGGTTGACGTCGGTGCCGCGATAGATACCGTCATTGTTGAAGACGACGATGCAGACAGGAAGGTTGTAGCGGCAGATGGTTTCGATCTCCATGCCGGAGAAGCCGAACGCGCTGTCGCCTTCGATCGCCAGCACCGGCTTGCCGGTCTCGATCGCTGCGGCGATGCAATAGCCCATGCCGATGCCCATGATGCCCCAGGTGCCGACATCGATGCGCTTGCGCGGCTGATACATGTCGACGATGCCACGCGCGAGATCCAGCGTGTTGGCACCTTCGTTGACCAGCATGGCATCCGGACGCTCCTTGATGATGGTGCGCAGCACGCCGAGCGCGCCGTGATAATCCATCGGCGAGTTGTTGTTCATCAGGCGCGGCGCCATCTTGGCAACGTTCTCTTCGCGCTTCTTGGTGACGGCATTGGCCCAATCCGATGGCGCCTTCTGCCAGTCCTTGCCCATGCCATTCAGCAGAGCGGCGACGCAGGAACCGATGTCGCCGACGACGGGCGCGACGATCTCGACGTTGGAATCCATTTCCTTCGGCTCGATGTCGATCTGGATGAACTTCTTCGGTGCGTCGCCCCAGCTCTTGCCTTTGCCGTGCGACAGCAGCCAGTTCAGGCGGGCGCCGATCAGCATCACGACGTCGGAATCCTTCAACACGGTGGAGCGCGCAGCACCCGCGCATTGCGGATGGGTGTCGGGCAACAAGCCCTTCGCCATGCTCATGGGCAGGAACGGAATGCCCGAGGTTTCGACCAGCGCTTTGACGGCATCGTCGGCCTGCGCATAGGCGGCGCCCTTGCCGAGAATGATCAGCGGCTTTTTGGCCGACTTCAGCGCGTCGAGCGCGCGCTTGATCGAATCCGGCGCCGGGATCTGTGCCGGTGCGGCATCGATCACCTTGACGAGCGACTTGCGGCCGGCTTCGGCATTCATCACCTGACCGAACAGCTTGGCGGGCAGATCGAGATAAACGCCACCCGGACGGCCGGACACTGCGGCGCGGATCGCGCGGGCCAGGCCGATGCCGATGTCGGCGGCGTGCAGCACGCGGAATGCCGCCTTGCACAGCGGTTTCGCGATGGCGAGCTGATCCATCTCCTCATAGTCACCCTGCTGCAGATCGACGATCTCGCGCTCGGACGAGCCGGAAATCAGGATCATCGGGAAGCAGTTGGTGGTGGCATGGGCGAGGGCGGTGAGACCGTTGAGAAAACCGGGGGCCGATACGGTCAGGCAGACGCCGGGTTTCTTGGTGAGGTAGCCGGCGATCGATGCCGCGTAACCGGCAGCCTGCTCGTGACGGAAGGAGAGCACGCGAATGCCCTCGGCCTGCGCCATGCGGCCGAAGTCGGTGATCGGAATACCCGGCACGCCATAGATCGTGTTGAGGCCGTTGAGCTTCAGCGCGTCGATGACGAGGTGAAAGCCGTCCGTCAGTTCCTGCTCGGTGTCGGCTGCATTGGCGATGCTCTGTACTACTGCGGTCATTCCGCTCTCCCTGATCTTTTTTTGATGTGACGTGTTGGCGTTGTCTGATGCGCTTGGTACGGAGTGAAAGCGGTTGTCGTCGTTAGAAGGTGCTACGTAAACAGTTCCTTGCCGTGGGCTTCGACATAGGCCGCCAGCCCCAGCGTGTGATCGCGTGCGCGCTTCTCCGCGAGCTCGGTATTGCGTTCTTCGAGAGCCTCGATGATCGCCATGTGCTCGGGCAGGGAGGTCGCGGTGCGGTCGGTCCGTCCGATCGTCAGCTGCCGGTAGCCGCGCACGTGAAGAAGAATGTCGTTGGTCATGTCGACCAGCACCTGTGACTCGCTGAGCGAGATCAGCGCTTGATGGAAGGCGATGTTGGCTTTCGAATATTCCTCGACGTGATCCTGCGGCAGCCGGTCCTTGTTGAAATCCTTGAAGAAGTCGCGCAGCGCCGAGATGTCCTTCTTGCGCGCGGTCGTGGTGATCAGCCGCGCAGCCATGCTTTCCAGCGCCGCCCAGGCGCGGATCATGTCGACGATTTCGGTCTTGGTCCGGCGCACGACGACGATGCCACGACGCGGCATCGTCTTGACGAAGCCATCCTGCTCCAGCATCGCGATCGCTTCGCGGATCGGCGTGCGGCTGACCCCGAGGCGTTCCGACAGCGCGCGCTCGTCGAGCATCACCGGTTCGGCTGTGGTGTAGATATCCATCTTGAGAATCGCTTCTTTCAAGGCGTCATAGGCCTTGTTCTTGAAGCTGGTCTCCGGCGCGATCCGGACAATCGCAATATCTGCCTCAGCCATAGTGGGCGACGCCTTGGTTGGTTTTCGTGCAGTCATGAATCATCTCCAGTCAGAGATGTCCTATAACAGATTAACTGCAGCTAGATTTTTGGCATACCAAATACCAAGGTGTCAAGATGCAAGCGATTTCAGCATTTCCGCAGTGCACAGCAGCTTGACAATCGAACTTCTGGCATACCAAATGCCATCAATCGCGTCTCGCAGAAAATAGACGTCAAGGAGAGGAAGCCATGTCCCAATCGAATCTCGCCAAGCAGGTTGCCGTGCCATCCGCGAAAGATTCCGTTCGCAAAGTTCTCGATGCGGTGAAAGCTGACAACCGCACCAGCCTCACCGCGCCTGAGGGCAAGCTGGTCTGCGACGCCTATGGCATCCCGGTGCCGAAGGAAGGCGTCGCGAAATCTGCCGCCGAAGCTGCCAAGATGGCGGATGGCATGGGCTTCCCGGTGGTGATGAAGATCGTCTCGCCGGACATCCTGCACAAGACGGAAGCTGGCGGCGTCATCGTCGGCGTCAAGACGGTTGCCGAGGCTGAGAAGGCCTACGACACCATTCTCGCCAATGCGAAGAAGTACAAGGCCGACGCCAAGATCGAAGGCATCCAGATCCAGCAGATGCTGATGGGCGGCACCGAGGTGATCATCGGCTCGATCACCGACGGCTCGTTCGGCAAGCTGGTGGCGTTTGGTCTCGGTGGCGTACTGGTCGAAGTCCTCAAGGACGTCACCTTCCGTCTCGCCCCGGCCACCAATGACGACGCACTGTCGATGCTCGACGGCATCCAGGCTGCCGAGATGCTGCACGGCGTCCGCGGCGGCGATCCGGCCAACCGCGAGGCACTGGCCGACATCATCGTCAAGGTGTCACAGCTGGTCAGCGATTTCCCCGAAATGGTCGAACTCGATCTCAACCCGGTATTCGCCACCAAGAAGGACGCCATCGCTGCCGACGTGCGCATCGTCGTCGATTTCGACTACAAGCCGCGTCCCGCGCCGCGCTCGAATGCCGAAATCGTCACCGCGATGAACCGCATCATGATGCCGAAGGCGGTCGCCGTGATCGGCGCCTCCGCTGAAGACGGCAAGATCGGTAATTCGGTGATGAAGAACCTGATCAACGGCGGCTACAAGGGCGAGATCTATCCGATCCATCCCAAGGCCGCCGAGATCATGGGCCGCAAGGCCTATAAGAGCGTCAAGGATGTGCCGGGCGTGATCGATACCGCGGTGTTCGCGATCCCCGCCAAATTCGTCGCCGGCGCGCTGATCGAATGCGGCGAGAAGAAAATTCCCGGCGCCGTGCTGATCCCATCGGGATTTGCCGAAGCCAACGAGCCCGCGCTGCAGGAAGAGATCGTCGAGATCGGCAAGAAGTACGACGTCCGCCTGATGGGGCCGAACATCTACGGCTTCTATTATACGCCGGCCAACCTCTGCGCCACCTTCTGCACCGCCTATGACGTCAAGGGCTCGGCGGCGCTGTCGTCGCAGTCCGGCGGCATCGGCATGGCGATCATCGGGTTCTCGCGCTCGGCGAAGATGGGCGTCTCTGCGATTGTCGGTCTCGGCAACAAGTCGGATATCGACGAGGACGATCTGCTCGCCTTCTTCGAGCAGGATCCGAACACCACGATCATCGCGCAGCATTGCGAGGATCTGAAGGACGGCCGTGCCTTCGCGGAAGCCGCCAAGCGGGTCTCCAAGAAGAAGCCGGTGGTCGTGCTGAAAGCTGGCCGCACCTCGGCCGGCGCCAAGGCAGCCTCGTCGCACACCGGCGCGCTCGCCGGCAACGACAAGATCTACGAGGACGTGCTGAAGCAGTCCGGCGTGATCCGCGCCCGGTCGCTGCGCCAGCTGCTGGAATTTGCCCGCGGCATTCCGGTGCTGCCGACGCCGAAGGGCGAGAACGTGCTGATCATCACCGGTGCCGGTGGTTCGGGCGTTCTGCTGTCGGATGCGGTGGTCGATAACGGCCTGTCGCTGATGGCGATGCCGCCGGATCTTGACGCCGCGTTCCGAAAATTCATTCCGCCGTTCGGCGCGGCCGGCAACCCCGTCGATATCACCGGTGGCGAGCCGCCGATCACCTACGTCAACACGGTGAAGCTCGGCCTCACGGATGAGCGTATCCACTCATTGATCCTCGGCTACTGGCACACCATCGTCACGCCGCCGATGGTGTTTGCGCGCAACATGGTAGAGATCAAGAACGAGATGAAGGCGAAGGGCATCGAGAAGCCGATGGTCGCCTCATTGGCCGGCGACGTCGAAGTCGAGGAGGCCGCGGAATATCTCTACCAGAACGGCATCCCGGCCTATGCCTATTCGACCGAACTGCCGGTCGAGGTGCTCGGCGCCAAGTACAAGTGGGCGAGGGGCGCAGGTCTGCTGTAAGAAGTTCGCGAACTACATTTCAGAGAAACGCCGTCCGGGAAACCGGGCGGCGTTTTTTGCTTCCCTCTCCCCGCAAGCGGGGAGAGGTGAAGTCCGCGTTTGCGGCGGCTAAACCACCACCGCGTGCCGCGCGAAGCCATCCTGCCCAAATATCCGCGTGTAGCGTTCGATCTCCTGCGGACTACCGGTTGCTTTCGCCGGATTGTCCGACAGCTTGACGGCGGTGCGACCGTTGGCTGACGTGACCTTGCAGACCAGGCTGATCGGATCGAGCGTATCGAGGCCGCGCGGATGCGAGCCGCGGAAATCGTTGGTGGCCATGGTGCCCCAGCCAAAGCTCTCGCGGACCCGGCCGCGGAATTTCTGGTGCAGGTCGATCATCGAATCCACCTCCAGGCCGTCGCTGAACATCGCGCGCTTCTTGCGCGGATCTTCGCCGCGCGAAGCGTACCAGGCGATGATTTCCTCGCCCGCCGCCACCGGCTCCTTGGAGTCCATGCGCATGCCGGTCCAGTCGGCAGCCCAGTCCGGCGCGTCGCGCAGGAACTGGGTCATGCCAAACGTGTCGGGCAGGATGATCAGCAGTTCGCCATCATAGACCTCCTGCCATTTCGCCAGCACGTCGTATTGCGCCGCTTTCAGTTCTTCGTCGGTGTTGGCGAGGCATGCTGCTACCATCGGCAATTCGTGCGAGTTGGTGCCGATGGCCTCGAAGGAGTGCTTGAAGGCGAGGTGGGCATTGGATGTGCCCACAAAAGTGTGGCCGAGTTCATTGGCCATCGCATCGGTGACCCACTCCTGCCACAGGAAACTGTGCCGCCGCCGGGTTCCGAATTCGGCTAGCCGAAGATCAGGGTAGGCCTGCAGGCGCTGGATCTTGCCCCAGATCTTCGCCTTGGTCTGGGCGTAGAGAATGTCGAGCTCAAACTTGTCGAGCGACGCCATCGCCGCGCGGGAGCGCAACTCGCTGACGATCGACAGGGCATAGATCTCCCACAGCGTCACGTCGGTCCAGGCGCCCTCGAAGGTCAACACATACTGGCCATCGATGGTCTCGAGGTGATAATCGGGCAGCCGGAAGCTGCGCAGGTAATCGATATATTCCGGACGAAAGATGTCGCGGCGGCCGTAGAAGCGGTTACCCGCCAGCCAGATCAACTCGTTCTCGCGAAACCGCAGCGTGCGGGCATGGTCGAGCTGGGCGCGCAGCACCTCTTCCGGGATGATGTCGGCGATCCGGACCGTCTTGGTCCGGTTGATCAGGCCGAAGGTGACCGGCACCTTGGCGTAGAGCATCCAGATGAACTGGTGCATCAGGAATTTGTAGAAGTCTGTATCCAGCAGCGACCGGATGATCGGGTCGAGCCTGTAATTGTGATTGTGAACCCGGGTGGCGAAATCCATCATGGCGACGCCACTCCTGAAACAGTGCCTGACAACGGCACAAACTCGAAACGGCATTGGCCGCATTACTGACGCTGAATTCTTACGCGTCCACGAAATTGAGGTATCCGCCGGTATTGTCGATGTCAACGGAGTGGCTGGGATGCATCAGCACCACCCATGATTGCTGGCCCGGCCATCTTTCCGCTCACCCCATCTGGCCTTGATCCTGCATCGGCCAGCGTGCTTACAATTGTATGTGTGCTTACAATTTCCGCCGGCCGGCGGGGGTCTGAAACCGATCAGGGAATACGCCATGAAAGTCGTCGATCTCTCTCACGTCATGAACATCCATACGCCGGGCTGGGTCGGCTACGCTGGAAACAAGATGTATTACGCGCAGAACCTGCAGACCCAGATGATCGTGGCGCAGCGGATCGAGACCGCGCTGCATGCCGGCACCCATTTCGACGGCGCGATGCACGCCACCGACGGCCGCAAGGGCGACATGGCCTCGCTGCCGCTGGATTATCTGTTCAACAAGGGAGTCGTCGTCGACATCTCAAACCAGGTCCAGGACTGGTCGGTGATCACGCCGGAGATGCTGGAGAAATCCGGCGCCGACATCCGCGAGGGCGACATTCTCATCCTGCATACCGGCTGGCACAAATATTACGAAGGCCAGCCGCAGCAGGATCTGGTGAAGTATTTCTGCTACCATCCGGGTCCGAACCTCGACACCCTGCACTGGATGCTGAAGAAGAAGATCAAGTGGTTCGGCATGGACACCGGCTCCTGCGATCACGCCATGAACACCTCGATCCGCAACATGCGGCCGGATATCGCTGCGCAGTTCACCAAGCAGCACGGCAAGACGCCGGCGGAGTTCTTCGGCACCTTCGAATACAAGCACAAGCTGTCGGGCCGGCATGTCACCGCCGACATGTTTCCGTTCCACAACTACGCGTTCCAGGAAGGCTTGCTGCACGCCGAGAACATCGGCGGCGATATCGAACTGATGCTGAACCAGCGTTGCCTGATCGGCGCATTCCCGTGGCGTTATGACGGGCTGGAGTCCTGCCCGTGCCGCATCCTCTGCTTCACCGACACCGGCGATGCGGGCGTCGAAGCCATGGGCAACGCCGCCAAGGCGATCATGACAAGCTGAAACACGTCACTCGCTCGGATGCGTTCCCTCTCCCCGTTCTTCACGGGGAGAGGGGCTGGGGTGAGGGGGTTTTCCGAGCCGCGAACGCTGGAGATGGTTGAGTGCAGTGCCTCGCCCCTCACCCGAAATACTCGCTGCGCTCGCATTTCGACCTCTCCCCGCGCAGAGCGGGGAGAGGTTAAGTCCGCGTTAGCCGCGGGTCGGGCTGGTTGGCCTGCAGGGTATTCTGGATCGCTTCACGGAGGACGGGATACTCTGCACGGCCCCAGTCCGACATCCGGACATCGGCCAGCAGCGCCGCTGACTTGCCGAATACGACGATGCGGTCACCCACGGACATGGCTTCCTCGAGTTGGTGGGTGATCAGGATCGCCGTGCTGTGAAATTCGCGCGCCAGTTCGACGAAGGTTTTCCGTAACTCGCCGGCGGTGACTTCATCGAGCGCGCTGAAGGATTCATCCGCCAGCAGGATTTCCGGCTGCACCGCAAAGGCGCGCGCGATGGCGACGCGCTGGCGCATGCCGCCGGACAGTTCGCGCGGATAGGCATCGGCAAACTTCTCAAGGCCCAGCCGCTTCAGCCAGCTCATTGCGCGTTCGTGCTGGACATTCTCGGGGATGCCGATCAATTCCAGCGGCAGTTTGACGTTGTCGAGGCTCGACCGCCACGGAAACAGCCGGTCCTGCTGGAAGATCGTCGCGATGCGTCCTCTAAAATGATTGAAGTCGTCATAGGGCGTCTGGCCGCCGATGGTGATGCTGCCGCCGGTAGGATGCTCAAGCCCGATCAGCAGATCGAACAAGGTGGATTTGCCACAGCCGGTCTGGCCGACGATGGCAACTAATTCTCCGGGGTCGATGCGTAGCGTGAGCTGGTTGATCGCCACCACCGATTGCCCCGATGTGGTCTGGCGAAACACTTTTCGGAGTTTTGCGATTTCGATCGCGGCCGATGCGCTCATGCCCGCCACCGCAGCACGCGAGTCTCGAGGCGGACGAGCAGGGCTTCGAGGAAAAACAGCAGCACGACCAGCACCAGCGTCCAGGCGAAGACGTCGGCGACCGAAAACAATTCCTGCGCCACCGACAATTGATGCCCGATCCCGGTCACCGCGCCGACCAGTTCGGCGATGGTCACGACCCGAATGGCGAGGCTGAGGGTGATCTTCCAACTGGTGATGAGGCCCGGCGTGATCGCCGGCAGCATCAGCTTGTGGAAGAACTGCAGCGACGTCGGCCGGAACGAGCGGATCATCTGCTTCAGCTCCTTGGAGACCTCACGCATGTTGTCGAGCGCATCGACGGTGAACACTGGCGCGCAGACCACCACCAGCACGAAGACGATGCGGAATTCGACGCCTTTGAACCACAGCACCGCGAACAGGATCCACGACACCACCGGCACCGCCATCAGGATGCGCACCATCGGCCGCAGATATTTTTCCACGCTCTCGGACAGATACATCACGATCGCCACCACAAGGCCGACGGCGAACGACACCACCAGCGAAAGCAGCACGCGGCCGAGTGTCACCGCGATGTCGAGCGGCGCGATGGTCGCAAGGCTCTTGGCGATGCGGCCGAGGCCGGGAATCGCGAAGGCCGGAATGCCGAGCGCCGGCGCCAGATAGGACATCATCTGCCAGACCGCGGCGAACACCGCGATCGATACGGTCGCCTCGCGCGGCAGGCTGCTGATCAACAGCGAGCGGCGAGGTTCCTCAAACGGCGTAGCAGGGCGGGCCTCATCAGGGGGCATAGATGATGGCTTCATCTGGCAGCTTGGGATGAAAACCTGCGGCTACCGCGCGCTCAAACGTGTCCCAGATCCCCTTGCGTTCTGCTCCCCATGCCGGTTTGGCATCGAAATCCCAGCGTTTTGCGAGCACGGCTTCCTTCAAGATGCCGGGCGGCAATTTTACTGTTTCCACGGCAATGCGATCGGCGCCATCGGGATCGGTACGCAGGTAGCTGGTGACGTCCTGCAACGCGGCAACGAATTTTTGCGGCGCGTCCGGCACCTTCTTGATGGCGTCTTCACGCATCGCATAGACCAGTTCCCAGCCGGTGTTGCCGGTGAGCTGTTTCCAGGCGTCATTGGCGTTGAAAATGATCTTCAGCGCCGGGTCGTCCTTCATCATCATGGTAGCGATCGGCTCGATGATCATCGCGGCATCGACGCGGCTCGCCGCGAGCTGCGCGCGCGCGACTGCGAAATTGGCGTTGACCAGCGTCATGTCCTTGGCGAGGTCGATCTTGTTCGATCTGGCGTAGATCGACAGGATCTGGAACTGGCCGCTGCCCATATCCGCGGCGAGCTGCTTGCCTTTCAGGTCTGCGAGAGACTTGATTGCGGGATCGCGCGCGACCAGCACAAGGTCCGCGAGCGTTGCACCGGTCGCGATAATCCGCAGCGGTACGCCTTCAAGGCGCAGTTTCTGGAAATAGGTGGGGCCGCCGATTAGCGTGTCGATCTCGCCGGTCGCAAGGCCTGCATAGTAAGCGGAGAACGATGGATAGACCTGAACGTCGGCCTCGAAGCCGTTCTTGGTGTCGAAGCTGCGCGCCTTCATGATGTTGACGATGATTGGCGCGAACACCGGAAGCGTCAGGCTGCCGACGCGGATCTTTGGTATCGGCTGGGCGCGGGATACCGTCGCCATCGTCGTGCCCATCAACGTAGCAGCCGTGCCCAATGTAAAGGCGCGTCGTGAAAGTCGGGTCATCGGCAGCTCCTTCAGGAAACGACGTAACAAACAGCTTTTCGATCGCTTTTCGCAAGGCGGCAACATTCGTTTGTAAGCAAATGATATGCCAAAATTGAATCCACTAAATCCTCTTGCGGTGGTGGAATAAGCCTACTAGCATTTCGTTTGTGTGCAAATGAAATTTGCTCTGGCTGCAGGAGGCAATGATGCCGCATGTGACGACGCCCGACGGGACGCGACTTTATTATGAGGAGGTCGGCAGCGGGAGTCCCGTGGTGTTTGTCCACGAGTATGCGGGCGACTACCGCACCTGGGAACCACAGCTTCGCTACTTCTCCCGCTCGCATCGCTGCATCACGCTGAGCCAGCGCGGCTATCCGCCGTCAGACGTGCCCGATGATCCCGCGCGCTACGGTCAGGACATCGCGCGCGATGATATCATCGCGCTGATGGACGCGCTCAAGATCGACAAGGCGCATGTCGTGGGCCATTCGATGGGCGCATCGACCGCGCTGCACGTCGGCATCCATTATCCGCAGCGCTGTCTGTCCGTGACCGCGGCGAGTTGCGGCTATGGTTCGAGCCCCGATCCCGCCTTCGTCGAGCAGGGCCGCGCTGCCTCGCGCGAGACGGCCAAGATGTTCGAGACGGTCGACTTTCCGACTGCAGCGGCGCGCTACGCCGACGGCGCGACGCGTCAGACCCACAAGAACAAGGATCCGCGTGGCTTCGCCGAATTCGCGCGCATGCTGGCCGAACATTCGCCGGTTGGCCATGCCCTCACCATGCGCGAACTGCAGGCCAAGCGGCCGATGCTGTGGGAGATGGAAGCGTCGCTGAAGAATTTTTCGGTACCGCTGCTGATCATCGTCGGTGACGAGGACGACTGGTGTCTCGACCCCAGTATCTTCCTCAAGCGCACGGTGCCGACCGCGGGACTCCTGGTCATCCCGCGCTCCGGTCACACCATCACCAGTGAGGAGCCTGCCGCATTCAACGCCGCGCTGGCCGAACTGTTCGCGGCAGCTGCATCGGGCTCCTGGCTCTCCCACAAGAAATCGGCCTGAGTCGATGAGCGCGCCCGGCGATATCATCATCGATATTGCGGATGGGATCGCAACGCTGTGCCTGGCCAATCCGGCTCGCCGCAACGCGATCTCCACCGCCATGTGGAAGAAGATCGCGGCCTTCGCGGGCGACGTCGCGGTGCGACAAGATGTCCGTGTCGTGATCATCCGCGGCGATGGCGAGGCGATGTTTTCTGCCGGTGCGGATATTTCCGATTTTGCCACGGCGCGCAGCGGCGAGGGCAACGCCCGCGCCTATGACGATCTTGTCGAGAATACCTGCAAGGCCATCGAGGCGATCCCGCAGCCGACCATCGGCATGATCTTTGGCGGCTGCATGGGGGCCGGGTCGTCGGTGGCAGCGAGTTGCGACCTGCGGGTGGCGGCAGATGATGCTTTCTTCGCGGTGCCTGCGGCGAAGCTTGGCCTCGGCTACGACCCGCGCGGCATCGCGCGCTTCATTCGCGTGTTCGGCGCCGGCGCGACGCGTCAGGTGCTGTTCACCGCGGATCGCCTGCCAGCGGCGCGCGCGCATGCGCTGGGGGCTGTGCATTTCATGGCACGGAAGAGCGAAGTGGCGACTGTCGCCAACGAACTGGCGCAGAAGATCGCCGGCAACGCGCCACTGACGATCAAGGCCGCGAAATCCGCCATTCGCGCGCTGAGTACCAACAATTCCGATCTGATGGCGGAGGCCGAGCAGTTTTATGCCGCGGCTGACGCCAGTGCCGACTATGCCGAGGGCCGCCGTGCCTTCGCCGAGAAACGACCCCCGCGTTTTACTGGAAGCTGACCCGTTCGACCAATCCATCTCACACCGATCTAACCCAAGAAGGAGCCTCACATGGATCTGCAACTTAAAGGCAAGACCGCAGTCGTCACCGGCGGCAGCGAAGGTATCGGCAAGGGCATCGCCATGATGCTCGCCAAGGAAGGCGTCGATGTCGCAATCTGCGCCCGCCGCATGGAGCCGTTGCAGAAGGCCGCTGACGAAATCAGCTACGCCACTGGCCGCAAGATCATCCCGATCACCGCCGATCTCACCAAGGATGCGGACTGCAAGAGCTTCATCGACCAGGCCCACAAGGCGCTCGGCAGCATCGATCTGATGATCAACAATGCCGGCTCCGCACCCGGCGGCGTGATCGAAACCCTGACCGAAGACGACTGGGCGCAGGCGATGCAGCTCAAGTTCATGGGTTATGTGCGCTGCCTGCGCTACGCACTGCCGATCATGGTGAAGCAGGGCGGCGGTCGTGTCGTCAACCTGATCGGCAACGATGGCGTCAAGCCGTCTTATTGGGAGATCGCACCGGGTGCCGCCAATGCAGCCGGTCAGAACCTGACGGTTTCGCTGGCTGGCCAGTATGGCCGGCACAACATCAGCTTCTGCGCGGTCAATCCGGGTCCGGTGCGCACCGAGCGCTGGGCCGGTCTGGTCAACGCGATGTCGCGCGACATGGGTATTTCCTACGAGGAAGCCGACAAGCTGGCGCCGGCGTCGATCCCGCTCGGCCGAATCGCCGAGGTCGAGGAAGTTGCGAACCTCGTCGTCATGCTGGCGTCGCCGCTGGTGCAGATGGCGAACGGCACCATGATCGAAATCGACGGCGGCCAGGACAAGGCGCTGATGGATCGTTTCCGCGATCGCTAGTCGTAATACCGAGCGCGCGACGGCGAAATTTTATCGTCGTCGCGCGGTCGCGTTACGCGATGTATGATGTTCGAGAATGCGAAGCGCACATCGCGATAATACGAGTCTTGACAATGGCCCGGGCGCGCAAGACTATTTGCGTACAAACTAATTCGGGTTGCAAATACAGGCTGAAACATAGCGAGCAAAGTTTTTATGCACTTGCTTGTGAAATTTGCAGCCTTCGATGACTTTCGATGCAATCGCCTTTCAGAAAACGGAGTTCGATCATGATGACGGCTCGGCACTTTGGTACACTTGCAATCGCCGGCGCACTGGCGATGTCGTTCGGCCACGCAGTCTTGGCGCAGGAAACGATCAAGATCGGTGAGCTCAACAGCTACAAGACCCAGACCGCATTTCTCGACCCCTACAAGAAGGGCTGGGAGCTGGCGATCGAGGAGATCAATGCCAAGGGCGGCGTGCTCGGCAAGAAGCTGGAAGTCATCTCGCGTGACGACGGTTCGAACCCGGGCGATGCGGTTCGCGTCGCCGACGAGCTGGTGACGCGCGAAGGTGTCAACATTCTCGCCGGTACGTTCCTGTCGAATATCGGGCTTGCCGTCACCGAGTTCGCCGGCAAGAAGCAGGTGTTCTTTCTGGCCGCCGAGCCGCTGACCGACAAGATCACCTGGGCCAACGGCAACAAATACACCTTCCGCCTGCGCACCACGACCTACATGCAGGTCGCGATGCTGCTGCCGGATGCGCTGGCCGCCAAGAAGAAGCGTTGGGCGCTGGTCTATCCGAACTTCGAATACGGTCAGGCTGCGGTCGCCGCATTCAAGGAAATGATGAAGGCCAAACAGCCCGACATCGAATTCGTCACCGAGCAAGCGCCGCCGCTGGGCAAGGTCGATGCCGGCGCGGTGGTGCAAGCGATCGACGACGCCAAGCCCGATGCGATCTTCAACGTGTTGTTTGGCGCCGATTTCTCCAAGCTGGTGCGCGAAGGAACGACGCGAGGCACCTTCAAGGACAAGACGGTGGTCAGCCTGTTGTCCGGCGAACCCGAATATCTTGATCCCGTCAAGGAAGAAGCGCCGGTTGGCTGGATTGTCACAGGCTTCCCCTGGGACAAGATCAAGACACCTGAATACACCACCTTCCTCGCCGCCTACCAGAAGAAGTACAGCGACTATCCGCGCCTGGGTTCGGTCGTCGGTTATGTCACCATGAAGTCGCTTGCGGCCGGCATTGCCAAGGCGGGCTCCACCGACACGGAGAAGCTCATCACCGCGTTCAAGGGCTTGAAGGTGGACAGCCCGTTCGGGCCGTTCACGTACCGTGCAAGCGATCACCAGGCCACGTTCGGAACGTATGTCGGCAAGATCGCGCTGGAAAACGGCAAGGGTACCATGTCCGACTTCAAGTTCGTCGATGGCGCAGCGGTGCTGCCCAGCGACGAGGAAGTGAAGAAGCTTCGTCCCGCGACCGATTGATGTGGAGCACAGCAATGTGCGTCGTTGATCCTCTCCCCGTGATGCGGTTGCGGGGGGAGGGAGTGTTCCGATGAGCTTTAATGCGTTTCTGTTCCAGGCGGTAAATGGTCTGTCCACCGCGTCGGGACTTTTCTTCGTGGCTGCCGGATTGTCGCTGATCTTCGGCGTCACCCGGATCGTCAATATCGCGCACGGGTCCCTCTATATGATCGGGACCTATATCGCCTACAGTTTTGCTACCAAGCTCGGCGGCGCCTTCGGCTTCTGGGGCGGCATCGTCGCCACGGCGCTGCTGGTTGGCCTGATCGGCGCGGCAATCGAGATCGTGCTGCTGCGTCGGATCTATCGCGCGCCGGAGCTGTTTCAATTGCT
Source organism: Nitrobacteraceae bacterium AZCC 2146 (assembly GCA_036924855.1). Lineage (NCBI taxonomy): Bacteria > Pseudomonadati > Pseudomonadota > Alphaproteobacteria > Hyphomicrobiales > Nitrobacteraceae > Nitrobacteraceae bacterium AZCC 2146. The sequence continues at coordinate 7,544,420 of JBAGRP010000001.1, forward strand.
CGCCACCTTCGCGCTGGTGCTGGTCATCAATGACGCGACGCTGTGGATCTGGGGGCCGGAAGACCTGCTCGGGCCGCGCGCACCGGGCCTGACCGGTTCCATTGAAGTACTCGGCCGGCGGTTGCCGACCTATGACATCTTCCTGATCTTCATCGGCCCGTTCGTGCTGTGGATGCTGCATCTGGCGCTGGCCAAAACCCGTTTCGGCCGTCTGATGCGCGCGGCGACGCAGGACCGCGAAATGGTCGGCGCGCTCGGCGTCAATCAGGCCATGTTGTTCACCGGCGTGTTTGCGCTCGGCGCGTTGCTTGCCGGTCTCGGTGGCGCGCTGCAGATCGCGCGCGAGCCGGCGACACTGGCCACCGACCTGATCGTGATCGGCGACGCCTTCGTCGTGGTCGTGGTCGGCGGCATGGGCTCGATATCAGGCGCCTACCTCGCTGCGGTGATCATCGCGGAGGTGAAGGCGCTGTGCATCGGGCTCGGCATTGTGCACTTCGGCGGGCTCTCGGTGAATTTTTCCAAGCTGACGTTGGTCGCGGAATTCCTGGTGATGGCGGCGGTGCTGATCGCGCGGCCCTATGGCTTGCTCGGTCGCGAGCAGGTGGCGGTGCGCAGCGTCGCGGAGCCGGAGGAGCCGATGCGACCGGCGACGCCGGCGGTCAAGATCGCTGGCCTCGTGTTGCTGGTCGTGCTGGTCTGTCTGCCGCTGATCGCGAAGAATTCGCCGTATACGCTGGTGCTCGGCGTCGACGTGCTGATCGCCGTGCTGTTCGCTACCAGCCTGCATTTCATCATGGGGCCGGGCGGCATGCACTCCTTTGGCCACGCCGCCTATTTCGGCCTTGGTGCCTATGGCGCGGCGCTGCTGGTGAAATGGCTCGCCGCGCCGATGGGGCTGGCGCTCGCCGCTGCACCCGTGCTGGCGTTGTGCGGCGCGCTGCTGTTTGGCTGGTTCGCGGTGCGGCTGTCCGGCGTTTATCTGGCGATGCTGACGCTCGCCTTCGCGCAGATCGTCTGGGCTGCCGTATTCCAGTGGGAGGGTCTCACCGGCGGCTCCAACGGCATTTTGGGCATCTGGCCCGCCGCGCCGTTCGATAGCCGCGGGCCTTTCTACTTCCTGACGCTGGCGCTCGCCGCCCTTGGCGTGCTGCTGCTGCGAAAATTCCTGTTCGCACCGTTTGGCTATGCGATGCGGGCAGGGAGGGACTCGCCGCTGCGTGCTGAAGCCGTCGGCCTCGACGTCAAGCGCGTGCACTGGCTGGCCTTCGCCATTGCCGGCGCGGTGTGCGGCGTCGCCGGCGGCCTGTTCGCCTTTGCCAAGGGATCGATCTCGCCGGAGACGATTGGCGTCGGCCGCTCGATCGATGGCCTGGTGATGGTGCTGCTCGGCGGCATCCAGACCCTGAGCGGGCCGATCGTCGGTGCCTCGGTCTTTGCCGTTCTGCAGGACACCATTATGCGCTCGACCGAATACTGGCGCGCATTGCTCGGCGGCATCATCCTGCTGCTGGTGCTGGCATTTCCGAGTGGCATCGTCGGTGGCTTTCTCAAACTGGTCTCGCGCCGCAAGGCCGCGTCATGAATGATCTCGCCATCCGCTCTTTGTCAAAATCCTTTGGCGGCGTGCGCGCCGTCAACGAGGTCAGCTTCGATATCAAGCGCGGCGAATTCCTCGCGCTGATCGGTCCGAACGGCGCCGGCAAATCTACCTGCTTCAACATGATCAACGGCCAACTCGCGTCGGATTCCGGCGAGATCTGGTTCGAAGGCACCAAGCTGACCGGCAAGAAGCCGCGCGAGATCTGGCGACTTGGCATCGGGCGCACCTTCCAGGTCGCCGCGACCTTCAACTCGATGACCGTGATCGAGAACGTGCAGATGGCGCTGATCTCCCACGCCAATCAGATCTATCGGCTGTGGCGGCCGGCAGCCTCCCTGCATCGCGAACGCGCGCTGGAATTGCTCGAGCAGGTCGGCATGCGCGATGCCGCCGACCGGCCGAGCCGCGAACTCGCTTATGGCGACGTCAAGCGCGTCGAGCTGGCAATCGCGCTGGCCAACGATCCCCGCCTGCTGCTGATGGACGAACCGACCGCCGGAATGGCGCCGAAGGAGCGCAACGATCTGATCGCTCTGGTGAAGCGGCTGGTGATCGAGCGCGGCATCTCCGTGCTGTTCACCGAACATTCGATGGACGTGGTGTTCGCCTTTGCCGACCGCATCATCGTGCTGGCGCGCGGCAGGCTGATCGCCGATGGCGATGCCAGATCGATCCGCGATAATCCGCAGGTGCGGGAAGTGTATTTCGGCACGGGCAAGACTTTTGCCAAATCGGAGGCGGACTCATGAGCGCGCCGATGTTGTCGGTCGAAAATCTAGGCGCGTCCTACGGCGCCGCGCAAATCCTCTACGGCCTCAGCCTGGAAGTTGGGCGCGGCGAAGTGGTGGCCTTGATGGGCCGCAACGGCGCCGGCAAGACCACCACCATGAAGGCCATCATGGGCCTGATGGCTCAATCCAGCGGCAGCATCCAGTTCAACGGCCGCGACATCTCCGGCTTGCAGCCCTACGAGATTGCGCGGCTGGGCCTCGGCTTCACGCCGGAAGACCGCCGCATTTTCTCGGACCTCACTGTGCTGGAAAATCTGGATATCGGCCGCCAGCCGCCACGCAAATTCAGCGATGGTGTGCGGGCGCCGGTCTGGACCGAAGCGAAGTTGCTCTCGCTGTTTCCCAACCTTGGTGAAATGCCGAACCGGCCCGGCGGCCGGATGAGCGGTGGCGAACAGCAGATGCTCACCGTGGCGCGGACGCTGATGGGGAACCCGCTACTGATCTTGCTGGACGAACCGTCCGAAGGCGTCGCGCCACTGATCGTCGAACTAATGGCCAACACCATTCTCGAGCTCAAGAAGGCTGGCGTTTCGATCCTGCTGTCGGAGCAGAACGTTCATTTCGCCGAGCTGGTATCAGACCGGGCCTATGTCCTCGAAAAAGGCCAGATCCAGTGGAATGGCAGCATGGCGGAATTGGCGGAGAATATCGATATTCAGCGGGCCTATCTGACAGTGTGACGAACGATCTTCAGCTGTTATTACAACCGAAGATCGTCCATAAATAGCGAGAGACCATTGGGGGCGAGTTGATGCTGAAACCCGGTAAGCTGAAGGTCCTGGCCGGCGCCGAGCCGCCGGCTTCAGATTACATCGTCGACTCCCAGGTCGGGTTTCTGATGCGGGTCGCGATGCAGCGGCACACATCGATCTTCATGGCCAACATGATCGAGGACCTGACCCAGACGCAGTTCGCGGTGATGGCCAAGCTGCATGAGGTGGGACCCAGTTCGCAGAACCACCTTGGCCGTTTGGTCTATCTCGACGCCGCCACCATCAAGGGCGTGGTCGATCGCCTTGGCCTGCGTGGGTTCATTACCACCGGCAGCGATCCCACTGACCGTCGCCGCCGCGCGGTGTCGCTCACCGACAAGGGGACGCGGGTGATGGATGCCGCGATCCGCGTCGCCTCTGAGATCAGCGCCAAGACGCTGCGGCCGTTGACGGCCGAAGAGCAGCGCACGCTGACGCGGCTGCTGAAGAAGATTACGTAGCCGTCATTCCGGAGCGCAAGCGGCGTTAGCTGCGAGCGAGTTCGGAATCCATAACCACTGCCGGGAGATGCCGCCAGGGGATCTCAGCCTCTGCTCTTCAAAATCGCCTTGATCATCTGCGGCGACACCGGCAGTTGCGTGATCGCACCGGGCTGACCGAGTGCGTCGTCGATTGCCGCGGCGACGGCTGCACCCACCGCATTGGTGCCGCCTTCGCCGGCGCCCTTCAGGCCCATCGGATTGAGCGGGCTCGGTGCGTCCTCGGAAATGATCACATCCACATGCGGCACTTCACGCGCCGTCGGCATCAGATAGTCGGCGAAGGTCACCGACAGCGGCTCGCCGCGATCGTCATAGGTGAAATCTTCGTACAGCGCACCGCCGATGCCCTGCGCCACGCCTCCGACGATCTGGCCTTCAACCAGCATCGGATTGACCGCCTTACCGACGTCATAAGCGACCAGATAGCGCTCGATGTCGATGGCACCGGTGTCGCGCGCGAGGCGGACCACCGCGACGTGAACGCCATAGGGATAGGTCATGTGATGGGATTCGAATGAAGCTTCGGCAAAGAGGCCGGGCTCGCGTTCGCCGAGAAACTTGGCCCCAGGCGCCAGCGCCGTGGCGATCTCAGCAAGGCTCATCGACGGGCCGGCGCTGCTGTCGCTGCGAACGATCTCGCCATCGACGATGTCGAGACCATCGGCAGGCAACTGCATCAGCTCGGCGGCGGTCGCCAGCACCTTGTCGCGCAGTTTGGTCGCGGCGAGCCTTGCGGCTTCGCCGGTCATCACCGTGACGCGGGAGGCGAAGGCGCCGAGGCCGCGGCCGATGCGGTCGGTCTGGCCGTGGATCACGTTGACGATGTCGTAGCCCACGCCGAGCGTATCGGCACAGATCTGCGCGATCACCGTCTCGACGCCCTGGCCGACCGACGCCGCGCCAGTCACGACTTCAACCAGTCCCTTGGTGCTGACCGTGATGCGGACATCGTCGAACGGACCGAGCCCGCTCTTCTCGACGAACATGGCAACGCCAGCGCCGACCAACTCGCCGGCCTGCCGCCGCTGCTTCAATTGCGCCTGCAGTTCGGTCCAGCTGACTCCGTTGAGCGCTTTGTCGAGCAGCCGCACGTAATCGCCGGAGTCGAGTACGATATCGGTGCCGAGCGTCTCGAGGGCGCGGGTCACCGGCATTTCGCTCTTGTCGATCAGGTTTCGGCGCCTGATCTCGATGCCATCGACGCCGGTTTCCGCTGCGATGGCATCGAGCAGCCGCTCGCGCACAAAGGTGCTCTCATAGCGCCCCGGCGCACGATAGGTGCCGCCCGGCGTCTTGTTGGTGAGGCGGATGTGGCCGATGGCACGATAGGCCGGCACGCGGTAGGGGCCCGGCAGCATCGCCGCGGCAAGATCCGGCACCGTCGCGGCGTGGGTCCGCATGTAGCCGCCCTGGTCATGGAAAAACTCATCGTCGATGGCGAGGATGCGGCCATCGCGATCGATAGCGGCGCGGATACGGTGGGTCTGCTGGCGCGAATGATTGGTTGATATCAGATGCTCGCGGCGGTCCTCGATCCACTTGACGGGGCGCCCCAGCCGCATCGCTGCCAGGCATACCAGAACGTCTTCGGGATAGAGCTCGCCGCGAACGCCAAAGCCGCCACCGACATGGCCTTCGAACAGGTTGACGCTCGCCGGCGGCCGGCCAAACATCTTCGCGATCTGGTCACGATTCCAGTGCGGTACTTTTGCCGCGCCATACATTTCCAGCATGTCGGTGACGGCGATATAGCGTCCAATTGCGCCGCGCGTTTCCATCGGAACGCCGGAGTGCCGGCCGATCGATAGCGACAGGCTGACGGTGGCATACGCGTTGTCGAACGCGGCATCGACATTGCCATAGCCCTTGCGGATGATGGCCGGCTCGGTGGAGAGGCCATCGCGAAATTCGCCGGTCTCGCCGTCGGCGTGCAGCACTACCGGCAGTTCCTCGATCTCGACGACCACATGCTCGGCAGCGTCTTCGGCCAGATAGGGATCGTCGGCGAACACCACAGCGACGGGATCGCCGACATAACGCACGCGGTCCTTCGCAAGGATGGTCTGGCGATAGGCGGCGAGCTGTTCGAGCTTGGTCAGGCGAAAATCGATCGGCGGGATATCCGCGACATCGGCGAAGGCCCACGCCGCATGAACGCCCGGGATCGCCAGCGCCGGCGCCAGGTCGACGGATAGTATTTTGCCGTGAGCGTAAGTCGAGCGCACCACGCGCATATGCAGTTGGTTGGGAAAGTTCACGTCGGCGGCGAACCGGCCCTGGCCGCGCAGCAGCGGGCCGTCTTCCTTGCGGGCGACGGAACGCCCGACCAGTTTTTGTTGGGTCTTCGCCTCGCTCACGACTGCCGCATCTCGATGGCGGCAGCACGGACCGCCTTGATGATGTTCTGATAGCCGGTGCAGCGGCACAGGTTCGACGACAGCACGTCGATCAGGTTCTCGTCCGAGATCTCCGGCTCCCTCTCGAGCACGCCGACGGCCAGCATCAGAAAGCCCGGCGTGCAGAAGCCGCATTGCAGGCCGTGGTTCTCCATGAAGGCGCGCTGCATCGGATGCATCTCATCGCCCTTGGCGAGGCCTTCCACGGTGCGGATCGGCTTGCCCGCCGCCTGCTGTGCGAACATCAGGCAGGAGCGCACCGGCTCGCCGTTCACCAGCACCGTGCAGGCGCCGCAGACACCGTGCTCGCAGCCGATATGGGTGCCGGTCTGGCCGCATTCCTCGCGGATCGCATCGGCCAGCGTGCGCCGCGACTCCACGGAGATGGCGTGGTCTCGGCCGTTGATGTTGAGGATGATGTTGGTTTTGTCGCTCATGTCAGTTTTCCGCTGCTGCGCAAGGCCGCCCGAATTCGCTGCGGCGTTGCCGGCATTTCGTCGATGGAGACCCCGAAGGAGGATAGTGCATCGTTGATCGCCGAGATCACCGCGGCCGGTGCCCCGATCGCACCGCCTTCGCCGAGGCCCTTGGCCTTGGTGATGGAGTTGCCGGTGAGGGTTTCGATGTGATGCATTTCGATCTCGGGAATTTCCCGCGCCGTCGGCGGCAAAAAATCAGCTAGCGTGCTGCTCAGGATATTGCCGGTCTCGTCATAGATGATCTCTTCCAGCAGCGCATTGCCGATGCCCTGTGCGACGCCGCCATGGACCTGGCCGTCGGCGATCATCGGATTGATAATCAGCCCGGCATCTTCGGCGACCAGAAACTTTTCGACCTCGACACGGCCGGTGTCGATATCGACTTCGACGATGGCGACGTGGCAGGCATTGGAGAAGGTGCCGGAGGGATCGTAGCTGCCGATCTCGGTCATGCCGGGCTCGATCTCGCCCTTGAAGATATGGGCCTGGTGATAGGCCGCGCGCGCCATGGAGGCGATGGTGATGGAGCGGTCGGTGCCGACCACATGGGCCGAACCGGATTTCAACGTGATGTCTTCCGGCGCCGCCTCCAGCATGTGGCTCGCCATCTTGACCAGCTTGGCGCGGATTTTCTGTGCGGCCAGCAGGCTGGCACCGCCGGATAGCACCAGCGAGCGACTCGCAAAAGTGCCCCAGCCATAGGGCGAGCGGTCGGTGTCGCCATGCACGACCTTGATGAACTCAGGATCGATGCCGATCTCATCGGCGATGATCTGCGCCAGCGACGTGCGCAGTCCCTGGCCGTGCGGCGAGGCGCCGATCCGCGCTTCGACGAAGCCCGAGGGATCGATGGTGAGATGTACGGTTTCAAAGCCCGGCGAGATCGCCATGCCGCGCGCGGCGAAGGCCGGGCTGCCATAGCCGGTGCGCTCCGAGAAGGTCGCAAAGCCGATGCCGAGATAGCGGCCTTTGTCGCGTGCCGTCTGCTGTCGCTTGCGGAAGGCAGGCAAGTCGATGGCTGATACCGCCATCTCCATCGTCTCCTTGTAGGAGCCGTCATCGAACACCAGGCCGGTCGCGGACGTGTAGGGAAACTTGTCGATCAGGTTGCGGCGGCGGATTTCGGTGGGCTCGATGCCGAACGCCGCGGCGGCCTTGTCCATCAAGCGTTCGAGCACGAAGGTGATCACCGGCCGCGACACGCCGCGATATGGTGCCATCGGGCAGGTATGGGTCAGCACGCCGCGCGACAGGCAGTGATAGGCGCGGACGTCGTAGGGCCCGGGCAGTTCCGCCAGCGCCATCAGCGGCTCGACGCCGCAGGTGGTGGGAAAACAGGAATAGGCGCCGACATTGGCGACGATATCGGCGGACAGCGCCAGCAGCCTGCCATTGGCGTCGAAGGCGCCTTCGAGTTCGACATGCTGGTCGCGGCTGTGGAAGCTGGCGATCAGGTTTTCGCGACGGTCCTCGGTCCAGGCCACCGAGCTGCGCAGTTTTCGCGCCAGCCAGACCAGCAGCACATATTCCGGCGCCAGTGACATCTTTTGCCCAAAACCGCCGCCGACATCCGGCGCGATCACGCGCAGGTCCGATTCCGGCATGCCGATGATGTCGCAAACCGCGGTGCGCGTCAGATGCGGCATCTGTGTGGTGCAGGTCAGCGTCACCCGGCCGGTCGAGGCATCATATGCGGCGTGGCCTGCGCGGGCTTCCATCGGCGTCGCATTCTGCCGGCGCGAGCGGCCGTCGACGCGAAGCACCTTGTGGGCGGTTGTCCAGACGTCGTCGAAGCCGGGCGTTTTGATGCGGCCTTCGACGATCACGTTACCCTTGGCTTCGTCGTGCACCAGCGGCGCGCCGTCGGCAAGTGCATCCATGGAATCGATCAGCGCCGTGGTCTCTGATATTTCGACTTCGACCTGGTCGGCGAGGTCTTCCGCCTGATCCTTGCCGGGCGCATAGACGGCGGCAATGGCTTCGCCGGTGAAGCGCACCACGCCGTCCGCAAGGATCGGCTGTCCGACCGCAACATAGTTGAACTTGCTCAGCATCGGCCGGATCGGCTTCAGCGCCTTCAGGTCCGTGGCCGTGACGATGCCTGCGCCATCGGGCGCGTTGATGCTTTGGATCGCTCCTGCGGCAACGCTGCTGCGGACAAAGCGCACCCAATGCACGGCCGGCAGATCCGCGGTGAAACGACCCTGGCCCGTGACGAGGGCAGGATCTTCAACCCGCCTGATCGAACGCCCGACCCAGGTCGTGCCGGAGCCCTTGGTGTGGGCTGTCATTGCACCGAGCGCTCCAGCGCGCGACGCGTTACGGCGCGCACCAGATCGCATCGGTATTCAGCGGTGGTCTGAATGTCTTCCAGCGGCTCGATGGCGTCGGCGGCGGCTTCCCCGGCCGCGACGAACAGTGAGGGCGAGGGTGCCTGGCCGTTCAATACCGCCTCGGCTTCCGGTATGCGTCGCGCGCGATCCTCGGCGCCGCCGATGCCAACATGCGCATCGACGATCAGGCCATCGACGAGCCGATAGGTGACGAGCGCCGCGGCCATCGCAAAGTCGCCGGCGCGGCGGCTGAATTCGTAGAAGCCGAATTTGGTGTCGGCAGGGAGAAGCGGCAATCGTGCTTCCGCCAGAAACTCGTCCTCGGCCAGCGAGGTCGACATGATGCCTTCGAGAAAGTCATCGATAGCGACGATGCGTTCGCCGCGCACGCTTTTCACCACCAACTTGGCGCCGAGCGTCGCCGCCACCAGACACCATTCGGAAGCGGGATCGGCATGGGCGAGGCTGCCGCAGAAGGTGCCGCGCATCCGGATCGGGTAATGCGCGATATGGCTGACCACGAAGGACAGCAGCTTTCCCAGCACGCCATCAATGACGGGCTTGTGGAAGGCGCCATGGCGCACCCGCGCGCCGATCGACAGATAATCCCCATCGATCGCGAGCCGGTCGAGGCCTTCGACCTCGTTGATGTCAATCAGGTGCGTCGGCCGCGCCATCCGGAACGCCATGATCGGCACCAGGCTCTGGCCGCCCGCCAGGATGCGCCCGTCGAGCGGCGCAAACTCCGCCAGAGCGCTGATGACTTCGTCGACCGTCTTCGGGACGTGGCGGGTGAACGGCGCCGGTTTCATGCGAAAACCCCAGTCAGGAGGGCCAAAATTCACTTGTATGCTAACAATCGATCCCGGGAAGTCAATCTGGACGGATGGCGCAAATCGATGCGTTTGCTGCCTCCGTTGACGGCAAGATGGATAGCCGAATTTAATCGTGTGCGCGAGGCGGCCGTGCCAGGCCGTACCGATTCAGCGTGAAGTCGTCGAGCGGCGAACGTCCGCCGCGCAAATCAGCTTGCTCGGTGTTGTCTGAACGGAAGTCTTGAATGCGAGCGCCACAGAGACAGAAGGGAGTATGGGTCGCCCGCGATGGATCAAAGAATCATGACTGATCGTGCATGCGGCTCTGTCTGCTGAATTCGCATATCAATTTCCTGGGCTGGGTTAAGTTCCCAAGCTCGGGTCGCGGGTGCGATAGAGATGCGCAGTTGCAAGAGCGCATGTCTCGCCTTGGCGTGCGGCCAGCATGGCCGACCGGTTAAGCCGGGCGGATCTTTCGCAACGTGCCGCTCCACAGGCTGATCCGCTGTTCGATGCTGTCGGCCGCGGATTGGTACGCCCTTTGCGCCTTGTCCGGCGATCCCCGGACTACCCGGGCGAGCAGTTCTTTCCCGAGGGGACCGTGGCTGTCGCCATCGAGTTCGATATGGCGGAGCACGTAGTAGTCGAAATGTTTCGGAATTTCGGAGTGGGTGGCCCAGAAGCCGCGGCGGATATTCTGAAACATGTCCGGTATCACGTCCTCGCGGCCATACAGGAATCCGCCGAGCACCTGCTCAATCTTTGAAATCGAGCCCGATGTCGAGAATGCCGACGCTATGGGTGAGCCAGCCGATCGAGATCAGATCGACGCCGGTTGCGGCAATCGACGGCGCCGTGGCGGGCGTGATGCGGCCGGAGGCCTCGGTCACCGCCCGACCCGCGACCATCGCGACGGCTTCCGCGAGCACATCCGGACTCATATTATCGAGAAGCACAGCATCGACGCCCTGATCGAGCGCCTCGCGCAGCTGATCGAGCGTATCGACTTCGAGCTCGATCTTGACCAGATGGCCGACGCCGCTCTTTGCCCGCTTAAGCGCCTCGGTGACGCTGCCGGCGATGGCGACATGGTTGTCCTTGATGAGAACCGCATCGTCGAGACCGAACCGATGATTGCTCCCGCCGCCGACGCGCACCGCATATTTTTCGATCGCGCGCAGGCCCGGCGTGGTCTTGCGCGTGCAAACGATCTTCGCTCGGAAATCCCGGACCGCCGCAACCACGGATGCCGTCGCCGTGGCAATTCCGCTCAGGCGGCACAGGAAATTCAGCGCAACCCGTTCTGCCGTTAAAATACCCCGCGCGGGACCCGTGATTGAGGCGATCACGTCGCCCGGCGCGAGAACTGCGCCATCGTTGTGTTCGATGCGCATCTCGATTGCGGGATCGATCAGCTGGAAGGCGAGCCGAGCGAGGTCCAGCCCGGCGACGACGCCGGGTTGGCGGGCAACAAGAAGTGTCGTGGCGCTGCGGCCGGACGGCACGATCGCATCGGTCGTGAGATCGCCGGCCCGGCCGAGATCTTCGAGCAAGGCCATGCGAACCAGTGGCTCGATCATGACGTGAGGAAGTGCCGAGGGCGTCATAGTGCTCCTTTGGGTTAGGCGACTAGCTCCGGGACGCAGTCTCGTGCGGTTTGAAGCGCGTCGTCGAGGTGCAGCGCCGAACGTCTTGCCAGGCTCGCGTGTTCCGGAAAGTCGGTGCGGGCATGGGCTCCCCGGCTTTCATGTCGGCGAAGGGCAGCGATCACGATCATCAAGCCGACAATCGCGGGGTCGCTAGCAGCTTGCTGCGAGACCGCAAGCGGGTAGAGGGCGCGGGCGGCAGCGCGCAGACCTTCGCCGTCGCGCAGCACGCCAGCGGCGCGCGACAGGATTGGACGGACCAAAGCCGGATCGCTGTTGGCGCCTCCATCGGGCAACGCCGGCATCCGCCGTCGGATCGAGGTTGTTGCGGAAATATCCTGCGCGACCCAACCGCCGCATACCGCGGCCTCGAGGAGTGAGTTGCTGGCGAGCCGGTTGGCACCATGCAAACCGGTGCAGGCGGCTTCGCCGCAGGCCCAGAGACCGTCGATAGAGGTCCGTCCGGTCTGGTCGACCGATATGCCGCCCATGTGATAATGCGCGGCGGGGCGGATCGGGATTGGCTGCGTGACCGGATCGATTCCTGCCCCGCGGCAAAGCGCCGTGATGGCCGGGAAACGCCGTGCAAAATCGAGCCCTTTGACGTTCCTCGCGTCGAGAAAGACCCGATGCCCCGCAGCCATGTGCTGCCAGACGGCACGCGCAACGATATCGCGGGGGGCAAGCTCGGCGCCGGGCGCGTCAGCCATGAAGCGATCGCTGTTCTCGTCGACGAGGATAGCGCCTTCTCCGCGTACGGCCTCGCTGATCAGCTTGAGCGGGAAGGAGCTGCTATCGAGCGCCGTTGGATGGAACTGAATAAATTCAAGATCGGCCATGATCGCGCCGGCTCGTGCCGCGAGCGCTAGGCCTTGGCCAAAAGATCCGGCTGGATTCGTGCTGTGTAGAAACAGGCCACCAATGCCGCCGGTTGCGATGACGACACGATCTGTCGCAAAAAGCACAGGCCGACGATCGGTATGGCCGAGCACGCCGATCACCGCATTGTCTTCGACGACCAAGCGCCGTGCTGTGGTCGCCTCGCTCACCGTGATGGAAGGTGTCTCGTAGACCTTGCGGATCAAGGCACGGATGATGTCCCGGCCGGTTGCGTCACCCCCGGCATGGACGATCCGGCGGCGCGAATGCGCGGCTTCAAGACCAAGAACGATCTTGCCATCGGCGTCCCGATCGAAAGTCACGCCGTGCCGCACCAGCTGTTCGATCGCGGCGGGTGCTGCAGCCAGGATGGTTGCGGCGACGTCGTCGTCGCAAAGGCCGTCGCCGGCGGCGAGCGTATCCGCTAGATGCAAGGAGGGATTGTCGTCCGCGCCAATACTTGCGGCGATGCCGCCTTGGGCAAGCGCGCTCGATGCCTCGAGACCCAGGGGCGTCTTGGTCAGGAGCACCACCGGCTGCGGCGCCAGTGCAAGAGCAATCACCAAGCCAGCGAGGCCGCCGCCGATGATCACGGGAGCACCGTTCGTATCGCGCAAAGCCGTCATTTTACTGCCAGCATCCGCTCGACCGCGAGGCGTGCGCGCACGGCGATACTTTCGTCGATCATGACTTGGTGTTGCATCGTTTCCAGCGCATGGCGGATATTGCCCAACGTGATCTTCTTCATATGCGGGCACAGGTTGCAGGGACGGATGAACTCAAGGTCGGGATACTGGATGGCGACGTTGTCGCTCATTGAGCATTCCGTCAGAAGCACGACCCTCGGTGGTCGCCGGTCGGCGACGTAGGACGACATGGCCGCCGTCGAGCCGGCGAAATCGGCCTCCGCCAGGACGTCAGGCGGGCATTCTGGGTGCGCCAGGATGACAATGCCGGGATGGTTCTCGCGCAATTGCCGTACCTCGTCGGCAGTGAAGCGCTCATGCACTTCGCAATGTCCACTCCAGGTGATCACCTTGACCTTGGTTTCGGCAGCGATGTTCTTGGCCAGGTATTCGTCGGGAAGCATGATCACGCGTTCAGCGCCAAGAGATTCGATGACCGCCTTGGCATTGCCCGACGTGCAGCAGATGTCGGATTCGGCCTTCACCGCAGCCGACGTGTTCACATAGGTGACGATAGGGACGCCGGGATGGCTTTGCCGTAAAAGCCTGATGTCCTCGGGGGTGATGGAGTCGGCTAGCGAACAACCGGCGCCAAGATCAGGGATCAGGACAGTCTTCGACGGATTTAACAATTTGGCGGTCTCGGCCATGAAGTGGACGCCGGCGAGTACAATGACGTCGGCCTCCACAAGCATCGCTTCGCGAGCCAAAGCGAGACTGTCGCCGACGATGTCGGCCACGCAGTGGAAGATTTCCGGTGTCTGGTAATTGTGCGCGAGGATGACCGCGTTGCGGCTTTTCTTCAGCGCCATGATCGCGTCGATGTCTTCTGCGAAGGCGGGCCATTCGATCGCGGGGATCGCATGTTGCACTTTCGCGTAGAAACGATCCGAAGGCCGCACATCCGACGTTGACAGCATATTATTATACTCCAGGTGAGCATATGATATACTGTAGATGAGTATAAGCCTTGTCAAGCCCCCGAAATGGGGAGTTTTGTCCCGGTGATCGCGCGTTCCGCAAAGACCGTGCGGCGGAACCGAAAGAGTTTTGCGGGACGTCCTCCCGTGTCCTGGCTGGTCTCGCCGGTTTCTTCCACCAGCTCTTGTTGCTCGATCAATCTTCGAAAATTCGGCTTGTGCACGAGCTTTCCGGCCAAAGCTTCCACACAGCGTTGCAATTGCAGCAGCGTGAATGTGTCCGGCATCAGTTCAAACACCACGGGGTGATATTTGATCTTGGCTCTGAGCCTCGCAATTCCGGTGGCCAGAATCCGGCGATGATCGAGGATCATGGATTTACCGGGCGTCGCCGACAACGCCGCACTGTCCGATGCGGGCGTTGGGGATTTGCTGCGCACGGCCTCCGGAATCAGTCCCGCCTCATACAATAATTCATACCGCTGCAGAACGAGTTCCTCGTTCCAGACGTGATTCTCGAAGCCGAATAGCATCGCGGCCCGTTGCCGGCGGCTGCGCTGCACCGCTCGGTCCGGTGTCGCCGAAACCCAACTGGCGAGGCCTGGCCGCAGCTTCTTCTCTACGAGCGGAGGCGCGCCGAGGCGATGATCCTCCCACGGGAAATAGTCATACCAACTGTGCCAGCTTGCCTCGTGCTCGCCGGAGGCCGGCTGCTCTCGCGTCAAGCCGAGGTAGCTGATCGAGATCACGTGCTGCGCGGTGGCGCCGGCGCGATCACGATCGGCGAAGGTGTAGAGCTGCTCGACATAACCAAGCGGCAGTCGCGTTTGCCGCTCGACCCAGGCACGCAGTCCCGATTGCAGCGAACGATGGGCGAGCTCGAAAGGCCCGGAGGGAAGGGCGCGCCGACCCTGGATCGTCAAAACGCGAGGCTCGCTGCCGGTGACGGCCACCAGCACCGCAATGAGTTCTGCCGCAATTCCGTGCTTGGATGGTGGTGCCGCCGGACGCATATCTGCCTTGGGTTTGATGTCGAAAAACGGATTCATGACCTGATTTGCTCAAATGCTCAAAGGGATGAGCGTGGAAGGCCGCATCGCGCGATCATGACGCATAAAGCCGCAACGTGAAGCGCGCGGCAATACCCATTGCCACCCGACGCAGTTGGAACGGCCTCCGGCTTCAATATTGCGGCCTTCAACCTGGGCATTTCCGGAGCGTCCTTCATTAGGGGGACGCTTGTGGCCGGGCCGTGTTGCGCTCCCAACCAAACCGCCATGCGCGCGGAGATATGCCCTTCCAAGCAACGAACGCCCTAGTGAAATGGGCAGGATCAGCGTATCCAAGTTCATAGGCGATCTGCGATATCGAACAATCCCGTCTTTCGAGCATGGTCGTGGCTTGGCGTTCGAGCGCCGTACTCAGCACAGCTTCGAACGTCGTGCCGATGAGCTGCAGATGGGTCGAGGATTGCAGCAGCGAACCCATCAACATGTTTGCGTGCGTGATTGCTGCGTCGAGCTGATCGGCGGCTAACACCCGTTGCCCGAGAGCGCCAAGTCCGGCAACTCCGGCCTCGAGCGACAAACGCGCTGACAACGCTGGATCACCGATCTCCCGAGCCGCACATTCGACGAGGCGGAGCTGGTCGCGCAGCAGGATCAGACGATCGGGCTGATCGATCAGCCGAAGGGGGAGGTCCGCGCGCGAAAACACGCGCGCAACATTTCCACCCGCCCGCTCGACGGCGCCCGCCACGGATCCCATGGACCGTGCCTTGGTCAGGCCCAGCACCGATGTCCCAATCTAAAAGGCGGAGACTTGTCCATCTGGCACCAAATGGCAAGAATAGGTGTCAGTACAGATTAGCATCCATCAGAGCAGAGCAGAAGGGGGCGCAGACCCCGCGCGGAAACGGGATCTGCGATTTCGCCGGCATCCGACTTACCGGTAACGCAGCGGACGTCGTGATCGGACCATGAGCCGTTCGATGACCTCGTAAAATATGGGCGGCAAAGTACAATTATCTGCCGCCATATGAACCGAGAAACGTCCACGTCTCGGAGGAAAAAATGTTCAACGTACAACGTGCAAAGACGCGGATTCGGTCCCACTCCGTTGCGCATGGCAGGTTCTTCACGTTTCTGGCCGGCGCTGGCGCGATTGCATCGGCCGCTTTTGCCGGTGTCGACGGGCCACCGACCCTCGCTGCCGCGAATTTCGATTTCAGGGACACGTCCGGCGAAGTCAGGGACCAGACCGCTGAACATGAAGCACGACTGAAGGCATTTGGGGTTACGTTGCGCGATGGTCTTTCAGGGAACCAGAAGATCGAGCTCAAAGCGTTGACCTGTCAAGCAGCGCAATGCAGCGCGCAGACCCCCGGCCTCGTCGCTCTCGCGACGCAAGCAAAAACGGCCGGTGTGAGGTATCTCTTGTTCGGAGAAATACATAAGATGAGCACGCTGGTTGGCTGGGTGAAGTTTGCAGTGCTCGATTTGAAGGACGACAAGCCAGTCTGCGATCGGTTCATGACTTATCGGGGCGACAACGATGAGGCCTGGCAACATGCGGCGAAATTCACGGTTCGTGATATCGAGCAGAACTGCTTTCCGTAAACATGAGGCCGACAATCCGACGGCCGTAAGCCTTCGCGGAGTTCTTCCCCCGGCCCAAGTCGGCGCGGGCAATGGTTCGTTTCGGCGCTGATATACAGGGCGTGCTCGGGCTTATCGAGCCAATCGCCCTCGCCTGAGGTCGTTTTTTTTGGTCAAAGCCGGCGTGGAGGGAATGGCCGCTGATGACGAATTTTGTTGAAAAACTCCGGCGTTGAAGCGGGGCGAGATCACTGATTCATTCTCGGTATCGGTGGAGGTTGAATCGATGATGGGTTTCCAACAGACTGATCAGGCGGCTCTATTCTACTCGTTCTCGCTTGAGCGCTACGTTCCAGCCTCCCACCTGCTGAGGGCGATCGACCGGTTCGTCGATCTGTCGGGCATTCGGAGCGAGTTAGCGCCATTTTACAGCTCGACCGGCCGGCCTTCGATTGATCCTGAACTGCTCGTGCGGATGCTGATGGTCGGTTACTGCTACGGCATTTGATCGGAGCGCCGGTTGTGCGAGGAGGTTCACCTGAACCTCGCTTGCCGCTGGTTTTGTCGGCTCGGCCTCGATGGCGAGGTGCCTGACCCAGGACCAGAAGACCCGGAATGTCCTACTATGTGGTGCGCATCGCCATCCCGCCGCAGCAACTTGCCCGTCTCGGCAAGCTTGCTCTCGTTCCCGGCATGCCGGCGGAGGCGTTCATCGCGACCGGCGACCGTACCGTTTTGTCCTACCTCATGAAGCCGATCGGCGACCAGATCGCCAGATCCTTCCGCGAGCAATGATCGTTTCCGGTCACGCGAGGTAACGACCGCCGTTCAAGCGCGTCATGACGGAGGTATGCAGGCGTTCAACTACCTCACAATAGGAGTCCGCCGCGACGATTTGCGTCCGTAAGTGTTTTCGCAACACGCAGCATCTCAGGTAGCGCTTTGGTTCGGAATGCCTTGATGTCTATGCGGTTGGCATCAATCGTGAGACTGATTCCAGCGATGACAGAGTTGCCGGCACCAAACACCGGCGCCGCGATGGTGCGGAGCCCGTAGGCATTTTCACCATCCGAAATGGCATATCCTTGCTTGCAGACCTGCTCGAGCCTAGTCAGCAAGTCCTTCAATTCGGTGAGCGTCCGTTCCGATAGCTTGACTCGTTCGGAGGCCTCGAGCCGCTCGACTTGCTCTTCTTTTGGAAGGTAGGCCAGCATGACATGCCCTAGAGCTGCGGCATAAGCCTTGATCCGGCTGCCGGGACGACGATCGATCTTGTGCCGGTCAAGTCCCGCGCTGAAGCGTGCGAGATAAACTACGTCGCTGCCGTCGAGCACACCGAGCGAGGCTGCGTCGCCGAATACCGGGACAAGCTCGCGGAGCAGCGGTTCGGCTTTGCCTCTCAGATTGCCCGCAGACAGGGCGGTATAGCCCAAATCCAAACACTTTAAGCCAAGACGATAGTGACGTGTTTGGTTTACCGCTTGAACATAGCCCAGCTTCACTAGCGTCTGTACCAGTCGAAACGCGGTGCCGCGATCCAAGTCGGCGCGCGCCGCAATCTCGGAAATGGTTAGTTCAAAGTCGTCCGCCGTGAAGCTCTTCAAGACCGCAAAAGCTTTGCCGACCGAATTGACGAAGTTTTTGGGATTGTCGGCCGGAGCCGCCTTTTTGGTTTTTGCTTTGTTGGCCACCACAATCATCTTTCAACATGTGTTCGCGTTGGATTGAGTAATTTTTCGGAAAGCCGGTATCCAATCTGCACTGATGCTGTCTGCAGATCGTGGCTTCGAGGGAATTGGTTGGGATTCCTTATCAAATCGGAATTCGCCGCAGCCGGCATTGGTAGCAGAATTGCAGTCTCCCATGAATCGACTTCGGCTCTCGCTTGACGGAACCGGCAGGGCAGACTAATGACCATCGCAACAATACACAACAAATGTTCGCATTCCGATCAATGGGCCATGCGAAGGGTCGAGACACGTAGAGGAGCGATGGTCCTGGACGTTCGGCCAAAGGGCGTATTTTGCGCAGCGCTGACACCGCTCAATGCGGATCTCTCTCCCGATCATGCCGTATTTGTCGGGCACTGCCGCCATCTTCTGGCGCAGGGCGCCGACGGTATCGCCCTTTTGGGAACCACGGGTGAAGCGAATTCGTTTTCGGTCGCGGAACGAAAGGCCCTCCTCGAAAGCGTGATCGACGCGGGGATTGATCCATCACGACTGCTGCCGGGGACCGGCGTTTCGGCATTCACGGAAACCGTCGAGCTGACGCGTCATGCGCTGTCGCTGGGCGTGACGACGGTCGTGATGCTGCCGCCGTTTTACTACAAGGACATCACGGAAGAGGGGATGTTCGCGTCCTACAGCGAGATCGTGCAGCGGATCGCCGATCCCCGCCTCAAGATCGTACTGTACCACATTCCGCAGGTGTCATTTCAGCCAATTTCCCATCGCGTCATTGGGCGGCTGCTGTCGCATGATCCGGCGACGTTCGTGGGCATCAAGGATTCGTCCGGAGATTTCGCCAACATGACGGCGATGATCGACAAGTTTCCTGGCCTCGCCGTGCTTGCCGGCGCCGATCCGCTGTTGCTGCCGCTGCTGAAAAAGGGAGGTGCGGGCTGTATCACGGCCACCTCCAACCTGGTCGCGCGCGATCTGGCTTATGTCTTCCGCCACTTCGATGACGAGGATCGGGCTGCAGATCTCGCTGTCGCGCAGAACCGTATCATCGAGGCGCGCGAGCGGGCTTCGATGTTTCCACAGATTGCGACACTGAAGACGCTGCTCGCCCATGAAACCGGGCATGACGGCTGGCGCCGGCTGCGGCCCCCGTTGATGCCTCTCTCGCAATCGAATGCGGACGAATTGCTGGCCGCCGCGAGAGGCGCGCTGCAGGGACAGGACTGATGTGGCGGCAAGGCCCTTGTCGGCTTTTGCGGCGATGGGCCTGTCGGATTCACGCGCGGGATTGACGTACATGTCGCAGAACGAAGATCGGAAAGACGTCGCGGGCAGCCTGCTCGAAAATCTGGCTGCCGTGGTTGGCGATCGCCACGTCATTGCGGCCGGAGGCGATCAGGAACCCTACGTGGTCGACTGGCGGGGGCGTTATCGCGGCCGCGCCTGCGCTGTCGTGAAGCCGGGCTCCACCCAGGAAGTCGCCGCCGTGGTGAAGCTTTGCGCCGGGCAGGGCATTGCAATCATTCCACAGGGCGGCAACACCGGGATGTGCGGGGCCGCAACGCCAAGTGACAGCGAACGCAATGTCGTCGTGCGTATGGATCGCATGCGCAGCATCCGCAGCGTCAATCCGCTGGCGAATACGATCACCGTGGATGCGGGTTGCATTCTGGCGGAGGTTCAGGCTGCTGCGGCCGCAGTCGATCGCTACTTCCCGCTCAGCCTCGGCGCCGAAGGCAGCTGCCAGATCGGTGGCAATATCGCGACCAACGCCGGCGGCACCGCTGTGCTGCGCTACGGCCCGACACGAGAGCTGGTTCTCGGTCTCGAAGTGGTGCTGCCCAATGGGCAGATATTCAACGGCCTGCGGGCGCTGCGCAAGGACAACACGGGATACGATCTCAAGCAGTTGTTCATCGGCGCGGAAGGGACGTTAGGCATTATCACGGCGGCCGTTCTGAAACTGTTCGCCTCGCCACGCAGTTCGGCGCTGGCGCTGCTCAAGCTGCAAAGCGTCGAGCAGGCGCTGGAGGTGATGCGGTTGCTGCGCGATGCCGTCGGCGATCGTCTCGGCAGCCTTGAAATTATGTCGCGTGGGCAGATAGAGGTGATCGCCGAGACGGTGCCGCACGTCGCGATTCCGTTCGAACTCACCACGCCGTGGTATCTAATTGTCGAACTCACGGATGCGCTGGCCGGCACCGATCTTGGCAGGCCGCTGGAAGAGGTTTTGGTCAGGGCCTTCGATGCAAAGCTGATCGATGATGCGGTGGTGGCATCGAGCGAGGCTCAGGCCAGGGCGATCTGGGCGGTACGCCACAGCGTGTCCGAAGGTAACAAGCGCAGCGGCTACGTGGTGTCGCACGACAGTGCCGTTCCGCTGGAGCGCCAAGCGATCTTTGCCAACAACGTCGAACGCCGGATCGTCGCGGCGGTGCCGCACGCCCGTGTCGTCATGCACGGGCATATCGGCGATGGCAACATCCACATTGTCGCGATTTTGGACCGTGCGCGTTGCTCGGATTCTGAGACGACTGCCGCACTGGTGCGGCAGATCAACGAGATCGTCGATGACGAGACCGCGGCGCAAGGCGGAGCGATCAGCGCCGAGCACGGCATTGGGCTCACCAACCGCGCCCGGCTGGCGCGCGTGACCGATCCGTTCGAAATCGACCTGATGAAGCGCATCAAGACGCTGGTCGATCCGGCAAACCTGATGAACCCCGACAAGATTTTCGCGGAGCAATAGAAAGACGTCGATGGAATCTTTCCGCCTCCTTGCCGACGATCTGACCGGTGCGCTGGATACGGCCGCCGAATTCGTCGGCCTGTGCGGACCTTTCGACGTATCGTGGGCGGGCGCTTTGCCGCCGCAGCTTCCATCGAGCCTTGCGATCGATACCGGCACCCGTGAACTCGACAAGGCGCGAGGCGTTGCCATTGTCGAGGGCCTGGTGCCGCTGCTGCGCGACGGCACGATCGCCTACAAGAAGGTCGACAGTCTGCTGCGCGGTGCGTGGGCGGCCGAGCTTGGTGCCTGTCTGCGATCCGCTGGTGCGCCGCCCGCATGATCGCCTCCAAAATCAGCTCCCACCGGAACACTTGAATATGACCAGTCTTTACACGCCGATTGAACTCGTTCGGCCCGAAGCGATTGAGTTCGGATGCGGAACGATCGCAGGCGCTGCGCGCTTCGCCCGAAGCAAGGACGTGAAACGCCCGCTCGTCATCTGCGATGCATTCAACGCGGCGCGTGTCGACATTCTCGCGCTTCCGGGAGAGGTCAGCGTCTTTGGCGAGGTCAAGCCTGAGCCCGATATTCCCAACCTGGAGAATGCGCTCGTGATCGCCCGCGCCGTTTCGCCCGACCTGATTGTTGGGTTCGGCGGCGGCAGCGCGATGGACCTGGCGAAACTCGTGGCGGTGCTCTGCACCAATCGCCGGCCGGTCACCGATTATTGCCGGCGTCGATAAGGTCGAGGATCGTCAGCTCCCCTTGCTGCAGGTTCCGACTACGTCGGGGACGGGGAGCGAGGGTGGAATCCGGGCGCTCGTGACGGACCCCGTCACCCAGAACAAGCTGGCGGTGCAAAGCCGCTTCATGCTCGCCGATCTCGCGATTGTCGATCCCGATTTGACGATGAGCGTCCCGCCGCAGATCACCGCCGCGACGGGGGTGGATGCAATGGCGCATTGTGTGGAAGCGTTCACCAGCCGCAAGGCGCATGCGGCGATCGATCTCTACGCCATCGAAGGGGTTCGGCTGGTGGGACGCTATCTCAGCCGGGCTGTTGCGGACGGTGCGGACCGTGAGGCGCGGGCAGGTCTTTCGCTCGCGTCACTCTACGGTGGTTTCTGCCTCGGCCCGGTCAACACGACGGCCGGACATGCTGTCGCCTATCCGCTCGGCACGCGCCATCATATCGCACACGGTCTCGCTTGCGCGGTGATCTTCCCGCACACGCTGGCGTTCAACATGTCTGCGGTGTCCGACAAAACCGCCGCAATTCTGCAAGCGCTCGGTCTTGATGCACCCAAAGATCAAGGCTCCGCGTTCGACGCCGCATATCGCTATTGCAGCGATCTCGGGATCGAGATGCGCCTGTCCAGGCTCGGTGTGCCGCGTGACGACTTTGAAGTGATGGCGGATGAGGCGCATGCGATTCGCCGGCTGCTCGACAACAATCCGCGCGAGATCAGCAGGAACGAAATTCTCGACATCTACATGGCCGCTATCTGACGGGACGGCCTTTTTGCGGCCGGCTCACAATGAATGAGTTGGCAATCAACTCAAAAAAAGAATCAAGCAAGGGAGATACCGATGAGGTTCAAGTCAGTTCTGACGATGGTTTCGTTCTGCGTCGCGATGGCGACGGCGCCTGTATTCGCGCAGGACGGTTATCCATCGAAGCCGGTCACAGTCTATGTGCCGTTTTCCGCCGGTGGAACGGCTGATATTTTCGCGCGCATGGTGGCGAGCCATCTGCAGAAACTCTGGGGACCTACATTTGTGATCGAGAATGTCGCCGGCGCTGGCAGCATACTCGGCGTCACCCGACTTGCGCGATCCGCGCCGGATGGCTCGGCGATCGGTCTTGCAAGCACTTCCGCGCTTGCGATCAACCCGACCCTGTATGGCACCAAGCTGTCCTATCAGCCGGAAAAGGATCTCGCTCCTGTTGCGCAAATCAGTGTCGTCCCCAACGTGCTCGTGGTTAACCCGGAACGCCTCAAGGTGAAGTCGGTGCCGGAATTGATCGCCTATCTCAAGGCGAATCCCGGCAAGGTTTCATTCGGCTCGGCCGGAGTGGGCACATCGCAGCATCTGGCGGGCGAATTGTTCCAGCAGATGACGGGGACCAAAATGGTTCATATTCCTTACAAGGGATCGAGCCAGATGCTGACAGACCTGCTCGGCGGACAGATCGACCTTGCTTTCGACAACGTGCCGTTGCTGCTGCCGCAGGCAAAGACCGGGAAACTCGTTCTGCTGGCGACGGCGACGCCTGAGAGGGCTGCATTCGATCCGTCGCTGCCGGCGATCGCCGAATTTCTGCCGGGCTTCGAGGCGGTGGCGTGGCACGGCTTCTTTGTACCTGCTGGAACGCCCAAGAGCATCGTGGACAAACTTTCCACGGAAATACGCGCTTTCATGAAGCAGCCGGACACGGTTCAGAAAATGGCTGAACTTGGCGCCATCGCGGTTGCCAAGGAGCCCGACGAATTTTCGAAGTATATCGCGGCGGAAACCGTGCGCTGGAAGAAGGTCATCGATACGGCAGCTATCAAAATCGAATGACGGGCTTGGCGGCGGCGTTCAGGTCCTCTGCGGCGGTATCCTGAAGTCATTGCCTGCGCCGCGAAATCTCCATGAAAGCGCCGTGCCGAAAACTGCGCGAAGGAAAGATTGGAATCCCGATGTAGGGGCACTTTCCTCGCGATGCTGCGCACGCTCGCAGTCGACGGGTAGTACTACGCGCGATCCGCCAATGTGAAGCATAGACGAATAATTGCTTACTTCCAGACTAGCGAGCAGGATCTGCAGCCGAATAGCCTGCCAATGGCCGCCCGCGGCTGACGTAGCGCCCGTCACCCTTGCTGCCGACGAGTTTTCCATCGCGCATGACGAAACGCCCACGAAGCATCGTAGCGACCGGCCAGCCGGTAATTTCCAGGCCTTCGTAGGGCGTGTAATCCGCGCCATGGTGGAGGCCTGCTTGCGATAGAGTCGCCGTGCGCAAGGGGTCCCACAGCGCGATGTCAGCGTCATAACCGATGGCGATCGAACCTTTGCCGGCCAGTCCGTAGGTTTTGGCGTGGTTGGTCGCCGTGAGTGCGACAAACTGGTTCAGCGTGATGCGCCCCTTGCTGACGCCTTCGGAAAACAGAATCGGAAGGCGCGTCTCGATCCCGGGAATCCCATTAGGAATCCAGCGGAAGCTGGTTCGCGCGTTGGGGGTTAGCTTCCCGGCTTCATCGTCATAGCGAAACGGACAATGATCGGAGGAGAACAGCGTGAAGACGCCTTGCTGTAGGCCTTCCCAGCAGGCCTGCTGACTCGCGAGATCCCGCGGCGGCGGCGAACAGACATACTTGGCGCCTTCCATGCCTAGGTCTTTCAGATCCTCTTCGGTCAGGACCAGATATTGCGGACAGGTTTCGCCATGGATCTTCAGACCGCGCATCTGCGCGCGTCTGATTTCCTCCATGGATTCGCGATTGGAGACGTGAACGACCACGATCGGTACATCGATCAATTCCGCCAGGGAGATAGCGCGGTGCGTGGCCTCGCGCTCGACCGCGATGGGGCGCGATTTGGCATGAAAATACGGCCCGACATCTCCCGCACGTTCCAGCCGGTCGACCAGAAATCTGATCGCATCGTAGTTTTCCGCGTGAACCTGCACCAAAGCGCCAGACTCCCGCGCCACCGAAAGAACGTCGAGGATCTGAAAATCACTCAATGCCAGATCGGCGTAGGTCATGAAGATCTTGAGCGAGGTGTAGCCGTCGGCGATCAGCGCCGGCAGTTCCTGGCCGAGGACATTTTCCGTGGGGTCTGCAATGATGAGGTGAAAGGAATGATCGACGTGGCAGTTCTGCTCTGCCAGCGCGTGATAGTCTTTCAAGGCTTCCCGCAAAGGTTGCCCCTTGGCCTGCAGACAATAGGGCATCACGAACGTGTTGCCGCCGAAGGCCGCGGCCCGGGTCGCGCTGGCGAAATCGTCCGCCATCACGATGCCCGGTCCGGACGGCTGCGAAATGTGGACGTGACTGTCGATACCGCCGGGAAGAACGAGCAGGCCGGTGGCATCGACGATGTCATCCGCCTCGGTCAAGGATTCGCCGATGGCGACGATGCGGCCATTCCTGATCGCAACATCAGCTCTGTAGGTCTCGCTGGCTGTCGCGATGGTGCCGTGACGAATGACGGTGTCGAAAGTGGCCATGGCCTAAACCTCTGCAGTTAAGAATGCGGCGTGCCGGAAAGCGAAACTAGACCTGCTGGAACAACGAACCCCAATCGGTGACGCGCCTGGTATCGACCCCGGCGAGTTTGAGGCATTTCCAGACGACGGTGGCAATGGTGTCATAGACCGGAATCCCGGTTTCACGCTCGAGTTTTGCCACTGATGGTGCAACCCGCAAATTCGTGCAGATGACCGTAATCGCGTCGGGCTTTTCCTTGGCCACATCGCGGGTCATATCCTCCAGCTGCGCGACCGGCACCTCGGAAAACGAGAAATTGTCCTGCAAGCCGAGATGGCGCTCGCCCTGACAGGCGACGCCCAATTTATTGTAATTCTCCAGGATCCTGGCCTGAACCTCATCGAGGTACGGCGTGACGTAGCCTAGCCGTGTCACTTTCCTTTGCTCAAGGATCTCGTTGAGCGCCAGCATGGACGTCGTGGCGGGAATTCCCGTCTCCGCCGTGATCTGTTCGCACAGACGGACGTCGGCCTCAAAGCCAAGCCAGCCTGACGATGTTCCGTTCCAACCGATGACATCCACCTTCGCATGGGCCAGCAATTCTGCGGCCCGGAGGATCTCCGTATTGTCGAACTGAGCGAGCGCCGTGTTGGACAACGCGATCTCGGTGACCTTGAAGCGGGAGAAGTGCGCGGAAACCTCTGGCAGTTCGGCCAGCATGGCGGTGGTGATCGGCTCCAGCGCCGTGTTCGATGATGGGGTGAGCATTCCAAGAAGGACACGTTTGGTCATGGGTGATCCACAGTTTCGAGGGAGGACTTCGCCCGCTCGGAACGGAGCAGATCGAGGATGTGACGTTTGATTTCGTTGAATTGCGGACTGGTGATATCGCGGGGCCGCGGCAGATCGAGCGGGATGATTTCGCGGATGCGCCCTGGGCGAGCGCTCATCACGGCGACATGCGTCCCCAGCGTCAGCGCCTCGTCGATGCCGTGCGTGACGAAGACGATAGTTCCCTGATGCTCCTGCCAGATCCGGACGAGTTCATTCTGCATGTCCATTCGCGTTTGCTCGTCGAGCGCGCCGAACGGCTCGTCCATCAGGATGACCTGCGGGTTCATCAGCAGCGCCCGCGCGATGCCGACGCGCTGGTTCATTCCACCTGAAAGCTCGGACGGATAGTGGTTCTCAAATCCGGTGAGGCCGACCATATCGATATAACGCTGCGCGGTGGCACGCCGCACGGCGTTCTGGCCACCGCGAAGCAGCAGATGAAACCCGACATTTTCCCAGATCGGCAGCCAGGGCATCAGATTGGCTTGCTGGAACACCACGCCACGATCCGAGCCGGGCGCCGTGATCGGCTGGCCATCGACCATCACCGTGCCGGAAGAGGGCTTCTCAAATCCGGCAACCATGTTCAGCAAGGTGGATTTGCCACACCCGCTCGGCCCAAGCAGGCAAAGAAACTGGTTCTTTGCGACCTCCAGATTGATGTCGTCGAGGGCGACGACATCGGCCTTGCGCTTGGAGTCCTTGAATATCTTGGACACATGGGAAATCTCGATCGTCGCCATGGCTATTCCCCGCCTCGCTGGATCGTGGTGTTCCGCTGCCAGTGGAGGACGCGGGCCATGGCGGTCCGGATGGCGAGGTCGCTGAGAAAGCCGAGTAATCCGATGCTGGCCATCGCTGCCAGAACAAGGTCGTAGCGAAGAAAATAGTACGAATCCCACAGCACATAGCCGAGGCCGCTCTTCACCGCGACCATCTCGGCGGTCACCGTCAGCATCCAGGCCGAGCCGATGCCGATCCGCAGACCAGCGAAAATGCTGGGGAGTGCCGCGGGCAACACGATGAAGCGCAGCAACTGCCTATTGCCGCCGCCGACCATGGCGCCGGCGCGAATCAGATTGCGATCGCAATTTTTGACGCCGTGAATGGTGTTGAGCAGGATCGGAAAGAACGCGCCGAGAAAGACCAGAAAAATCGCAGGCTTGTTCGCGATACCGAACCAGATGATTGCAAGCGGTATCCACGACACCGGCGGGATGGGCCGCAGTATCTGCAACGTCGGCTCGATGACGACCTCTGTCGCGCGCGACCAGCCGATGGCAACGCCAGCCGACACAGCCAGCGCCGTGGCTATGGCAAACCCCGCGAGAACGCGGGAAAAGCTTGCTGCCATGTCGAACACCCAGTGACCGCTGTAGGTCTGGGTGTTGCCATCGGTGCCAAATATCCAGTCTGCCCATGCCCACACGACGGTCGAAGGAGCCGGCAGCAAGGCTGCGGGCAGTGCGCCCGACCGCGAGAACGCCTCCCAACCGGCAAGGATCAGCACTGGCACGACGTAGCGATCAAGCCTTCTGAACCGGGAGATGTTCATGACCGCTCTCAATAGCCCAGTTCGGATTTTGGACGACCGGTCGCAGCTTCGAGAAACGTGTAGTTCATGTTCTTGTCTACCGCGGCGGAAACATCGGAGTTGATATATTTGAGGTCGCGCATCATCGCCGCAATGGCCAAGGCCGAACTGCGATACATCTTCGGGTCCGGATCGAGGTTCTCAACAGCGCCGGTCGCTATGGCCTTATCGAGGCCCGTGACTTTGGAAATCACATCGATCAGGGCACCCTTGTCCGCCAAAATGAACTCGTCGACCTTTACGATAGCGCGAACCGTGTCTTCGAGCTGCTTGGGCTTGTCCTTGACGACGTCGGACCTGGTCAGAATGATGTTTGTGAGCTTCCCGGCCGCCTGATCGTAGGGAAGGCCGAACATCTTCGCAGCCTTGTTCTGAAGGATCTGCGTGGCAAACGGCTCTACGGTGCAGATCAGTTCGATTTCGCCGCGCCGCAAGGCCTGAAGATGATCCGATGGGTTTGGAATATTGATGAACTGCACGTCCTTGTTGATATCGATGCCCTGCTTGGCAAATGCTCCGCGCATGTGAATGTCTTGCGCATTGCCACGCGATGCGGCGACGCGGAACGGCTTGCCGGCGGCCTTGTACTCGGCAATGACCTTCTTGAGAGAAGCCCAATCATTCGGAGCGATCGGGAGGTCATTGCCGATCAGCATCGCCGAACCGCCGTTGACCTGGCCTGAGATCGCAACGACATCGAACCCCTTGTCGAGCGCGATCGCGTAGTGAAGATATGTGACCTGCGCGACATCGATGTTCTTCGAGACGAGCGCGGTCAGCGCATCCGTGCCGGTGTTGAAGCCAACGGCATCGATTTGCACACCTTTCGCATATTGCGGGGTGAGCGACATGGGCGTGCAGTGTGCGCATTTTGCATAGCCCAACTTGATGACGGGCTCAGATTGGGCCAGGCCGCTCGACGGAACCGTCGAGGCCAGAGCGAGAGCAATAAAGATGCCGAGCAGAACTTTTTTCATGTCGCAATCTCCGGGCGATGAGCTGTAAGTCGCTGTGGTGCGATCTCTATAGCAAGCCTCATGCCACATTGAATACGATATCCAATCGCTATTTTATATTGTAAAATCAACGATATTAATCTATTATTCCAAACGGAATGCTGCTGCATCTTTGGGCGGAAAACATGGTTTTGAGGCAAACGAAGCTTTCAAGGGACTTGGGTCATGAATGAAGTTGCCCCGCGAACCCGGCTGCGCACGCGCTTCAAGCCGACCCGATTGAAGCTGTCATCGGACCATTCGAAGCGACCGCTCGAACGCATGTCGCTTCATGATCAGCTTGTCGCCAAGGTTCGGGAAATGATTGTCGACGGAGAGCTTCAAGCTGGCGCCGCTTTGCCCGAACGCATGCTTTGCGAGACATTCGGTGTGTCGCGCACGCCCCTGCGTGAAGCGTTCAAGATCCTGGCGGCCGAAGGGCTGATCGAACTGCGGTCCCATCGAACGCCTGTCGTCACTCCGATCAATCGCGGCGATATCGCAAACATATTTGCAATCATGGTTGCGCTGGATGGTGTCGCCGGAGTCCAGGCCGCGAACCTGGCAACCGACAGGGACATCGCCCGGCTCGACGCGATGCATGATCAACTGGTTGCGCTTCACCGCGAGGCATCACGCGCCGCTTATTTCCGGCTGAACCAGGAAATTCATATCGAAATCACCAAACTGGCCGGAAATCCAACGCTCCTGAACATATGGACGACCCTGAACGCCAATATCTTTCGCGCGCGCGCGACCGCAAATTACGATGCCGGGCGGTGGACCGAATCGGTGAAAGAACATGAAGCCTTTATGGCCCTGTTCCGGACACGCGACGCGCAAGGGTTCGCGGCTTCCTTGAGTGCGCATACGCGAAAAACAGGCGATGCCGTGCTGGCAACATTGAAGATGACCTAAAACGGTGCTTGGCGACGTCACGATCAATGGTTTCGCGGTTGTCGTGCGAAGGATGGCTGCATTGAGGAGCACTTTCCATGTTTGCTCGAAAAGCGGGCCGCGCTATCATATTCGGCTCGCCGCGCCGGGCCTTCCATTGGCCGGACAGATGAGGTAGGCCATCCTGGCCGGGAAGAGTCTGTCGAGAGAATGCTGTTCGATGCGCCTCCAGGTATCGACTGAGCTTTCGTTGTGTCCGGCAACTTTTCCAGGGATGGGATGATTGCCGCCATTGTTCGGAAGTTTGTTATTCATTTAGTCGGCGGGAAGAGCCGACCTGAGCGTTTCGAACACGGCGGCCGTATCCTTTTCGCCGAGTCCCATCGTCACCGTGTCCGTATAGACTTGTTGGGTCATCTCGAAGAGCGGCGTTCGGCACCCGATGTCGGCAGCGAATTCCGCAATGATCGTCATGTCCTTTTTCCAGGTAGAGACTTTCATCGTTGCTGGTTCGTAGGATCGCCCCACCATCATCGGTGCGCGCAATTGGAACATGCGCGAGCCGCCAGCCCCCGGACTGACGACATCGAACACCGTCTGCAGGTCGAGACCGGCGCGTTCGGCCAGAACCATCGCTTCGGCGGCTGCGACATTGTGAATGGCCACGAGATGGTTGGCGACAAACTTCATCCGGCTTCCGTTGCCGAAAGCACCGAGGTCGGCGGTTTGCTTGGCGAAATCGGAGAACAACGGTCCGCATTCCGCAATGGCGTTGCTGTCGCCGCTTGCATACACGACAAGATCGCGTACCGCCGCCTGCGCGCCGGTGCCGCTCAAGGGACAATCTAACACGATCCGTCCCGCATTCTTTAGTATCTCCTCAAACAGCAGTTTGTCGGAAATCTTGAGTGTGCTGAGCTCGATGACGATCTGACCGGGTTTTGCAAGCGATGCGATCTGACGGGCGACTGCTTCAGCGGCTTCGGGACTGGGAAGGCTTGTCATGATCACGGGCGTCGATCGCGCCACCTCGATCGCGCCATCGGCTATCTCGACATGCGAATTCGCGAGTTCGGCGCATCGGTCGGTACTTGCATCGAAGCCTGTGACTTTCCAGCCGCGTTCTACGAGGTTGCGAGCGATGGCGCCCCCCATGATCCCGAGACCGACTATTCCTACCGACTTTTCCATTGAGCAAGCCTTCCAGATCGTTCGACGATGGTGTCTTCTGACGAGTGCGAAAACGATCAAGCGATAACCAAAAGCACCCCAGACTTCAATGCGCCGAACGCGATCGATCGAAGTGACGGTGAGGCGAGAAACATACCGCATCGCACGCGTTTCAAAAATGTATTGACAACGGAGCTTTGCTATTTATCATTCGATAAATCAAAAAACAGCAGGGAGCGCGACATGAAGGTTATCGGCTTCAACCACCTGTCGATCGGTGCCAAGGATCTGAACGAATCCGCGCGATTCTATCAGGCCGTTCTCGGGATGGAGCTGATCCCGACCTACAATTTCGGCTTCAAGACGAAGTACCTGCGGTGTGGCGACTTGCAGCTCCACCTGTTCGAGCTCGAGGACCACGTGCCGGTGTACCAGCACTTCGCGCTCGACGTGGATGACTTTCACGCGGCCTACGATGCCGCGAAAGCGATCGGCGCGTTGGACATTACAGCGTTTCGCAATTCAGTGAACGAATTGCCGGACGGCTGCGTGCAGATGTATCTGCGCGATCCCGCCGGAAACCTGGTCGAGATCGACTGGCCGGATGTCTCGACCCTGGATCGTTCGCGGATTCCTGAAATGAAGCTGCTGTCCGAATTCGCCACGCAGGATGAGGAAGGTCTCAAGGCGTCGCTCTATCTCGATCGGCCGCACATGAAAAAGACCACTGCCAACAAGGCGGCCGTCGGTTGAGTCCGGTTCAGGAGGCGACGATGTCGGACACTGTTCATCAGCTTGATTCAGCGAAACCCACCGATTCCCGGGACGACGAGTATGAGGCCATGCTGAAGCGGGCTTATGCGCTTCTTCCGACGCTTCGCGAGCGCGCCGGAGCGACCGAGGAGTTGCGTCGACTGCCGCCGGAGACCGAGAAGGATCTCCACGATGCCGGTCTGTTTCGCATCCTGCAGCCGAAGAGCGTCGGCGGTTCCGAGTTCGATTATGTGGCTCTGATCGATTTCGCGGACGTGTTGGCGCGGGCCGACGCGTCGGTCGCATGGAATCTCGTGAATCTGGCGAGTCACCATTGGATGCTCGCCATGTTCGACTGGCGTGCGCAGGATCTGCTCTGGAACGACGACGTCAATGTTCTGATCGCATCCTCCTTCGTCTTTCCGGCGGGGCGCGCTCGCAGGGTCGATGGTGGCTATCTCTTGTCGGGGCGCTGGCCTTTTTCGTCCGGAGTCGATCCCAGCGCCTGGAATATGCTGGCCGGTATCGTGTCGTCCGACGACGATGCGGAAGGCGTTGAGTATCGGGTGTTTCTCCTCAAGAAGGAGGATTACGCGATCATCGATACCTGGAAGTCATCCGGACTGAAGGGCACCGGGTCGAACGACGTCGAAGCCAGGGACGTGTTCGTGCCGGCGCACATGACGCTTGCCGTGAAGGACGTTGCCGGCGGCCCGTCACCGGGCAGCGACGTCAATCCGGGCAAGCTCTATGCTTTGCCCGTCTTTGCGTTGTTCCCCTTTGTCCTTTCCGGCGTCGCGCTGGGCAATGCCCAGGCCTGCCTCGACGACTACATCGAAATCGCGCGACATCGCGCCTCGACCTACAATCGCGCCAAGCTGGGTGATCTGCAGACGACGCAGATCAAGATCGCCGAGGCTTCCGCCAAGATCGATGCGGCGCGGCTGATCATGCGTCGGACATGCATCGACGCCATGGCGGACGCGCGCCGCGGCTGCGTTCCGGACATTGCCGAGAAGACCAGATACCGTCGCGACGGCGCCTATGCGGTCAACCTTTGCACCGAAGCGGTGTCCTTGCTGTTCGCGGCCAGCGGCGCTCGCGGTCTTTACACGACGGGCGTCCTGCAACGGCAGTTCCGGGATGCGCACGCCATCAATGCCCATATCGCCTTCAGCTTCGACGCCGCTGGCACCAATTACGGCCGCGTCGCGCTGGATCTGCCTTCCGAAAATCTGACGCTGTAGGCCTCCGGATGGCTCTTATTTCGCACCCGAACATTCCTGAAGACGAATATTCCCGGGATAATTCCCCGGTCGATCCGCGCGATTTCCGCAACGCCCTGGGCAGCTATGCCACCGGAGTCACCATCATCACTGCCGCCGCCGAAGACGGCAAGCCGGTGGGCTTCACCTGCAACTCGTTTGCCTCGGTGTCGCTCAACCCGCCGCTGGTGCTGTGGAGCCTCGTTATCTACTCTCCGAGTATCGGCATTTTCCAGAATGCCAGCCATTTCGCGGTCAACGTGCTCGGCGCTTCGCAGCAGGCGCTCGCCAAGCAGTTTGCCACGCGGTCGGACGACAAGTTCGCGGGGACGGCCTGGACGCCGGGGCTGGGCAGGGCGCCGGTACTGGCCGACACGGTTGCGGTCTTCCAGTGCCGCAGCGCCGATCGGTATTACGGCGGCGACCATGTCATTTTTCTTGGCGTGGTCGAGGCCTACGCCTACAAACGCGACGAGCCCTTGCTGTTCGCGCAGGGTGGATTCGGCCGCTTTGTCGCCGGGTCCTGAGGCCCAGCAGGTGGTGATGAGAAAGAAGCAGGCATCTCAGTCCGCGCGCGTAAAGCACAAGCGGCTGTCTCCCGACGAGCGCCGCAAGGATTTCATCCGGAAGGCGACCGAATTCTTTGCCGACGAGGGGTTCAACGGCGGAACGCGCGAACTGGCCCGCCGGCTTGGCGTCACGCAGCCGCTGCTGTACCGCTACTTCCCCAGCAAGGAAGAGCTGATCAAGGAGGTCTATCGGACCGTCTATCTCGAACCGCTGGACAGCGGTTGGGAAAGACGCCTGACCGACCGGTCGCGGCCGATCCGCGAACGTCTGCAGCAATTCTACAGCACCTATACCGATGCTATCTTCACGCGGACATGGTTGCGGATCTATCTGTTCTCTGGACTCAAGGGTCTCGATATCAACCGTTGGTACGTCAGCGTGGTGCGCGACAAGATACTGACGCGCATTGTCAAGGAATGCCGTTTCGAGGCCGGCTTGCCCGCTCAGGGCAAACCGACGGCGTCCGAGCTCGAGATGGCGTGGGTGTTTCACAGCGGCATCTTCTACTACGGCATCCGCAAATACATCTATGAATCCCCGGTGCTCGAGGACAAGGAAAAGATGATCGCGGACGCCCTCGACGTGTACCTTGCCGGCGTTACCAAGGTTTTCGCAGGCGTCGAGAAGCCGGTGAAAAGCCCAGCGAAATCAGACCGTCTCGATGCGGCCACTGGCCACTGACCGTTGCACTGCCTCGAAGGTCCGTACGTTTGCCAGCATCTCGTCGTGACCGACGGGATAAGCGGCGATGCCGAGCGCAGCACGGCCGAACGCTTCCAGATTGTCGCGGACGGCGGGATGCGGCGGATAGTAAGCGGTCTGCGGCGCCTGGTCGCGCAGCGTGCGTGAGACATCCCAGCCGGTGGGGTTTTCCGGATGGGTCCGGTCGCGGATTTCCATCCAACCTTTTGATCCCAGCAAGGCAAGGCGGCCCATGAACGGCGTCGCCAGCACGGCGGAAAGCATCGCCGTCGCGCCGCTTTCGAAGCCGATCGTCATCGACAGCGTGTCGCCATTGCCGAAGTTGCTGCCGAGTGTTGCCAGCCTGGCCCAGACCTGCGTCGGATTGCCCAGGATCGCGACCGAGAGATCCACGAGGTGAATCCCGGTCGCGGACAATGGCCCGACCGGATTGACGGCATTCGACAGCCGCCAGTTGTCCGCGGGCAGGTTCAAGAACTTGTCCTGACTGAAGTTGCCTTCCAGCATCAGCGCGTTGCCGAATTCGCCCTCCATATGGCGCCGGCGCAGCTCGATCACGGCGGGCTCGAAGCGCCGCTCATGGCCGATGCCGAGCTGCACGTTGGCCCGCTTTACCGCCGCGATCGCGTTCTCGGCGTCAACGGCTGTCGTGCACAAAGGCTTTTCGCAGAACACGTGTCGCCCTGACGCCGCGGCAGCTTCGATCTGCGCCGCGTGATGTTCCTGTGGCGTGCAGAGGATGACCGCGTCGATATCGGACCGTTCCAACGCATCCTCGAAACGTTCCGCCGTGGCAAGGCCGGCCGCTGTGGCCTTGGCGCGCGCGCCATCCGATGGATCGACGCCAAGGACCGGCCTGATGACCGCGCTGGTGGCGAGGTTGGCGGCAATGGTCTGTCCCCACCAACCGAGGCCAATGATCGCAGCTCTGATCATCTGCAGGTCACCGTCGTGCTCATGCCGTGACCGTCAATTTCGGTTGTTTTTGCGATACGGCGTTGATGCGCGGCATGACCTTTTCGGCGGTCAGGATCATGGATTGACGGCCCAGTTCGCGGTCCTTCCAGTCCTTGCCGGCGTAGAGCAGGGTGCCGAATGTGCCGACTTCGTCCTGGAACGCCAGTATCTGGTCGGCCACACTGTCCGGCGTGCCGTAGATAACCAGTTTGTCGCAAACCATCTCCAGAGTCACTTCGTCGTCCGGCTGGTTTCGATGCGTCTTGAACAGTTCGATGCGGCCATTCTTCTTCAACTTGGTGAACAGCGATCGGTAGTAATTTACATAGGGGCCGTCGGGATCAGTGGCATAGGCCTTCGCGGTGGCGGCATCCTTGGCGACGAATACGCTCTTGGCGACGCGCCAGTTACTGGCATCGACCGGTCGGCCGCCGCGTTCGCAGCCTTCGACATATTTCGGCCAGTGGCTCTTGACCCAGGCCGGCATCAGGAAGTTTGCGGAAATCGGATCCCAGCCGCGGATGGCGGCCTCGGTCACGCCCTTGGAAAACGGTGCGACGGCGGTGACAACAATCGGCGGGTGAGGGCGCTGCAGGGGTTTGGCGATGAAGCCCTGTCCTATATCTGCTTCCAGCGTCCGCTGCGTCGATACGTTCCAGTATTTGCCTTGCAAATTATAGGGCGGCTCGCCGTCCCATATTTCAAGGACCTGGTTGATGGCTTCGAGGAACATCTCGTTACGATTGGCGTCCAGGTTGCCGAACAGCTCCGCGTCCGACAGCAGGCCGCCGGGGCTGATGCCGAAGATGAAGCGGCCATCGAGCATGTGGTCGAGCATCGCGATGTTGGCGGCGACCGCAGCGGGGTGCGTGTTCGGCATGTTGACGGTGCCGGTGCCGAGCCGGATCTGTTTGGTCGCCGCCGCGATCCAGGCGATGAAGGCGATGCAGGACGTGATGTTCTCGGCTTTGTCGGTGACATGCTCGCCGACATAGGCTTCCGTAAAGCCGAGTGCGTCCGCCAGCAGGAACGCCTCCCTGTCTTCCGCAAGACACTGTCGCCAGTCCTTGGTCAGGGGATGGATCGGCATCGTGAAAAAGCCAAGGTTCATCGGTCGCGCTTCCTCTTGCTCGCTTTGTCGCGAACCTATCGATTGTACGGATTAAGAAAAATGATTATTCTTACTGTCTCGCATTAGAAAGATTGATCAATTTGATTTCGCTCCGCCAGATCCGATCCTTCGTAGCGGTCGTCGAAGAGTCGTCTTTCACTTCGGCGTCGATACGAGAGGGCGCGACCCAGTCCGGGATATCGCAGCACATCAAGCAGCTGGAATCCGGGCTCGGCGTAGCCTTGTTCGAGCGTAACGGACGGGAAGTCGAACCGACACCGGCCGGCCGGCGCTACTATCGCGAGTGCGTCGAAGTACTGAAGAAGCTGGACGCGGCGCAACAAGATATGGCCGCGGGCAAGAGCTTCGGCGCGCTCCGGATCGGCTTGATGCCGACCTTCACCCGCGCGGTGCTCCCACCGGCTCTCGACAAATTTCTGGCCACGGCACCGGGCGCCGAGATAAGCGTGATCGAGGCCTATTCGGGCGTGCTGACCGACATGACGTTAAAAGGCGAACTCGACTTCGCCGTGGTTCCCGCATTTGAAGGAAGAGCCGGAATATCGCATCGGTTGCTGGCGCGAGATCGCGAAATGCTGGTGCGGGCAAAACGACCCGGCGATGCCGGCATGACGCCGGTAAGGCTGTCCGATCTTCGTTCGCTCAACGTCGTGTTGCCTGGCGTGCAGAACACGCGCCGCCGCAACATCGAAACATATTTCAGCACCAACAGCGTCACGATCGCGCGGCGCCTCGAACTCGATGCGATGATGGGCACGCTGCAATTTGTCGCAGCGAGCGATTGGGCGGCGATTTTGCCGTTCATCATGATGGTTTCCGATCTCGACACCGGTCAGTTCGATATCCGGCCACTGGACGATCCGCCCTTCCATTCTGAATTCGTGTTGATCGAGCCGGCGCGGAAGACGATGTCCGCGGCCGCGGCGCTGTTTGCCGCCATCGTCAAGACAGAAACCGAACGGGCGCAATCCGTGTTTCTCGAGCGGACAAATGCGGCGCATTCAAAGGAAGCTTGAGGGCTTTGTTCTGTTCGGCAATGCTGCGCCGCGACAGATCGTGCTACCAAACGACGCAATGTGCCCAGGCGCCGACATTATTTGATCGGTCCGGTGCCGGCAGGGATGAATCGGCATCGCCGACGAAATAATCGTTCGATAAACAAGCTTGACCTTTGAAGCCCGCCGCTTTCTAATCAGGACAAGTCCAGACCAAATGGACAGCGGGAGGCGACGGGAATGAAAGCTTCGGCTTTCAGCTATATACGACCCACGACCATCGATGACGCGCTTGCACTTCTCGCCCAGCACGGCGAGCAGGCCAAAGTGCTGTCCGGTGGTCAAAGCCTGATGCCCGCACTAAATCTGCGACTGTCTGCGCCAGCGTGGCTTGTCGATATCGGCGGCCTGTCCGATCTCCGGACGATAGCCGTCAGCGGCGGGTTGCTACGAATTGGTGCGCTGGCCCGTCATGTCGACGTCTTGAAATCAGCCGAGGTGGCCGAGCACGCGCCGCTTCTGGCCGATGCGATGGTGCACGTCGCCCATCCTGCAATTCGCAACAAGGGCACGATGGGCGGTAATCTTGCGCACGCAGATCCGGCGTCCGAGATGCCGGCCTGCATGATCGCGCTTGATGCGATCATCGTCGTGCGTAGTCGGGCCGGCGAGAGACGATTGCAGGCCTGCGACTTCTTTATCGGCATCTACGAGACAGCCTTGGCGGCGGAAGAGCTGCTTGTTGCAGTCGAAATTCCTGTTGCCAAACAGAACTCTGTCCGCTTCTTCCACGAATATGCGCGCCGCAAGGGCGATTATGCCATTGTCGGGCTTGCCGCGTCCGCGACGCTCGATGGCGGCTCTTTCGCCGACCTTCGTCTCGGTTTTTTTGCAGTCGGTGACAGGCCGCTGCTTGCCACGGCGTCGCGCCATTTGATTGGCAGGCCAGTAACGGCGGCGATGTTGGCGGAGGCGCAGGCCGCGCTGGAGGCCGAGCTCGATCCGCAGGAAGACCAGCAGGCACCGGTCGCGATGCGCAAGCATCTCGCGCGGCAGCTTCTTGCGCTCTGCGTCGCCACGCTTTTGGGCCGTGCTGACCTCGAAGCGAGGAGATCGGCATGACCGAGCCGGTAGCAGTTTCATTGACGGTCAATGGCGAGCGTATCGATGCGCAAGTTCTGCCCCGCCTCAATCTCGCGGACTTTCTCCGTGAACACCTCGGTCTGACCGGCACCCATGTCGGGTGCGAGCATGGCGTCTGCGGCGCGTGCACCGTTCGCGTTGATGGCGACATTGTCCGCGCATGTCTGCTTCTGGCGGTGCAGACACATAACGCATTCGTCGAAACCATCGAGGGCCTGTCCGATAGCGGCGAGGTGGCCGACCTCCAGGCAGCATTCTGCAGTCGAAACGCGCTGCAGTGCGGATACTGTACGCCCGGCATGCTGATGGCCGCGCAGGATCTGTTGCGGCAAAACGCGGCGCCGGATCGCGCGCAGATCCGCGAGCATCTCTCGGGAAACTACTGTCGCTGCACCGGATATCACGCGATCGTCGACGCCGTGGAGGCGACGGTTCTCGCCCGCCGAGGAGAGCAGCCGTGAACGATGGCGTGGAGCAGACCCGCGGGCTGTCGGTGCTGGATCGTCCGAATTCCTACATCGGTAAGGCCGTTCCGCGTCCGAACCTCGATCGCTTGATGCAGGGCCGTGGGCTGTACGTCAGCGACATGACCTTGCCGCGGATGGTGCACGTCGTCTTCCTGCGCTCGCCGCACGCGCATGCAAAAATTCTCAACATCGATTCCGTCGCCGCCAAGGCGATGCCCGGCGTGATCGCCGTCGTCACCGGGCGCGAACTTGCCGATGTCATCACGCCGTGGATCGGCGTGCTCACCCATCTCAAGGGGTTGAAGTCGGCACCGCAGCACGCCATCGCTATCGACCGGGTGCGCTGGCAGGGCGAGGCTGTCGCCGCGATCGTCGCGACCA
The DNA here is from genome assembly GCA_036924855.1 of Nitrobacteraceae bacterium AZCC 2146. Taxonomy (NCBI): domain Bacteria; kingdom Pseudomonadati; phylum Pseudomonadota; class Alphaproteobacteria; order Hyphomicrobiales; family Nitrobacteraceae; species Nitrobacteraceae bacterium AZCC 2146. The sequence continues at coordinate 7,583,293 of JBAGRP010000001.1, forward strand.
GCCGTGCGCTGGCGGAAGACGCCGCCGAACAGATGTCGGTGGACTACGAAGAGCTGACGCCGGTCACCAACATGCGCACCGCGCTCGATCCGGCGACGCCGGTGATTCATGCGGATCTCGGCGATAACCTCGCCTTTGAACGCAATCTCGATGCTGGCGCGATCGACAAGGCGTTTTCCGACTCCGACGAGGTCGTCGAAGCCGAGTTTGTCTTCGGCCGCCACACCGGCGTAACGCTGGAGCCGCGCGCCGTACTGGCCGACTGGAACGCCGGCGACCGACGTCTGACTATCTATCAAGGAACGCAGGCGCCGCACATGGTGCAGAACATCTCTGCCAAGCACCTTGGCTTGGAAGAGGCGCAAGTGCGCGTAATATGCAAGGACGTCGGTGGCTCGTTCGGCATCAAGGTACACATCTATGCCGACGAAATGGCGACCTATGCGCTGTCGAAGCTGCTTCGCAGGCCGGTCAAGTTCGTTGCCGACCGTGTCGAAAGCTTCAGCACCGACATCCACGCCCGCGACCATGTCTGCAAGGGCCGCATCGGCGTCAACAAGGACGGCACGATCAATGCGTTCGAGATCGACGATCTCACCGGCATCGGGCCGTATTCGATGTATCCGCGCACCAGCGCAATCGAAGCCAATCAGGTCGTCAACCTCGTTGGCGGCCCCTATGCGACCCCAAATTATCGCGCGCGGGCGCGCGTGGTGTTTCAGAACAAGAACGTGACCTGCCAGTACCGCGCCGTCGGTCATCCGATCGCGTGTTCGGTAACGGAAGGCTTGGTTGATCTCGCGGCGCGACGGATCGGGATGGACCCCGTCGAGATTCGTCGTCGCAATCTCATTCGCGACGATGCCTATCCCTGCGCGTCACCGTCGGGCATGAAGTTCGAGGCGCTGTCGCATCATGCATCGATGAACAAATTGTTCGCCATGATGAATTATGACGCGCTGCGCGCCGAGCAGGCGGAGCTGCGCAAGCAGGGTATCTATCGCGGAATCGGCATCGCGAGTTTCATCGAAGTCACCAATCCTGCCGCCGCGTTCTATGGCGTCGGTGGCGCGCGAATTTCGTCGCAGGACGGCGTCACGGTCCGCCTCGATGCTTCCGGCTCGGTGGTCTGCCACACCAGCATCACCGAACAAGGCCAGGGCTCGGAATCGCTGACGGCGCAGATCGTCGGCAGTGTGCTGGGTGTGTCCATGAATCGTGTCCGCGTCATTCTGGGCGATACCGACAACACGCCTTACGGCGGCGGCACCTGGGCGTCGCGGGGCGCCGGAATCGGCGGCGAAGCCGCACTGCAGTCGGCCAAGGTGCTGCGCAAGAACATTTTGGACGTTGCGGCGGCCATTCTGCAGGCCAAGCCTGATGATCTCGATATCGTCGATAACGCGGTTGTCGATCTGGTCGGCGGCCAGCAACGCATCGAGCTGCACGAGCTGGCGCGGATCGTCTATTTCCGGCCGGACACGCTGCCGCCGGGCTTTCAAGCCGAATTGATGGCCACGCGCCATTTCGTACCGCGCGACTACCCCTTCGCCTTTACCAATGGCATCCAGGCATCGTGGCTTGAGGTGGATCCCAACACCGGTTTCATCACGTTGCTCAATCACTGGGTGGTCGAGGATTGCGGCACCCTGATCAATCCGCAGCTTGTCGATGAACAGATCCGCGGTGGGGTGGTGCAGGGGCTTGGCGCCGCGCTTTACGAGCATTGCATCTACGACGAGCGCGGCCAGCTCACCAATGCCAACATGGCCGACTATCTGGTGCCGATGTCCGGCGAAATGCCGGATATCGACATCGGGCACGTGATGTCTCCAACCATGGAGACCGAACTTGGCGCCAAGGGCGCCGGCGAAGCCGGCACCGCCGGGGCCGCCGCCTGTGTCGCCAATGCCGTGAACGACGCGCTCGCGCCGTTCGGGGCGACGGTGACTGAAATTCCGCTCACGCCGCGACTTGTCCTCGCGGCGCTGGGCTCGATCTGACAAAAGCGATCAACAAAAAGCAAAATCACGGAGGGAGACACACATGACCGAGAAGATCACGAAATCAGGCCTTTTATCGCGCCGCCGCCTGTTGACCAGCGTCGGTGCCGGTGCCGTCCTCGCTGCCTCGCCGTTCCGGATCAACCTGCTGCAGGCGCAGGAGGCTACCATCAAGGTAGGCTTCCCCGTGCCGTTGACCGGGCCCTATGGGACCGAGGCGCAGGATCAGGTGCGCGCCGCCGAGGTGGCGATCGCGGAGTTCAACGAGAATGGCGGCCTTAACAGACGCAAGGCCGAATTGCTGGTGCGCGACGACAAGCTCAATCCCGGCGAAGCGGCAACCCGGACGCTTGAACTGATCGAAAAGGAAAAGGTCAGCTTCATCGTCGGCAGCCTTTCCGCCGCCGTGCAGCTTGCAGTTAACAACGTGACCAAGGAACGGCAGATCATTTTCAACTCGATCAGCCAGTCCGACACCATCAACGAAGCGTCCGACTTCAGCAAATATACCTTCCACGAGGCGCTGAACCCGCATCTGACGGCCGGTGCCGTAGGCCGTTACGCCTTCCCGAAGTTCGGCAAGAAGGTCGCTTTCCTCACCGCTGACTATGCCTACGGCCATGAAATGGTTCGCGGCTTCCAGGAGGCCGGCAAGGCGTTTGGCATCGAGACCCTCGTCGATATCCGCCATCCAATCGGCACCACGGACTTCTCGGCGTTGCTGCCGCGGATCCAGGCGCTGAAGCCGGACATCCTCTGCATCAGCAATTTCGGCCGCGACCAACAGATTGCGCTGAAGCAAGCGACCGATTTCGGCATGAAGAGATCGATGAAGATCATCGTTCCGATCATGCTCTATACCGGCCGCATCGCAGCCGGTCCGCAGGCTTTCGAGGGCGTCATTGGCGGCACCTCTTATTATTGGGGCATCGAAGACAAGATCGCCTCGGCCAAGGCCTTCAACGATCGCTTCCGCAAGATGCACGGCGGCAAGGTGCCATCCGACTATGGCGCGCTTGGCTATGGCGGGGTGAAGACATTGCTGATGGGCGCGAAAGCCGCCAACAGCCTCGAAGCCGACAAGGTGATCGCCGCCATCGAGGCGCTAAAATACGACTATTACAAGGGGCCGGAATATTATCGCAAATGCGACCACCAATCGGTGCAGTCGGTACTGATCATTGAATCGAAGGCATCTCCGCAGAAGGGCGATGCCGACGTGTTCAATGTCGTCGAGACCGAAGCGCCGAACGACGCCAACCTGCGCAGCTGCGAAGTGCTCGGCCACAAGGCCTAAAGCCAATAAGATTCGCGCCCCGCGCGGGCGCGCATCAATTATGGAGACGTCATGCCCGGCTTGAGTTTTGATCTAATCGCGATGCAGCTGTTCACCGGTCTGGCTCTCGGCGCGATCTACGTGCTGTTTGCCATCGGCCTGTCGCTGATCTTTGGCATGCTGACCGTCGTGAACTTTGCCCATGGCGCATTCTATATGGTCGGAGCCTATGTCGGGTTGTTCCTGATCTCCCTCGGGGGCAATTTTTGGCTCTGCCTCGTGGCCGTGCCCTTGATCGTCGGCGTCAGCGGCATGATCGTCGAACGTTTCCTGATCCGGCCGCTGTACGGCCGCGGCATCGACTATCCCCTGTTGCTGACTTTCGGCCTGAGCTACATCATGGTCGAACTGATCCGCATCGGTTTCGGCACCAGCGGCTACCCGTTCGACACCCCGGATTTGCTGCAGGGCGCCGTCAACATCGGCATCGGTTATTTTCCTCTCTACCGGTTATTTGTCATCGGCGCGGCGGCCATTGTGCTGCTGGGGCTTTGGTTGTTTCTCGAACGCACCAGTTTCGGTCTCATCATCCGTGCCGGCGCGCGCGATCCGCAGATCGTGCGCGTGCTGGGCGTCGATGTCGCCCGGGTCTGGCTCTACGTGTTCGGAATCGGCACCGCGATTGCCGGCCTCGCCGGGTTGCTGGCTGCACCTTTGCAGGGCGTGATTCCGGAGATGGGCGCCAACATCCTTGCCGAAGCTTTCGTCGTCACTGTCGTCGGCGGCATGGGGTCGATTGGCGGTGCGGTAATTGCCGGTCTGCTGGTCGGCGTCGTCATCAGCATGACATCTCTGTTCGCGCCCGAAATGGCGAAAGTCTCGATCTTCGCCCTGATGGCGATTGTTTTGTTGATCCGTCCGCAGGGATTCTTCGGACGTGCAGGGCTCATGAGCTAGGTCGATATGACAATGAACGAACTCTCCCAGACGCTGGCGCCGGCCGGCGTCGAACGGCGAAACTGGTTCGAAGCCGCAAAGCGCCACCGCGCTCTGCTGGCCAGCCTGTTCGTGCTGGTGTTTCCGCTCGTCATGCCGTTCACGGCCTTGGCGGTAAATATCCTGATCTATGGGCTGTACGCGCTCGGCTTTAATCTGCTGTTCGGGTATCTCGGCCTGTTGTCGTTCGGCCATGCGGCGCTGTTCGGCACCGGTGCTTATCTCTGCGGCATCGCCATCGTGCATTTCGCGTTGCCCTGGTACGTCGCCATCGCGATGGGCGTGCTCGGCGGTACCGCGATGGCAGCAATGATCGGCGCTCTGGCCATCCGGACGCGCGGCATCTACTTCGCCATGGTGACAATGGCGCTGGCGCAATGCGTCTATTACCTGTTCTACCAGGCCATCGATTGGACCGGCGGCGAGAACGGCCTGCGCGGCATTAATGTCCGCGCCATCGACATCTTCGGAATGAAGTTCGATTTCATCAACCCGTTGACGCGCTATTACGTCGTGGCCGGCTTCGTGATCCTGGCACTGTACGTGCTGTCGCGGATACTGGCGTCGCCGTTCGGCGCGGTGATTGAGGCCGTCCGCGAGAACGAGGCGAGGGCGCGCGCATCAGGCTACAACGTGACGCTGACGCGTCTCATCACCTTTGTCCTGTCCGGTGCGTTCTGCGGCCTCGCCGGCGCGCTGTCAGCGCTGCATCTGTCCATCGTGCCGATCGAAATCATGCATTACGAGACCTCGGGCATGGTCGTGATGATGTCGCTTCTGGGCGGCATGGGGACTTTCTTCGGGCCATTCGTCGGAGCCGCAGTCTTTCTTCTGCTCGAGAATCTCGTCTCGTTATGGACGGTGCATTGGCAGCTGTTCGTAGGGGCCGTCTTCGTGGTTTGCGTGCTGTTCTTCCCAGCCGGAATCTGGGGCACGATCTTGAAGCGAGTCAGACCATGACGACAACGGAAAGCGGATCCTCCAAAGTCATCATGCGCACGGAAGGTGCCAGCAAGCTGTTCGGCAAGTTCAAGGCGCTGAACAACATCTCGGCCGAATTCCATAGTGGGGCGATCACCTCGATCATCGGGCCCAACGGCGCCGGCAAGAGCACTTACTTCAATCTGCTGTCCGGCGCATTGCGGGCATCCAGCGGCAAGGTCGAGTTCGAGGGCCGCGACGTCACCAATGTGGCGCAGCACGAATTTGCGCATATGGGTATCGCGAAGTCGTTCCAGATCACCAACGTCTTTCCACAACTGACGACGCGCGAGAATGTCCGCGTCGGCCTGCAAGCCTTCGTGTCGCGCTACAACATGTGGAGGCCGCGCGCCAAACTGCCGGGGCTGACGGAAAAAGCGGATGCACTGCTGGCGCTGGTCGGCCTGTGGGATCGCCGGGAGCGTCTCGCCAAGGAACTGGCCCATGGCGAGCAGCGCGCGCTGGAGATCGGCATGGCACTGGCCAGCGATCCGCGGTTGCTTCTGCTGGACGAGCCGACTGCCGGCATGAGCCCGGAAGAGACGAGGGTGATGATGGATCTCATCGTCAAATTGTCGCGAGAGCGCACCGTCATCCTGGTCGAACACAAGATGAAGCTGGTGATGGGGATCAGCGACCGGATCCTGGTGCTTCATCACGGCGAACTGCTGGCGCAGGGAACGCCGAATGAAGTCCGGCAGAACGAACAGGTCAAGCGTGTCTATCTCGGCCAGCGGGAGCATTGAGACGATGTTGCAGGTCGCAAGACTCAATGCCTGGTACGGCGCCAGCCATGTGCTGCAGGATATCGGCCTGGACGTGAAGCAGGGCGAGATCGTCTGCCTGATAGGGCGCAACGGTGCGGGCAAGACCACCACGCTCAAGTCGATCATGGGCCTTGTGAAAACCGGCGGTTCGACGGTCTTCAAGGGCAGGGAAATCCTCGATCAGCCGGCGCATACGCGCTTTGCGTTGGGTCTCGCTTACGTTCCGGAAGAGCGCCGCATCGTGCAGGGGCTTTCGGTGCGCGAGAACCTGCGCCTCGGGCTGGTGGCGTCGCCGGAGAAAAAGAACGAAGCAGCTCTGATCGATGAAATTGCAGATATCTTTCCGCGATTGGCGGAACGGCTGGACCAGGAAGCCGTCACAATGTCCGGCGGCGAACAGCAGATGCTGGCGATCGCGCGTGCGATGATCGCCAAGCCGGACCTGATCATGCTCGACGAGCCTTCGGAAGGCATCATGCCGGTGCTGGTCGACGAGATGTTCGAGCTGTTCCGCAGGATGAAGACGCAAGGCACGACGATCCTCCTCGTCGAACAGAACGTCGAACTGGCGCTCGCCATAGCCGACCGCGCTTATGTGCTCGACCAGGGATCTGTCGTTCATCACGCTACGGCAGCGGCGTTGCTCGCCGACGATGAAATCAAGGAGCGTTACTGTTCCGTCTGACCCCCAAGCTCGTTACCAACTCCGCACGTGCATAAAATGATCGTTCGATAAATAAAAGGAAAACACGCATGAAAGTCGACCGCGCCGCCATCTACGAAGCCGCCAAGACGCTCTCGAACTGGGGTCGCTGGGGCAAGGACGACCAGATCGGGACGCTTAACAATGTGAGTCCCGATGACCTCGTCAATGCCGGCAAGCTCATCAAGAAGGGGAAGGTGTTTTCGCTGGGCCTGTCGCTGAAGGAGCCGATCCAGTCCGGTCTGTTCGGCGGTCGCTGGAATCCGATCCACACCATGCTCGCCACCGGCACCGATGCCGTTGCCGGCAATCAGGATGTGCCGTCGCCCTATCTGCGCTATGCCGACGATGCCATCAACATGCCGTGCCAGGCCTCGACACAGTGGGACGCGCTCTGCCACATCTTTCTCGATGACAAGATGTACAACGGTTACGATGCCACCCTATGTGGACGCCCGTGGCGCCAAGAAGCTCGGCATCGAACACGTCCGCGACAAGATGGCCGGCCGCGGCGTGCTGCTCGATATCGCGCGCTTCAAGGGCGTCGATTCGCTCGATGATGGCTATGCGATCACCAATGCGGACCTCGATGCCTGTGCCAAGCAGCAGGGTGTTGAAATCCGCAAGGGTGATTTCGTCGTCGTCCGCACGGGCCACCAGGAGCGTTGCCTGAAGAAGAAAGACTGGGCGGGCTATGGCGGTGGCAACGCGCCCGGTGTGGCATTCGAGACCTGTTACTGGATCCGCGAAAAAGACATTGCCGCAATCTGCACCGACACCTGGGGCTGCGAGGTGCGGCCCAATGAAACCAACGAGGCCAACCAGCCCTGGCACTGGGTGGTGATCCCCGCCATCGGCATTTCGATGGGCGAGATTTTCTATCTGAAGGAGCTCGCGGAAGACTGCGCCGCGGACAAGGTGTACGAATTCTTCTTCACCGCGCCGCCGCTGCATCTGCCGGGCGCTGCGGGATCGCCGATCAATCCGCAGGCAATCAAGTAATCAGGGAGCCCGAAATGGCCAAACATCTCAAGCGCAGCCGCGACGCGGTGCAACGTGCCGAGGACGACACCAAGGTGCGCGCGACCGTCGAGAGCATCCTGGGCGACATCGAGAAGCGTGGCGACGCCGCGGTGCGCGAACTCTCGATTAAGTTCGACCAGTGGGATCGAAAGGATTACCGGCTCACCGACGCCGAGATCAGGGATTGCATGTCGCAACTGTCGGCGCGCAACATCGACGACATCAAGTTCGCGCAGGCGCAGGTGCGGAATTTTGCCGAACACCAACGCGCATCCATGAAGGACATCGAGGTGGAAACGTTGCCCGGCGTCGTGCTGGGCCACAAGAATATCCCGGTGAATTCGGTCGGCTGCTACGTGCCGGGCGGCAAGTATCCGCTGCTGGCCTCCGCGCATATGTCGGTGATCACAGCCAAGGTTGCCGGCGTCGGCCGCATCGTCACCTGCGCGCCGCCGTTCCAGGGCAAGGCCGCGCCCGCGATCGTTGCCGCGCAGCATCTGGCCGGGGCTGATGTGATCTATTGTCTCGGCGGCATCCAGGCCGTCGGCGCGATGGCCATCGGCACGGAATCGATCGCGGCTGTCGACATGCTCGTCGGGCCGGGCAATGCCTATGTGGCAGAGGCAAAGCGTCAGCTCTATGGCCGGGTCGGCATCGACCTGTTCGCAGGCCCGACGGAGACCCTTGTGATTGCCGACGACATCGTCGATGGCGAGATCTGCGCAACCGATCTTTTGGGACAGGCCGAGCACGGGCCGAATTCCCCCGCAATCCTGCTAACCACGTCGGAGAAGCTGGCGCGCGAGACCATGGCAGAGATCGAGAGGCTGCTGAAGATTCTGCCCACGGCCGCCGTCGCGGCCAAGGCGTGGGAGGATTACGGCGAGGTGATCGTCTGCGATTCCGACGAAGAGATGGTGCAAGAAGCTGATCGCATCGCCTCCGAGCATGTCCAGGTGATGACCAGGGATCCGGATTATTTCCTGAAAAACATGACGAACTATGGCGCGTTGTTTCTCGGGCCGCGCACCAACGTCGCGTTCGGCGACAAGGTGATCGGCACCAACCACACGCTGCCGACCAACAAGGCCGCGCGCTACACCGGCGGTCTTTGGGTCGGGAAATTCCTCAAGACCGTAACCTATCAGCGCGTGTTGACGGACGAAGCATCGGCGTTGATCGGTGAATATTGCTCGCGGCTATGCATGCTGGAAGGCTTTGCGGGCCATGCCGAGCAGGCCAATGTCCGGGTCCGCCGCTACGGCGGGCGCAACATTGCGTATGCGAGCGCTGCCGAATGACGGTCGCACTTCCCCGGACCCCGTCATTCCGGCTCGACGGGCGTCGCGCGCTGGTCACGGGCGCCGGCCGCGGCATCGGACTTGCTGCGGCTGCGGCTCTTGCGGAGGCGGGCGCGCACGTCACGTTCTGTGCGCGCACGGCGGGCGAAGTCGAAGCTGCGGCCAAGGCGGCGCGCGACCGGGGGTTTTCAGCAGATGCGCTGCCAATCGATGTCACTGACGTCGCCCTGTTCCAGGCGGCGATTGCGGCCCGCGAAGCCTATCATGTCTTCGTCAACAATGCTGGAACCAACCGGCCGAATAGTTTTGTCGACGTCCCCGTCGAGGATTTCGATGCGGTGATGAACTTAAACGTTCGCGCCGCCTATTTCGCCGCGCAGGCCGTCGCGCGGCGGATGCTCGGTGCCGGCATTCGCGGCTCCATCATTAACATGTCGTCGCAGATGGGGCACGTCGGTGGCGCCAACCGCTCTTTGTACTGCGCATCGAAGTGGGCGATGGAGGGCTTCTCCAAGGCGATGGCCATCGATCTTGCGCCGTCGGGCATCCGGGTCAACACGCTATGCCCGACTTTTATAGAAACACCGATGACGAAACCCTTCTTCGAGAACGCCACGTTTAAGGAGAGCGTGCTCTCAAAGATCAAGCTCGGCCGCCTCGGCACGGTGGAAGACCTGATGGGAGCAATCGTGTATCTTGGCGGTGATGGCTCCACTCTGATGACCGGATCGTCCATGGTCATCGACGGAGGGTGGACGGCGGATTAAGCGGCTGGAAAAGCCGGTATCCGAGGAAGCGCTTCGCCGCAACGTGCGAGGGAGGTACCAATGGCGTTGCAACAGTCACCGGCCAGAACGAACGCCGGATCCATTATTCGCGTCGCGGCGAGGAGCGTCCTGGACTATTGCTATTGGAGCTGCCGTATCCTCGGCTCGGGATACACCAACTGTTGCGAGTTCGACCAGCTCGAGAGCAACCGGCCTCAGGATCTGGATTCAATCCCCGAGAAGCCGTCACGAAGCCCGGCGCCTGGTGGAATTCAGGATCGATGAAGCCCTGCTGCCCGGATCCGGGCTGCCGAAGTCCGAATATTTTCGGGCGAGGAGATACGCTAGCCATTTATCTTCGCTCAATAGCCCGAAAGAATTCAACGAGTTGGTTCTGAAATTTCTCCAGAGTAGTTTCTAAGGCCCCTGACGGCGCCGCCCTACAACCTTTTTCATTTCTTCATTTGTTTCTTGACCAGCATAGAAAAACAACAACTGGTTATTTTATCGCGATACTAATTTTCGAAATTACCGATTGAATAATGCCAAGTATCCGGACGGGCGGCTTGACTCGATTTTTTGCGAACTTCCACCATAGCGCAGATCTGGACATTGGGGTATGTGTGAAAAGTCAATCAGCTTGGCTTTCGTTTGCTGGAGCTACCCGAAACTTGCTCATGATGGATTGGAACGAAAGAATAATTTCTTCAATCGTTTAGGAGGCGGCGTGTGCACGAATGCGCACCGAGAAATCTAAGAAAATCTAAAGATAACCAAGTGGGCTCGTGCTGAATGCACTTCGCTCGTAAGTGGTTGTCCGCAAGTCAAGATTGTCGAAAAGATTTTGTGCGAAAGATCGGCCCGCAGAATAGAGCTATTTAATGCTACCCGCTCCACCCGGCATTAAATCGGGCGCGATTGATGCAAGTTAGCAACATGCTGTTTCGGCCTTGCCATCCCCGGGACTCTGTTCGAAAGTGGCCAAGCTCCTCCGACTGATCGGCGCGGCAATGGTTCAAAACAGTCTGAAAATTGTTGGTAATCCCGACTGGGAATTACGAACCTTGCTGTTTGTGGACATCGTCGAGTCCGTAAGGCTGATGGAGGAGAACGAAATCGACGTCGTACTGCGATGGCGACAGCTTGTAAGAGCCGTGGAAAACGACGTTCTACCGCGTTATCGTGGACGACTAGTCAAGAGCCTGGGCGACGGGCTGATGCTGGAGTTCGCCGATGTGCAGTCTGCGGTAAAGGCTGCGTTTGCCGTTCAACATGCTTGTGCCACTGTGAATATAGGTGTGCCGCCGGAGCAGCACATTTTACTTCGCACCGGCGCACATGTGGGACACCTTGTTGCGGACGATCATGATGTCTACGGGAGCGGTGTCAACCTTGCCGCTCGGCTCACCACGCTGGCCGGTCCAGGCGAGATTGTCGTGTCCGCCGATGTTCGCGATCAACTTACACCTGTGCTGGATGCCGACATCGAGGACTTGGGCAACTGCTTCCTGAAACACGTGCACGAGCCCGTCCGCGCGTATCGAGTCGGACCACCGGGACCGCGGCCGGTGATTGAATTTGGTGCAGCAGCATCTAGGCTCCAACTGCGCCCAACCATAGCCGTCATTCCGTTCACCGCACGGGGCGGCGGACCGGAATACCAGGTGGTTGGCGAGGTCCTCGCCGACGAGATCATATCCGCGCTGTCTCGTTCGTCGGAGGTAAATCTTATTTCTCGGCTATCTACCACCGTGTTTCGCGGACGCAATGCATCCATTAACGAAGTAAGTGGATACCTCAATGCGAATTACGTACTGTCCGGTGCCTATCGGAAAGCAGGAGACAAGCTGAGGCTAACCGTTGAGCTGGCGATCGCTAGTTCGAATGCTGTCGTGTGGTCCCAAAGCCTTGAAGGTCATGCTCACGCGGTCGTGACGGGCAAGGACGATCTTGTCGATCAAATCGTCGCCGCGGTAAGCATGGCGGTGATGGCTCGGGAACTTCAGCGCGCTCAGTCCCAGCCACTGCCAACCCTGGAGAGTTACACATTGCTGATGGGAGCTATTGCGCTCATGCATCGGCTTTCCCCGCAGGACTTCGATCGATCCAGACAAATGCTCGAGGCGCTGATCGACCGCGCACCTCGGCAAGCTGTGCCATGGGCGTGGATGGCAAAATGGCATGTGTTGAGTGTCCAACAAGGCTGGTTCGATGACATAAAAAGGGAGGGCCAGTTAGCCCTGGATTGCGGACGACGGGCTCTTGCGATAGATCCGCAATCTTCGCTGGGGTTAGTGATGACCGGCTTTGTTCACACGAACCTTCTGAAGCAGCTTGATGTCGCCCTGGAGCACTATGAACTCGCGCTAAGCAACAATCCGAACGATTCAATGGCCTGGCTGCTCAAGGGAACCTTGCATGCATTCAGGGGCGAGGGAAAACTTGCCATTGAGAATACACAGCGCGCGTTAAGGCTCTCCCCGCTGGATCCACACCGCTACTTTTTCGACTCTCTCGCCGCTACGGCGGCTCTTTCCGCGGGACATTATAAACGAGCCATAGAGCTTGCTAAACATTCGCTGCGCGCGAACCGCTCGCATACATCGACATTTCGTGCGCTTGCGATCGCGCAGTGGCAACTCGGACATCACGATGATGCGCGCAGGACGGTAAGCGAACTGCTGCGACTTGAGCCGGCTCTCACGATAAGAAAATACGTGGAACGCAGTCCCAGCAGTGGGTACGAGACCGGCAAGATTTGGTCCAGCGCGTTGCGAGAAGCGGGGGTCCCGGAATAGCTTCAGTGAAAGGGTTCAGCCATGAGCACGATGAGTCCTGAAGGTGGAGCCGGCGGTGCCGGTGGCGCGGGTGGAGCCGGTGGCGCTGGCGGGGCCGGAGGGGCCGGAGGGGCAGGCGGCGCCGGGGGGGCAGGCGGCGTTGCTTATGGCGGGTACGGGTCGCCAATGCTTGCCGATGCAATGATCAAGCATCGCGACGGGATCGTCGGGAGTTGGTCGGTGCCAACACCGACTCACCCTGCCGAACCTCATCCTCGGCAGCGGAGTTTGGAGGATCCAGCTAACCTTGCGGAGTGGGAGCCTTGGGTGCGCGCGGCGGTCATCGACTTCGACCTGTTGTCGCATTTGCATTTCACAAAACACGCCGAGCAGTTCACATATCAGAGCCACGGGCAGGGTGTTCCCGAAACACGAGATAATTGCGTGTCGGTCTGGCACTTCCACGTCACCACCGCGGCCGACGATTCACCCATTGCCACTTCGAGCAGGATTGCGACGCTCATCAGACCTACCGAGGAGATATTCGAGCGCCAGCTCATGTTTCTGGATCAGTACTCTGACCTGCGGGAAGATCGATCTACGGAGATACTCTGTCAGCTTGGACCCCAGTACGCGTTCTGGAGTTCGGTCGTTCATCTCCATCCCGATCGCACGAAAAAGACCATCGAGCTCCTCGACGCCGCGCTCAGACTCGCCAATTTCGTTGAAATGCGGGTGAAACACGCGCTCGCCTGCCGGCGGCCGAACGAATACTCGCCGCAGGTTCAGCCCATTGTCCTTACCCCCGGGCACGGCACGTTTCCGAGCGGGCACGCCACGGAGAACCATATGATTGCGCGCATTCTGTGGGAATTGCGCAAAGGCGTGTATGGCGAGTCGCCAATTCTTGGTGAGCAATTGATGCGGGAAGCCGCGCGGATCGCAGTCAATAGAACCGTCGCGGGTGTCCATTTTCCGGTCGACACCGCAGCAGGACAAATGCTCGGGCTCACGCTGGGGCGCTACTTCATTCAACGAGCCCAAGGAGGATCAGCGTTTCAGGCATGGCGGTTTGATGGCGAGCGCTATCCTCCCGACAGTGATTTCGATCTCCGTAATTTTTGTATCGCTGCGACCGTCCAGGAGCTGCCGGCTCCCCATATTGACCCTCCCTACATCGATCCGGTTGCGTCGAAACCGCCAGAGGTGTCGCCGATGCTGAACTGGCTCTGGGCCGAGGCGGCGAAAGAATGGAAATAGCCGCAAGATATCGCATCAACCTCTCCATCTAATTATGGGTGGTTTCCATGGCTGAAAGAGACGTATTTGGTCCCTATCTGGAATGGGCCGTTGCTACAAAATTCGCCTATCTGAGCGGAGAGTGGTTTCCGGTGCTCCTTGAGGTGGAGCAATCGGCTGCCGGCTTCGTCTCCAGAGATTTCCACCCCGATCTCATTCGGGTGCCTTGGATCTATCAGGCCCCACCCCGCGATGAGTTCGACGCGAAGGTTACATTCTGGATGGCCATTATGAACCGGTCAGCGCTCTACGCGTTGGTGGAAGGGAAGGGAGCAGAAGGAATAGACGAAAAGCTGAATCCTCTCATTAAATGGATTAAGCGCCTTGAGCTTGGCTCGCCGGTCGTGCCGCATTTTCCAGCGCCGAAACCGCTGTCAAATAGGCTTAAGTCACTCTCTACAAGTCCTCCTCGTACGGCAATTGTTGCGGTAATCGATGATGGCCTGGCGTTCGCACACGAGCGATTTCGCTTTGCGACCGGGGCGACCCGATTCAAATATTTTTGGAACCAGGACGATCCGACGCTCGATCGCGCACCTCCAGACCTTGGGTGGGGGCGGGAACTTCTGGAAAGTGAGCTCAATGCACTATTAATGTCCTGCAACCATTCGGGCCTCGTCGACGAGGATGAGTTGTATCGAAAGGCCGGGCAGAATCTCGTCGCGAGGCGGGCAAAACATGGGACACATGTGATGGATATTGCCTGCGGGCTCGACCCGCAGGACGCGAGCGACAGTTCACCTTATCTCATCGGCGTTCAATTGCCTCACTGGGTGACAACGGAAACGTCGGGTGGGCTGCTGACGCCGATGGTTTACGCCGCATTGACATATATCCTGAGCCGCGCTGACCAGATCGCGGTAGATGAGAATACGGCGCCGCTGCCGGTGGTCGTTAATCTGAGCTACGGTACAATCGCCGGGCCGCACGATGGCACGACGCCGCTCGAGTTCGCGATCGATCAATTGATCGCGGCCCGCCCGACCCCGCTACGCGTCGTGCTTCCCGCCGGCAATCACTATCTCGCTCGATGTCATACCCACTTCAAAATGGCCAAGGCTTCGGCGCGGAGAACTTCGATCGAAAGCTTACAATGGCGAGTACAGCCAGACGGCCAATCGGCCGCATTTATGGAAATTTGGTTACCGGATTCGGTGGCAAAGCAAGCACACCCGCAAGTCGCAGTGCGCATTACGGCCCCGACCGGCGTAACTAGTCCCTGGATCGAACCCGGTGGCGTTTGGTCATTGCCGACGCTAAGCGGTATCGGTGTGGGATTTCGTGTGCACTACGTCGACTCCGCGGCCGAACGCCCGTGGATTTTGCTCGCAATGGCGCCAACCGCACACGTCGTTACAGACCCCCTTACAGCGCCTTCCGGGACTTGGCTGGTGGAGTTGAAAAACACCGGGCGTGCGATCGCGGTCGATGCTTGGGTACAGCGCGGTGACACTCCATTTGGGTACCCGCTGCGTGGGAGGCAATCGCGATTCGTTGATACCAAATATGATCGCTTCGACCTGGCCGGGCGGCTGGAGGAGAATGACAATCTCGCGACTCCCATTCGCAGAAGGGGCACCGTCAATGCGCTTGCGACCGAACGGCACGCTATCGTCATTGGCGGATTCCGGCGCAGCGACTATCATCCCAGCAACTATTCGGGTGCCGGGCCAATCGCAACCCGTCCGGACATTTCTCCCTGGCACAGCGGACCGGATGCCGCAGCTGCGGCGGACGATTCGGTTGCACTGCATGGCGTTCTCGCCGCCGGCACCCGCACTGGTTCAGTTGTCGCAATGAACGGAACGAGCGTAGCGGCGCCACACGTTACGCGTTTAATTTCGAAATGGATGACCATGGGACTGGCGAGCGACCGCGCGGCCGTGCGGGCCTTCGCTGCAGCTCATGATCCCCATCCGCCCCCACACGGATCGATGCTGGAAGAGCGTATCGGCGCCGGTCGAATTGAAGGCCACGAAAAGTTGCGCTGGAAGCGCTGGTGATAATTTCCGCTCGCGTCATCGACTGCATACTGGATCGAATCATCGCGAAGCCTGCGGTTTTACTGACGTCGGCACGAGGGAGGCTGCGCAGCACCGTGGCGAGAATTTGCCACCAGTCGCTCACTTCCAAGCACGTTTGCAGCTCGCCGAGATCGATGGTGATGACGGCGCCGGTCGAGGCGCCGCCGATCTAGGTGGGCGGCGCAGGACGATCGCGGCATCCATCCAGAAACAGTCTGACCGCAGCCGCGACCCGCTCGCGCAGTTCCTTCTCCGATCTGATGATCTTGCCGCTGAGGACCATGGCTCGCACGGGACCGTCGGCGACCGCGTACACGAACTGCTCGGCGATGAAGCTGGCATCCCCTGATCGTATCTGTCCATCGCGCATAGCGTTGGCAAAAATGCCGGCAATCCGTTCTCGCACGTGAAGGCCAGTCTCATGGTAGGCAAACGCCAGCTGCGGGAATTGATGCGCTTCGGACATCACGAGCCGTTCAAGCGCGATGGCGGCCGGCGCGAGCGCGCGTTTCGAAAGCTCTAGTCCGAGCTTGACCAAGGTCGCTTCGATCGGGCCGTCGCGATTGGAGTCGGCGACGGCCGGCATGAGAAGATCATTCGTGCCTTTCTGAATCACCGCCGCATACAATGCCTCCTTGGAGGCAAAGCGGGCATAGAAAGTCTGTTTCGAGATCCGGGCCGTCGCCGCGATAAGATCGACGCTGATCGCCTCGAAGCTCGACTCCAGGAAGAGCCCCCTCGCCACCTCGACGATGTGCTCGGTAATGCGCCCGGCTTGTTCCTTTGTCGGCCGCCCGCTGCTGCGTGGTGCACTTTTCGGCGGCTTGGCCTTGGCAACAGTCATCTTTGCTTTCTCTCTCCGAGTATCTTCTGCGCGTCTCCGGGCCGATTTTACCACCCAGCCTGCGGCATCGATCGTTCGATTTATCCGCATATAGGCTTGCGGGCGTGCACGGTAGAGTATAAATGGTACGGTATCGTTTGATTAATAATTTGGAGGTACGTAGAGCGTGGCAGCCCCGGCCGGGTGCGGCTCCACCGCTTTTCGTGCTTCGAGGACCGGACATGAGACAGATGACGTTGGTTTCCCGAATGATTGTGCGCGCCGTTGTCGCGGTGTGCCAGATGGCTCTCGTCTGCCCCGGCACCGCGGCAAGCCCAGCCGACCCTAGCGGCACCTGGCTCACGGAAGATGGCCGCGCCCGTATCCGGGTCGAGCGCTGCGGGGGGAAGCTTGAGCATATCTGCGGCTATGTCGTCTGGATGACGGATCCCATTGATGCGAATGGACAACCGCCCAGGGACCAGAACAATCCTGATCTTACGAAGCGGTCCCGACCTGTTCTGGGTCACCAACTGATCCTGGGTCTGAAGCTAAGCCCGGCGGGGCGCTTTGAGGGCCAGATCTACAACGCGGAGAACGGCAAGTCTTACGAGATCTCGCTGTGGCGTGAGGCGATGGACTTAAAGGTCAAGGGCTGCATGCTGTCGATTTTCTGCGCCACGCAGACCTGGACTCAAACCATGAATGCCCTGCCCGGACAGTTGGTGGGGATGACAGGGGACCCGAACGGCCCCAAGGCGGACAAGGAGTGGGCGCAGGCGGCCCAGGCGAAGCCACCGACGGCGACAAGAGCCGCCAAATAGCCGCTGCAGAGCTTCCGATTTCGCGGCGCATCAGTCTGATCACCCTCACTAACGTTTTCCCAAAATATCTGAACTGGAGTTTGAGATGTACACACTCTCGCGGGTGGAGCGTCTGGCAGTGCTGGCGCTTTGCGCGGCCTTGACGGGATGCGCAAGCGTGGCGCCAGTCCCCTATTCGGATGTCGCTTCGTCGTCCTACCTGGCACCGAATCCATCCGACACATCAGGACGTATTCCGTATCGCTACTCCACCACAGTGGACTGGCGCTCCTACAACAAGATCATCATCGAACCGATCGTGATCTACCGGGGAGCAGATCAACAGTTCGGCGACATGTCCGAAGCAGACAAGACATCGCTCGCGAGCTACATGCAGACGCGGTTTGCGGAGAAGCTGAGCAGCCGCTTCACGCTCGCTAATCAGCGCGCGCCAAACACACTGCGTGTGAGGCTGACGCTGACGGGCGCGGCAATCACCACGCCGGTGCTCGGCACCATGTCGCGGTTCGACATCGGGGGTCTCGTCTACAACGGAGTGCAGGCCGCCCGTGATGGCGAAGGATCGATGACGGGATCGGTTATATACGCCGTCGAGATATTCGATGCCGCGACTTCCCGCCTGCTCAGCGCGTTCGTCAGCAAGCAATATCCGTCTCCGACCAACATCAAGGCGACCGTCGGACCGCTGGCCGCGGCAGAGGCCGGGATCGACAAGGGCGCGGATGCGCTGATCGCACAATTGAGATGATGCCGCGTCGTATCGGCTTCGTCCCTTTCGCTTAGTCGGAACGGCGCTGAAAGGGGTGGCGGCTTCATTCGTTACCAACAAGCCGTCAGGCCTCAGTGCTGCGGTCGGGCGCGCATTGGCGGAACCTGCCGGAGCGCTACGGTCGTTGGAAGACGGTCCACAAACGCTTCAGCTGCTGGGCCGATGGCGGCGTATGGGAACGCGTCTTTGCCGCGGCAGTTCGTCCAAGCGGACATCGCCTGTTGCCGAAAACTAGCGCGGGCCCACCTTTTCCAGAATTTTCCAGAATTAGGTCCACCCCGAACGACGACACGCCAATGACCAAGAGCGGGCTCGCAGCCAGGCTCTTGGTCTCATCATGGCTCGGTGCAGATCAATAGCGATCGGCCGTGGACGCCGGCTTGAACAGGTCAGAAATGATAGTTCACGCCGACGGTGATTGTTTGGAATTTCTGGTCCCGATCTGGCAAATTATCCTTTTTGAGATCCTTGTAGAGATCCGTGTAGAGATATTCGATCTTGGCGGACCAATTCGATTGAAAAGCCCATTCAACGCCGCCGCCTGCGGTCCAGCCAATTCGCAGCTTGTCGACCCCTGCGTCTTTCACCTGGCCGAAAGCCATGCCACCGGTTCCGTAGACGAGCAAATGTGAGTCCAGGAGCGTGAAGCCTGCTCGACCGCGACCGGTCCCGTAGAAAGGCATACTCACCTCGTTCAAGCCATTGTGGCTCGTCTTGATACCCGAGGCCATGAAATCGTTTTCGATGCCGACGACGAACCGCGGCGACACTTGATAGTTATAGCCAAGCTGAATGCCGCCAACCGCCCCGTCGGCCCGACCGCCGTTCGTTCCCAGATAACTGTTAAAGGCGTCGGTGCCGCTGAAACCGCCGCCCACATTGGCGCCGGCGTAAAAGCCGGTCCAGGAAAAGGCCGGCTGCAGCGACGGCGCATAGACCGGCGCAACCTTACGGTACGGAAGATCCGCCGCATGCGCGGCGCCCGCGGTGAGGGCGACGGCCAGGACCAAAGCAGAAATCGTCTTCCGGTTATTCATCGAATTTTCGAGGGTCATGGCCCCTGATCTCCCATTTTGTGATCCAACGTGGCCCGAAAATGGCCCTCGGCCATTAATCAAACTACATCGTACTATTAAGCTCTGCCGCCTGAGACTGCAAGCCGAAATGCAAAGCATCGGATGGTCAAAGCGCGACTCGGGCGGAGGTCGCTTCGTCGTCCCATCTGGCGCCGAATCCGTCCGATACATCCGGACGGATTCCGTTCCCAAGCGGACAAGACATCGCTCGCTAATCAGCGCGCGCCAAACACACTGCGCGTGAGGCCGACGGGCGCGGTCTATAATGCGTGCAAGGCGCTCGCGACGGGGAGGGAACGATGACAGGCTCGGTGATCTATGCCGTCGAGATATTCGATGCCGCGACTTCCCGCCTGCTCAGCGCGTTCGTCAGCAAGCAATATCCGAACCCATACAACATCAAGGCCAGCGTGGGACCGCTGGCCGCGGCAGAGGCCGGGATCGATAAGGGCGCGGATGCGCTAATGGCGCACATGCGATAATTGCCGAACATTTCAAACAGGTGGCTGAGTTTGGATAGCGGGTTGCCCAGAAATTCAAAGGCATGCCGAATCTTTGAGCGCATCACAGGAGCGTCTTGCGGGCTATCGTAGGGGGTGAGCGAGGCCGAAACCCGCCGTTGGAATTGGCAGCTCTCGTTCCTGCAGGCGACAAAGCCATCTATTCTGCAATGATGTGAGAAGACAAGGATTCGGACATGGGCGAGTTGCTAGAAGCGGCGAGGGTTTCTCAAGCCAGCCTGCCGGTGATTGATATCGGCGGCCTGTCTTCGGGTAAACTGGCCGACCGCGAAGCTGTCGGCGCCCAACTGCGCGCGGCCTGTCTTGCCAGCGGGTTTTTCTACATCAGCAATCACGGCGTTCCGGAAGACTGTGTGGCCGACGTGTTCTCCGAGGCGGCGGCCTTCTTTGCTCTTCCGCCCGATCGGAAGGCAGAAGTCGACAAGTCGCGCTCCAAGGCCAATCGTGGCTATGAACCGCTGCAAGGGCAAACCCTGGAGCCGGGTGCGCCGCCCGACCTCAAGGAAGGCTATTACATTGGCCCCGAGCACGCCGCGGACGATCCGCGCGTGATCGCCGGCATGTTCAATCACGGTGCCAATCAATGGCCGGCCGCACGACCGCGCTTCAAGCCGGTGATGCAGTCCTATCTCGATATCATGCTGGAGTTGTCCGCCCGAATGATGGGTGGGATCGCGCTCTCGCTCAATCTGCCGGAAGACTACTTCGCAAGCTATTGCGAGGACGCCATGGCGACCGTGCGGCTTTTGCACTACCCGCCGCGATCGGCGCGAACCAGTCCGGCTCAAAAGGGCGCGGGCGCGCACACCGATTTCGGTGGCCTGACGCTGCTGCGCCAGGGCGACATCGGCGGCCTGCAGGTGTGGGATCAGCAATCCAGCGGCTGGATTCACGCGGATCCCTTACCGGGGACCTTCGTGGTCAACCTCGGCGATATGATTGCCCGTTGGACCAACGACCGCTATCGCTCGACGCTTCACCGCGTCGTCAACGAGTCAGGAAATGAGCGTTACTCCGTGCCGTTCTTCTACACCGGCAACTATGCGCACAAGGTGGAATGCATCCCGACCTGCCTCGCGCCTGGCGAGCAGCCAAAATACCCGCCGACCACGGTGGAGCAGCACATGCGCGCGATGTATCAGCGAACCTACAAGTAGTGCGTCTGAATATCGACGTCGATTGCTTCAACCCAGAGTCCGTCCATGGCCGACGCCTTATCCACGCGTTACACCTTCATTCTGATCCATGGCGCGTGGCAGGGTGCGTGGGCCTGGGACACCATCGTTCCGCGCCTGCGGGCGGCCGGCCATGAGGCGATCGCCGTCGATCTGCCGGGCGATGGCCACGACGCCACACCACCCGGGCAAGTCAATCTCGCGCTTTATGCCGACGGGGTTGCCGCCCTGATCGATGGCGTTTCCGGTCCGGTCGTCATGGTCGGCCACAGTATGGGCGGAATCACCGCCTCGCAGGCCAGCGAATTGCGGCCGGAGCGGATCGCGCTGGCGATCTATCTCTGCGCCTTCATGTTGCCCGACGCGATGTCGGTGCTGGAATTCTACGAAAAGTATCTCGAATCCTGGATGCGTGGCGCCCACGCGCGCGTGACCTACGATCCCGCCGGGCCGACTTCGATGATCGATCCGGTATCCGCAGTTGATGTGTTTTACCACATGTCGGATCGCACCGTGGCACGGGCAGCGGCCAGTCGATTGACGCCGCAGCCGGAAGGTGCACGGCGATCAAAACTCCAGCTTTCGGCTAGCAAATATGGTACGGTGCCGCGCGTCTATATCGAGGCGCGAGAAGACCGTTCGGTTCATCTCCCGCTGCAACGCAAGATGCAGGAGATCGCGCAATGCCAGGCCGTGTACGGTCTCAATAGCGATCACGCGCCGCAACTCTCCGATCCCGACCGCTTGGTCGAGCTGTTTCTGGAAGCAGTAGGCGACCATGCGCGAGCGTTGTGACCCTCGTCATTGCGAGGAGCACTTGCGACGAAGCAATCCAGTCTGTGCTTGCGGCTTCTGGATTGCGAATATTGACGATGTCGAACCGCGCGATTCAGCTGCCTGGGTGAAGGGTTCGAATCGCTTCGTGCCACTCGCTGCGGTGGCGACTGCCAGCAACCCATTGCGCTATGCGTTTAATGAAGCAGCTCAGGCCGCGACCCAGTTCGCGCCGGCAAGCCGGCATGATGGTCCCTCACTGGCGGAAGGCGAGGCGCCCGGGCTGGAGGCCTTTTACAGCCCGGCGCAATCGACCTAAGCTTATGGCGTTCATGCCGCGATTGCGGCGCGATCAAATTCCATCACGTGCCGCTATCGCCGAGCATGATCAGCAGCGCGTTGGAGCAGATCGGTCACTGATATCAGAGCCCGCGATCATCACGCCGCGTTCTGCGCCGCGGGCCGCTTGCTCCATTCATCGAGCAGATCGGCGGAGTCCGCGACAAGCCCGAGATGTAGCGACACCATGGCGAGCGCTGCCGCCTCCAGATTATCGTCGGTTCCTCGGACCAGATCGCGCATCACGATGACGCGGTAGTTATGGTTGCTGGCATCGAATGCCGTGTTCAGCACGCAACAATCGGTGAAACCACCGTTCAGCACGACGGTTTCGACACGCATGTTGCGCAGCAGAAAATCAAGGTCGGTCGGATAGAACGCCGACAGCCGTTTCTTGGTCTCGACGATCAGGTCGTTGGGGCCGACCCTGGTCACAAATTCAGTCCAGGGCGAGCCCTCGATGGCGTGGGCGTCGCTGTTCGGGATCGCGCCGACATGCAATGGAAATGTGCGTCGCCACGCCGAGCTGATGCCATTGATGTCATCGACGCCGCCGCGCCGCAGCACCGACCGGACGTGAATGATGGGGACGCCGAGTGTGCGGACGCGGTCATGGAATGCGTCGATCGGCGCCACGATGTCGCGGGCACGCGGCGCCGGGCATGGGCAGTCCGGTGAGGTGTCGAGATGGCCGCGATGCATGTCGATCGAGACGACGGCGGTCTTCTTCGGATCGAGATAGTCCTCGAACCCTTTCTCGATCTGGCGCGGCTGTCCATAGACATAAATCTGCATTATTCTCTCCCTGTATTGACGGCGCCTCTATCGCCGCTCCTCGCGCACATGCGGTTGTCCGAGCGCACCGGGTTCCTGGCTGCCGCGACGATCCTTGGCACCGACCCAGACCATCACGGCAATGGTGGCAAGATAGGGCGTCATCAGCATCAGATATTGCGGCACGCGAATACCGGCGGCAGCGACATGCGGAATCAGCGCCTCGATACAGCCGAACAGAAGCGCGCCCCACAGCGCCGGCCACGGCGCCCAGCGCGCAAACACCACCAGCGCGACGGCAATCCAGCCGCGACCGCCGACCATACCGGTCACCCATAGTTTAACGCTGACGACGGAAATGTAGCCCCCGGCTAGACCGATCAAGGAAGAACCTGCGACAATCGCCAAGATGCGATGTAGCGAGACGCTGACGCCTGCGGCGTCGGAAGCGGCCGGGTTCTCGCCGACGGCGCGAAGCCGCAGGCCCAGCATGGTCCTGAACAGGATGAAGTTCACCGCAAAGAAGATCAGGACGGTGAGGTAAACCACCGAATCCTGCATGAAGAATATTCGGCCGATGACCGGTATCTCGGACAGTGGCCAGATCTTCAGGTTGCCGAGCCCGGCAATTTGCTTGTTCTGCCATTTCGCCAGCGTGCCGATCAGCCCGGTCAGGCCTTGGCAGAAAAACACGACCGATAATCCCGCGATTACCTGGTTGACGCGCAGCACCACCACCAAAATGGCAAACAGCAGCGAAACGAGGCTCGCCGCCAGCATCGCGACCAGCAAGGCGATTGCCGGATAGCCGCCGAGCGTAAGGCAGGTTCCCGCGCCGGCCAACGCGCCGATGAGCATTAGCCCTTCCGCGGTAAGATTCAGTACTCCGGAGCGCTCCGACACGATCAGGCCGAGCGCGGCCAGCGCGTAAGGCACCGCCGTGACCGGGACATTTGCCAGCCAATTGATCAGGAAATCGTTCACGCCGATATCTCATATAAGTTTTGGCGCATGATCTTGTCCGAAAACCGGCTTCCACCTTTCGGGATCATGCGCTAGCGAATCCATCGAACGCGGTGACGGATCAGGAATTCTGATGAAGCCACGGCGATGACGATGATGGCCTCGATCATCTGCACCATCGCAAATGGGACCTGGTAGAATACCTGCAGCGTTTGTCCGGTGATGAACAGAACTGCAATCAGAAAGCCGACAACAGCAACAACAATCGGATCGTTGCGTGACAGGAACGCGATCAGCACGCCGGAGAACACATAGCCGTTGGAAAACGACTGAGTCAGCCGTCCCTCCTGGCTGGCGACGTTGACGAAGCCGGCAAGCCCTGCGCAGGCGCCGGAAGCGGCGATGATGCACACCGTCATCGTCTGCACGGGAACGCCGACGATTTTAGCCATGCGCGGATTAGCGCTGATGAAGCGGGTGTAGAACCCGATCCGGCTGAGATGGATCAACCACCCGGCCAGTAGCACGCTCACGATTGCGACGATTAAGCCGCCATTGATGCCGTATCCGATGTCTCCAAGCCGCTCGAACGGACGGAACGGCGTCGATTGCGGAAATGCGGTTTTGGAATCCTGCCAGGCGCCATAAAGCAGATGAAACAAGAAATACATCGCGACATAATTTAGCAGCAGCGTGGCGATGATTTCGTTGACGCGAAACCGGATTTTCAGAAGCGCCACCAGCAGCACCCATAGTGCCCCGCCGAGAGCGGCTCCGAATCCCATCATCAGCAACCGCGTCGATGGCGGTCCGATGTCGTAAATCGAGACTGCGGCTGCGAAAATGCCGCCGAAAATCATCTGGCCTTCGAGGCCGAGATTCCAGAAGCCGATGCGGAACGCCAAGCTGGCGCTCAGCCCGACGAGGACCAGCGGCGCGGCCTGAACCAGTACACCGCGCAGGCTATCGGCGGTGAGGACGCTTGCGAGTTCCGAGGCGAGCGTCACCGGCGAAACGCCCACCGCCGCGAGAATGGCCACCGATATAGCCAGACCAAGGATCAGCGAACCACCGACGAAAACGGCCTGCTTCCAAGGCGGCAGGTTCTGGCGAACGTCGAGCGTGATACGGCCAAGGTGGCGCGAAGGGGCGACGGATGGCGCGGTCAATTGGCTGGTCGCCTGGCCCGGAAGATCATGCATGATCGACCATAGCACGCCCGATCGCCTGTCGATCAGCCGGCCGCTCGAATTCGGCGACAACAACACCCTTGGTCATGACGCCGATGCGGTCGGACAGGCTGAGAATCTCGTCAAGGTCTTCGCTAATCAGCACGATGGCTGCGCCGCGTTCCCGCGCGGCAACCAGACGCTGATGCACTGCCGCGCAGGCCCGCACGTCCAGTCCGCGGCTCGGGCTATGCGCGACCACCACCTTGGGCTCACGGCTGAATTCGCGCGCGATGACGAGCTTTTGCGCATTACCCCCGGACAGCAACGAGGCTTTCTGGCTTACGCTGCGGGCGCCCTGTACGTCGTATTTTCTGATCGCCGCGATGGCTTCCTTGCGCATTGCGGAGCGGTTGACCCAGGCGACATTGCCGTATCGGCCTGAGCGGATATGCGCAATCGCAAAGTTGTCGGCGATCGAGAGGCTGCTTGCCAGCGCGTAGGCGTAGCGATCCGCCGGGATCGCCGCCACCGCGGCCTCGCGCCGCTTCGCAGTGCTGGCGCGGGTGATATCGCCGGCGCTGTCGAGCCAGATTTCGCCAGTGTCCGGCTCGATCGCACCGATCAGCGCTTCGGCGAGTTCTGTCTGGCCGTTGCCGCTGACCCCGGCGATGCCGTAGATCTCGCCGGCGCGGATGTGGAAGCTGGTGTTGTTCAGCATCACCCGGCCATCGCCGCGCGCGTAACTTAAGGCGCCGACATTGAGCCGCGTCGGTCCACCCGCATGTTTGGTGCGGGTGGGCAGCGACACCGTCTGTCCCACCGTCAGTTCGGTCAATTCCTCCGCACTCGCCTGGCGCGGATCGAGTGTCGCGACAGTCTTGCCACCGCGCATGATGGTCACCGCGTCGGCGTAGCGCTTCACCTCGTGGAGCTTGTGCGTTACCAACACCACTGCGGCACCCGATTGGGCCAGCCGGCGGACGATCTCAAGCAAACCTTCAGATTCAGTATCGGTCAGAACCGCCGTCGGCTCGTCGAGGATCAGGATGTTGGCCCCGCCAACCAGCACCTTGACGATCTCGACCTGCTGCTGCTCGGCCACCGTCAATGTATCGACCCGGCGATCTGGATCGATGTCGAACTTAAGTTCGTCGGCCTGTTTCCAGATCGCGGCGCGAATGTCTTTAATGCCGGAAGAGAAATGCGGCCGCCGGTTAGCCAGCAGAATATTCTCGGCAATGGTGAAAGGTCTTACTAGTTTGAAATGCTGATGGACCATGCCGATGCCATGGAGGCGGGCATCGGCAGGCCCCTTGAGTGCGGTGGGCACGCCGTTGATCATGATGGAGCCGGCGTCCGGCGCATAGAGGCCGGCGGCAACATTCATCAGCGACGACTTGCCGGCGCCGTTCTCGCCCAGCAGCGCGTGGACTTCGCCGGTCTGGCTCTCGAAGGATGCTCCATCGAGAGCCAGCGCTCCGTCAAAAGATTTGCGGATGCCGACGAGTTGAAGTGCCAGTGTCATAGACTTGTACTAGCGGTTACTTCTGGGCAATCACCCCGGGCACATACCAATCCATCTTCCAGAAGCCACCGTCATCGAGCGATTTCCCGGCGGCGAGGCGTTCGACATTCGCTGTGTCCTTGATCGGCCCGGTGAAGATCTGCTTGCCGGCGATGATGGCATCGCGCTCGGCCATCACCTTGTCCATGACGTCCTTGGGAACGACGGTATTGCAGCAGGCGATATCGGTGCCGCCATCCTTGATGCCGGGGAAGGCACCATAGGGGCTGGGCTCCCAGTTTCCGGCCGCGACTTTCTTCAGCTCCGGTGACAGGAAGTGATCCCATGTCCAGACCGACGAACACAACGTCGCCTTCGGCGCGAATTCACGCAGATCGCGATGATGCCCGGTGCCGTAGATCCCGCGTTCTTGCGCGACAATCTGTGGCGTCGGCGTATCGACGTGCTGGCCGATGACGTCGATGCCCTGATCGGCCATCGCCGATGCCGCGGCGCGTTCTTTGACCGGATCGTTCCAGGCGCCGGTAAAGATCACGGTCACTGTCGCTTTCGGATTCATTTTCAGCGCGCCCATCTCGTAGGCGTTGATGGTCCAGTTCACCGGGCCGATCGGATGCGCTGCTACAAAGCCGAGCTTGCCGGTCTTCGACATCGCGCCGGCAATCATTCCACAGAGATACTGGCTCTCATAGGTGCGGCCGTAGAACGATTCGAGGTTGGATCCGTTAGTGGTGCCCGAGGCATTGAGAAAAGCCACTTTCGGGTATTTCTGAGAAAGTTCCTTGAATGTGTCGGAATAGCCGAAGGCGGTGCCGATTATAACGTTATAGCCACGCTGGATGAATCGCTCGGCCGCCGGTGTGATCTGGCCCGCCACTTCAGGAACGTTTTCGACGAAGGGAATCTGCATATCAAGCGACTTTTCGATCTTCGGACGTGCCTCGTCAAAGGCTTGGGTCCAGCCACCGTCAGTCTTGTCGGCAAAATACAGGAAGGCGATTTTTGGCGGCGCAGGGAGGGTAAAACCGGCGGCATAAGCAATAGCCGCGCCGCAGGTCAATGCGGCCGCGAAAACGGGGATTGTAGTCCATCGCATGACGCAAATTCCTTTTACTGTACGAGGATTTACCGACTGGTTCGGGACGCGTGACGGAAAATCATCGCACTGCTGGCAGAAATAGCACGCCCAATGTTTAGGACTTGCGCGACGATTATATGGGCAATCGTCACTTCGAGGTTGCAGAAAGACCAGCGTCTCCTTTTCCAAGCGTCATATGCTGGTGGTCGGACAGTTCGAGAAATTTCGGCACCTTCATACTTAAGCGGATGGCTGTCTTGGCGCGCGTGAAAAAGCATCGATCACCCTGTCGCTGGACGCAGCCCAGCCGAAAAAGCGTGTGACATTGAACACTGTCGCTTCAAATATGAAATCCGGCCCGGCCTGTAGCGTCGAATCCGGGATCATCAGGGCAAAGAACTCGCGATGATAGGCATCGCGTAAGGTTGCTTCGACACAGACATTGGTATTCACCCCCACCAGAAGGATAGTCGTGATGCCTCGCGCTCGAAGCAACTGTTCCAGGTGGGTCCCCGCAAAGCCGCTGTAGCGCGCCTTGAGAACCACCGCTTCGCCTGCAACTGGCCGCATCGGTTCGACAAAGTCGTGATCCCAAGTGCCGTGAGTGATGAGCTTGCCACGTTCCCCGGGATTCGCGCGCATATACTTCAGAGCGTTTGACTTATGCCAGACCGGCGCTGTCGGGCCGCCGGCCTCGGTCTGCAGTTCATCGAACCCATTCTGCAGGTGGACGATAAAGAGTCCGGCGGTGCGCGCTGCTGCCAGAACCGCGGCGGCCTTTTCAATGACGGGCGGGCTTGTCGTGACGTCAAATCCCACGCGGTCCAGGTAACCTCCTTTCGATAGATAGGCATTTTGCATATCGACCACCACCAAAGCTGTTGTTGAAAGTCCGATGATCAGGCTCTCAGGTTCGGCATCGATGGTAATGCTATCTGGCGCGCGTGAGACGACCACTGCGGGGGGGGGGGGGACGAGAAATTGTCATCGGTTCAGGCTCCGTACTTTTTGAGCGCCAATGTCTCGGCCATCACCACCAGTCCATAAAGAACGAGACCGATCACGCAGAGAACCACTATCGAGGCGAAGATCAGCGTCATCTCGGCTTGCGAAGCGGCAAACAGGATCATATAGCCGAGCCCAGCCTGCGCCGTGATGAATTCTCCGACGATGACCCCAATCATCGCGAAGGTGATGGCAATCTTGAGTCCGGAAAACAGATGCGGCACCGCGGCCGGAAAGCGGACTTTCGCATATACTTTCGCGTCGTGGGCGCCGACGGCCTTGCATAACCTCAGCAGATCTCTGTCAACTGAGGTCAGGCCGGTCAGCGTCGCGACCACCACCGGGAAGAACGAGATAAAGACCCCAAATGTGACTCGCGAAGTGCTGCCGATACCAAGCCAAACGATGAAGAGTGGTGCCAGTGCGATCTTTGGGATCAGCTGGAAAAGAACGATGTTCGGATAGAGCGCATCGCGAACCAGACGGGACTTGCATATCAGGACGGCAAGGCCGATGCCCAGAACGAGGGAAATCAGAAAACTCGCAATGGTCTCGAGCGTCGTCGGAACTGCCTGACGAAGCAGAAATGGCAGGGTTTCCATGAGCCGCACAGCAACCGCAGATGGCGCCGGTAGCAGGGCGTTCGAGATGTTCTTGACCCGGACCACGGCCTCCCAGCAACCGAGCACCATCAGCGCGGTAACGACGGGCAGCACAATCAAGCGGGCCTGTCCGCGAAGCGTTCTAAACCGGGATGGCAATTTAGAAGCGGAGAGATCACGTGTGAGCACATTGTCCACGCCCGTCGGGACTATCCTGGATTCGTTCTCGATCTGACTCACTGTACCCCCGATGTCGATCGATGAATGGACGCCTTCAAATGCAGGTACAATTCGTTGAAACGTGGATCGGCCTCGATCGACGGATCGCGCGGGCGTTCGAACGGCACCCTGACATCTTCTATGATGGTGGAGGGGCGACGCCCCATGACAAGGATCCGATCCGACAGAAAAATGGCTTCGCGGATCGAATGGGTGATGAAGATGGCGGTCTTTTGTGTTGTGTCCCAGATCCGGGCGAGCGCAAGGCCCATCTCGTCGCGGGTAATGGCGTCCAGCGCGCTAAACGGCTCGTCCATCAACAGGATACGCGGATCGTTGACCAGCGCGCGCGCCAGTGCGACGCGCTGCCGCATTCCACCGGACAACTCGCGCGGGCGCTTGTCGCGAAACGCCCATAGATCGACCATCCGCAGCAGGCTCTCCGCTCGAATGCGGCTTTCCGGCGAGACGGCGCCGCGCATGTCGATGGGAAACAGCACATTGTCGAGCACACTACGCCAAGGGAGAAGGGTCGGGTCCTGGAACATCATGCCGGTATCGATCTGCGGTCCTGACACCGTCAGGCCATCCAGCGTGATGGTGCCGGATGTCGCGGGCTCGAGGCCCGCGATCATCAGCATCAGTGTACTCTTGCCGCACCCAGACGGGCCGAGGATCGCGACAAAGTCACCGCGCGCGATCTCGAAATCCGCTTCCGCCACGGCCTCCACCGCGCCGGAGGGCGTGTCATAGATCTTGCGAACCCGCGACGCGGTAATCGCCTTGAAAACTTCGGTTTCGGCCAGCATGCCGTCAGCCGAGGATCGCGGCGTATTCGGCGACGTTCTTCTTCACTTGCGCCCATTCCGCGGCGGAAAGCTTGGTCGATCCCACCAGCTCATTGGTGAACAGTTCGCTGACGACAGGCTTCTTGGCATCCTTGGGAGCGCCAAATTCCATGACCATGTCGATCATCTCTCCGGCCTTGGTCATGTCGGTGTAGCCAATCGACTGAGCCTCGGCCTCCTTGGAAATCACGGTGTAGTGCATCAGGCCCTGCGAGATCCGAGCGTTTTCCTTGCCGCCGGCGGTGATGGCTATTTCCGGGATTTCCTTGAGGAAGATATCGACGCCGGCCTCCGGATCTTTCAGCGCGTAAGCCAGCCCTTCCGACAGCGCGTCGGTGACGGCGCGGCACAGTTCCTTGTCCTTGGCGAAGACGTCCTGCCGCGTCACGACTTGGCCGGCATAGAGTGTGATTCCGGCCGTGCTCCACAACATGAAGCGGCACGGCTCCTTCATCGCCATGATCACTGGAATGCTCGAGGTGCCAATCGCGGTGATGGCATCGACCTGCTTGTTGACGAGGCTCTGCTCCAGCACGCGGTTGTCCATCTGGACCATCGTGATGCCCGATGTATCGATGCCTGCCTTGCGGGCAAAGGCCGGCCAGTACGGCGACTCGGCCGAGGTCGGCACGGTGCCGATCTTCTTGCCCTGCAGATCCTTTGGCGTCTTGATCGGGCTGTCGCCGCGCAGGGCAATGCCCATGGTGGCGTCATAACCCAGCGTCGACATCGCCACGAGCGGCAGGCCCCGTGCCGCACCGAGGATCGTGCCGCCTGCGAAAATAAATCCAAAGTCGAATTCGCCGGCGCCGACAGCCTGGGCGGCGGCGACTGAACCAAAGCCGCGGCTGATCGTGATATCGATGCCGCGCTTTTTGAAGAAGCCCTGGTTTTTGGCGACATAGGCGAACAGCGTGGATCCGTTCGCCAGCCAGGGCAGTGTCAGCTTGATGGGCCTGGCGGCTTGCGCAAGTGCGGGGGTCGCGAAGCGGGTGGCTGTATTTGCCACGGCGAAGCCGGCTGCGGCCTTGAGGGCCGAGCGGCGGGTTAAACCGGTTTGTGAGAAAGAGGCAGGACGGCGCGTATCGTCGGTCATGGCTGATCTTCTTTCTGTCAGTTGCATCTTTTCAATGCATAAGATGCTTACTTGCAACTGCACGATCTCTAGCGAGAAACGTGCCAGTTAGGGCAGGCGGCCATTTCCGCGTCAGGACACCTCAAAGATTCCATCGACCTCAACACTTGCCCCGGCTGGCAGCGTGGCGACGCCGACCGCGGTGCGGGCATGGCGGCCGCGTTCGCCGAAGACGGCAAACATCAGGTCTGACGCGCCGTTCACGATCTTTGGAACGTCCGGATAGCCAGGCCGTGCATAGACGAAACCGCCGAGACGGTGACAGCAGACCACCCGATCGAGATCGCCATCGAGCGCCAGCCTCAGCGCTGCCAGCAGGTTCAGCGCGCAAAGCTCGGCGGCCTTCTGACCAGCGGCCAGATCGTGCACTTCGCCGATCTGGCCGGCGAAGCGGACCTCGCCGTTCCATTCGCATATCTGACCCGCCAGAAACACTAGCGAGCCGGATCGCGAAAACGGTTTGAAGGCGCCGCGCGGCGGCGGTACCGGCGGCAATTCGAGTCCAAGGGCAAGCAGTCGTCCGTCAGCCGCGCCGCTCATGACGTCGATCCTGGCTGAGGTGAATGATCTGCGTTAGCGGGATTATCAAGACCACATGTACGCATAAGATGCTTACTTATTGACCACCACGGCTTTGCTGCGTTAGGGATTGATGTCATTTCTGTAAATCTCTTGGATTGTTGGCGTTTTCGATTTTCATTGATCGGTGCTGCAGGCTCCGACGTCTGCGGATGGGGTTCCCGAAGTCCCGTTTTGCTTACAAGATGCGCGGATTCGAGGAAGTCTGGCCGAACATTGTGCAAGGCGATGGTTGCGGACGACTAGTGCTCCGCAAGCAACGAGCCGCAGTTACTCATGCGGTCCTCGATGCCGCTGCGACGAAGCGCCCACCAATAGGTGGCGGCGTTGATGGCAATCACGGGGATGCCGAGCCAGCGTTCGGCTTCGGCGGCAAGATCGATCGCGGCGAGATCTGTTCCCGCCTGAACGATCGCATCCACGCCGGCATTCGTGAGTGTCTTGAACCCGTTGATGATATCGGTTTCGGTCGCGTGCGCAATCTGCACTTCGCTCGGGCGCTTCAAGCTATGAACGGAAGCGACTTCGTAGCCGTGGTCGCTGAAGTAGCGGGCTACATTCGCGTCGCCAACCGGCTGGTACGGTGTCAGCAAGCCGATTTTTCTGACCGCAGGAAAACACTTCAGCGCTGCGATACAGGCCGCCGAGCCCATCGTGACGGGCACTTGCGCACGCGCTTCCAGGCGGGCGAGCAGTTGCTCGCTCCCGGCCTTGCCGCCCCAGAAAGTCGGGATCGACATTGCCATCACGAGATGTGCCGGCTTGCACGTCATCACGCGATCGATGCACGGATAGAGATCGGGGCCGATCGCTTCTACCATCGCTTCGAATTCCATGTCGTTGCCGAGCGGCAGGTCCGGAATGTGGATGCGCCCGATATGGTTCGTGACGCCCTTCGGTCTCATCCCGTCCGTCTCGGGTTGTACGGTGGTATTGGTCGACGGAATTACGAGTCCGATTTTGAGACGATAGCCAAGTCTGTCGGTCATTCTGTTGAAGCCTCGTTGTGTTGGCAGGCCCTTTGCAAGGGGAGACGAAAATGCCTTTGCAAGTCCGGTGCCGGGCCTGCAAACAGAGTCACGGTTTCATCGGAATTCCATGTCACATCTCGTCATTCACCGATCTCGCAGCAGAATCCCCGATTTCTCAATTATGCGCCCTCGCAGTCTGATCGAGGCCCGAAACATGCTCGACGGCGAACCGGACGCGGTTGCCATGGCGGGCGGTCTCGACATCGTCAATCGCATGAAAGAGGGATTTGTGCCACGAAGCCTGGTGATGCTCGCGGGTATCGACAAGTTTGATGCGGTTCGGTTGTCTTCGGAACAGGATGCGATCGATATCGGTGCCGGCACTTCCCATGACGCTTTGGCCAACAACGCGCTCGTACGCGCGCGTCTTCCGGATCTCGCGCAGTGCTGGGGTCAGATCGCCAATATCCGAATCCGCATGCAGGGCACGGTCGCTGGCAACCTCCTGGCTTTGATGCCGGGCTATGAAGGCGCCATCCTGCTATCGGCCCTCGATGCATCCCTTTCGTACTCGACGAACGAGCTTCCCGACGGATCGATCGATGTGAAGGAATTCGGTGCTGCGTCTGATGCGTTTGTCCTGTCCAGGGGATTGGTCGGAACAGTGCGCGTCCCGTTGCCCACAGCTGGAACGACCCGGCGTCTTGTGTACGATCGCAGCCTGCGCCCGATGCTGTCGGTAGCGCTAAGCATCGACCATACCGAAGGTCTGGTCGATCGCGCCTGCGTCGCGGTGGGCGGTTGCCACCGATGGCCGTTTTGTAGCGATCTGCCTGTGGCTAGCCTGTCGCTGTCCGATTTTCATGCTGTGGCCGAGGGCATGGCACTTCAGGCCATCGGACAAATGCCGGAACCGACAGTCCCCTGGTTCGGTCTTTCCGGCTATCGCGAGACTGTTGCGCCGATCCTGTTGTCCCGGTTGATCCGGGAGGTCGCGCAGTGAGTTCAACGCAGCAGACCTTGTCGTTCACCCTCGACGGCGAGCCGGTGACGCTCGCCGCGGGGTCGCCGCGCGTGCTGTCCGAAGCGCTGTCGCAAAGCTGCGGGCGTTCCGGCGTTCGGGTTGCATGTGACCACGGCGTTTGCGGCGCCTGTACCGTCCTGGTCGATGGTCGGCCGTTTACGTCTTGCAGCACGTTCGTCGATACGATCGAGGACCGTGAGGTGACAACCGTGCAAGGCTTGAGTCCCGCCGGTTTTCCGTCCGGTACACTGCAGCAGGCGTTCGTCGAATCCCACGCGTTCCAATGCGGCATGTGCACGCCGGGGATGATTCTGCTGGCAGAGGCTCTTCTCGCACGCCATCCGGATCCCAGCCGCGATCAAATCCGCAGCTGGATGAGCGCCAATGTCTGCCGCTGCGCCGGCTATCAGGTGATCGAGGAAGCTGTTGTCAAAGCGGTCGCGATGCGCAGCAAGACCTCCAACGAGGGACGACGCTGGCGTCCGGAAGAAACCGCGAAAGTCACCGGCCAGCCATTCTTTCTCGTCGATACACATTTTCCCAACACCGCGGAAATCAAGATACTGCGCAGCCCGCATCCGCATGCGCGCATTGCAGCGATAGACGTGACGCAGGCGCTGGCGTTACCGGGTGTGCTGGCCATCGTGACCGGAGACGACCTGCTCAAGCTTCCCACCCATACTTATGGACTTTGGATCAAAGATCAGTCTTTGCTCGCCGTCGAACGAGTGCGCCATATAGGGGAGCCTGTGGCGGCAGTAGCAGCGGTGGACGCCGTCACCGCCATTCAGGCGCTGTCTTGCATTGTTGTGACATATGACGTGCTGCCGGCGGTCGCGACGCCTGCGGAGGCGATGGCACCCGGCGCCCCCTTGTTGTTTGACGATCCTAGCCTTGGCGCCATTCCCGCGCATGGCATCAGCGTCGCCACGGCCATGGAGCATGCGCCGAACGTACTCTACGAATTTCACCACTGCATCGGAGACGTCGACGCTGCCTTTGCTGCGGCCGACCACATTTTCACTGACGAGTTCGCGTTCTCCCGCATGGCGCATATCCATCTTGAGCCATCGGTGACTATGGCCCGCCCATTGGGCGACGGCGTCGAAGTGTGGTCGTGCAACCAGGACCCGTTCCTGCTGCGTCAGGAGATCGCCGAGATTTGCGGCCTTCCCGAACATGCGGTCCGTGTCCGCACACTGCCAATCGGCGGCGGCTTCGGCGCCAAAAGCTATTGCAAGATCGAGCCTCTGGTCGTTCTGTTGGCGCTAAGAATAAACAAAGCGGCGCGTCTGACGCTGACGATGGATGAGAGCATTTCATCCCTATCGCAGCATGCGGCGACGCTGCGGCTTGAAACCGCGGTGTCCAAGGACGGCGATTTCCAGGCGCGCCGCTCCAATATTGTGCTGGACGGCGGCGCCTATGCGGATGCGAGTCCGCTGGTCGCCGACAAAGTCGGCTATCGCATCGGCGGCCCCTATCGCTGGCTGGCGCTTGATAGCAAGGCCATCGCTGTCCGCACCAACACCGTGCCGGCCGGCTCCTTTCGCGGCTTTGGCGGCACCCAGGCCTCTTGGGCCTCGGAGAGCCAGGTCGACATGATAGCACGCCGGCTCGGCATCGACCGTCTGGACATCCGGCGACGCAATTTGCTGCTGCCGGGCGAGCCCTATCGCGCCGGCGACAGCGTGATCGATTCCGATCTTGTGGCCGGACTTGACCTCGTTGCTGAAAAAATCGAATGGGGTGTGCGAAGCAGCTCTAACAAGCCCCATCTCGCACGCGGTAAAGGATTGGCCATCGGCTTCAAGGACGGCGGCGGGCAAGGTCGTTTCGCGCAGGCCCGGGTCAAGGTGACGGCAGATGGTAGCGCCATCATCAATTGCGCCACGGTCGACATGGGGCAGGGCGCCACGGAAGCCTTCCGTCGCATCGTCGCCGGCGTGCTCAAACTCGATCCGGAACGCATCGCGCGGGCGGCGATCGACACCGACCAGACCGCGTTCGACCAGGGGACGCATGCCAGCTCTGCGACCGCCGTCACGGGCGAGGCGATCCGCCGGGCGGCCGTGGCGGTGCTCGACCGGATCCTGACATTCGCTGCGGACCAGCTTGGCTGCGCCAAAACAGACCTCGACTTCGTGGACGGCCACATTCGCCGTGGCAATACGGCAACGCCGCTGGTGTCTCTGGTGCGCGGCTACTATGGCGGCATGGGTGCCGAGTTCGCGGGTGACGGCGAATTCAAGATCGAGGCGGATTCCAATGCGGCGCTCAACGCCCCAATTGTTTACTGGATGCCGAACTGGGTCAGTGCCGAGGTCGAGGTCGATACGCAAACCGGCAAGATCACGGTGCTCAAGCTGGTGTCGATGGCGGACGCCGGAAGGGCTCTCGTGCCCGAAGCCGTGCGCGGCCAGATCGAAGGCGCCTCGATCCAGGGGCTCAGCCAGGCGCTGTTCGAGCAGCTTGTTTTTGACGGCGCCCGTCTCGTGACAGCGACGCCGCAGCAATACCGCGTGCCTGTCATGTCCGACGTTCCTGCGGTGTTCGAATCGGTCGTCTTGGAACAGGGTCTCGCGCGTGGGCCGCTGGGCGCAAAAGGGGTGGGCGAGGCCGGTATTCTCGGCGTAGGCAGCGCCATTGCAAATGCGGTAGAGGATGCCGTCGGCGTCCGCATTACTTCGCTGCCGCTGTCGCCTGACAAGGTGCTGGCAGCGCTTGAAGCCAAGTGCAGCCACAAGGCAGCATGATCGTCCACGGGAAGAAGCTACGGATGCTAAAGTCAGTCCTCCCATCGAAGGCCGCAAAGCCAGCCGTTGCCGCTCGGTCGAAGCCGGCTCGTTCACCCATGGCCAAAAAGGCAAAGTCGCCGCCGCGGCCCCGCGATGCTGCGGCGACGGCGGAGCGCATCTTGCAATCCGCGATCGCTGAATTTGCCCAGAACGGCTATGCCGGCGCGCGCATCGACGCCATTGCCCGCGGTGCCGATGCCAATATGCGCATGCTCTATCATTATTTCGGCAGCAAGGACGCCCTCTACATCAGCGTGCTGGAAGCTGTCTTCAACGATATCCGCCTGCAGGAACAGCGCTTGAAACT
This sequence comes from Nitrobacteraceae bacterium AZCC 2146, assembly GCA_036924855.1. Lineage (NCBI taxonomy): Bacteria > Pseudomonadati > Pseudomonadota > Alphaproteobacteria > Hyphomicrobiales > Nitrobacteraceae > Nitrobacteraceae bacterium AZCC 2146. The sequence goes on from JBAGRP010000001.1 coordinate 7,620,511, forward strand.
GAGGAACATGGCGCCGCTGGAAGCGATGACGAAACTGTTTGAATTCACCTACAGTCACTTTGCATCGAACCCGCTCTTCATTCGTATTCTCGCGAGTGAAAATCTTCTGGAAGCCAAGTATCTTACGCGGTCGAAACGCGTCTCCACGTTGTCCTCGCCGCTGCTGCTGGCCATCAAGGAAGCGCTGTCACGCGGCGAAGCGGAGGGCGTGTTCCGGCAGGGCATAGATCCCCTGCAGCTTTACGTCAGCATGGTTGCGCTCAGTTATTTTCACATTTCCAACGCGCCGACATTGTCGCATCTGTTCGGGACCAATCTGGCGTCAACGCACTGGAAGGCGCAGCGGCGCAAGCACGCGACAGAGATGATGATCGCATTTCTGAGTTTTTCGCCACGTTCTCCGAGCTGATGTCGGAATGGCAGACAATTGGCGGATGACGCTTCCACGTCAGGCTATAATGCACATACGCTAGTGTGTCCTCCACCATATCGGCTAGCCGGTTTGCCGTATCAATAACCGTCGTGTTCAGCCGCTGGGTGTTTTTTGAAAAATCATGTTCAGCAATAGCAAGGTTCGGCCCAAGAATTTAGATCATCAAAGAAAACAGGATTGTAAAAAGCCTTCGGCTAACCAACCGGATTAACCCTCCATTTTGACTGCGGGCAGGCCCCGATCAACGCGGCCGATGATGCGCGCGGACGGGTAACCCTCATCGATAAGCTGTCGAGCGATCGCTTCTGCGTGGGTCGCGTCGCAAGAAATCAGCAGTCCGCCTGACGTTTGCGGGTCGGTAAAGAGATGTCGCTGCCACTCCGGAAAATCCGGGCCGAGCGCGACGCTGTCTCCATAGCTGGTCCAGTTGCGGATGGATGCTCCCGTGAAGAAGCCTTGCCGGGCCAGTTGCGAAGCCTCCGGTAGCAGCGGAACGCTCGACGCCTTCAAGACAATGACAGCATCCGATCCGCGTGCCATTTCCATCGCGTGTCCAAACAAACCAAATCCCGTCACATCCGTCATTGCATGGACCGCCGCATCTTTTGCGAGCTTTGCCCCGACGCGATTGAGCAGGGTCATCGATGCAATCATGTCGGCATACGCACCGTCCGATAACGCTCCCTTCTTGAAGGCTGCCGCGTAGATTCCCACGCCCAGCGGCTTGGTCAGAATGATGGCGTCCCCTGTCCGTGCATCGGCATTACGGCGTATGTCTTTTTCCTTGCAGATGCCTATGACCGCAAGACCATAGATCGGTTCGGGAGAGTCGATCGAATGTCCTCCCGCAACAGGAATTCCAGCCGTGGCGCAGACAGCCGCCCCGCCGGCAAGAATCTTCGCCGCCATCTCGGCTGGCAATTTATCGATGGGAATTCCCAGTATCGCTAGCGCCATGATCGGCGTTCCGCCCATCGCGTAAACATCGGAAATTGCGTTTGTCGCGGCGATCCGCCCAAACTCATATGGGTCGTCTACCATCGGCATGAAGAAGTCGGTGGTTGCAACCACGCAGGTCCCGTCGTCAAGTCGCCACACGGCCGCATCGTCGCCGGTTTCGGTGCCGACCAGTAGCTGTGCGAAAGGCTGAGCCGCCGGCTGACGAGCGAGCAACTGTTGCAGAACGGACGGAGCAAGTTTGCAGCCGCAGCCGCCGCCATGGGCGAGACTGGTGAGGCGTAAATCCTGGATGTTCATGTGCTCAACTCACGCACTGTTGACATTGCCGGACGCGAGAAGGTGACGCCGTGGTTCTGGCGTTGGCCACTCCTGCTAGTCTCGATGCTGCAATTTCGACATCAGGCCGCGAAAATTTGTCCCCGACGGCTATTCCGGCGTTTGATTGGGTGGAAATTTCTTCGGCGGCCCTTTCAGATCCTCGCCGGTCGCCATCGAAGGCTGATCCTTTGCCGCTTCTGCATCTCGTGCACTGGTGCTTTGACCGGTCGTTTGGGAGTTCTGGTCGCGGGCGCCGCCGGTCCAGGCCGTTGAGCCCTTGCCTTCCGGCCCGGTGCCCATTCCGCTGGAATGCGGAGCCGCAGCAGGTTGTTCGACCGTGCCGGCCGATGGGTTGCTGTTCTGAGCAAATGAATACGTTGCCGACACCATCATGGTGGCGGCGATCAGTGGAATCAGATCGAGGTTTTTCATCATCGCCTCCAGTGCGGGATTTGATGAAAAACATTTGGCTGGGACTAAAGGTTCCACGATTGGGTGGTTTGCCAAGGAAATAAGGCGGGCGCCGTAAGCGCGGCACCTGCTGGTTATGTTGGTGATTTCGCGTCACGTCGCAGTCAGTTCTTTAGACGTGATCGTATATTTGAAGGCGTCCGGCTCGAGGCAATCAAGGCGCATGCCTGCGGTTTCGGCCTGCGGATACATCAGGAACCCGAGCTTCGGACCATTTGTTCCCGGCAAGGCAACATCATGAGCGAAGTTGTACGCCAGCCAGTTTGTCTCCCACGATCCAAACAGCGCCTTGCGTGCCGCAACGACCTTGGGGTCGCCGATGTTGAGATTGGTGGGCGGCTCCTCAAGCGCGACCTTGCGTACATCGGCGGGATCGACCGGCACCCAGCCGAATTCGGCCAGATAGACTTCCGAACGGCAGTGCTGCGCCTTGGAGATCACTGTAGATCCGGCGCCGAGACTCTTGTAACCGAATTTCGACGGAGCAACGCGCAGGCCGTAGACATCACGGGCGGGAAGGCCCACCGCACGCGCGAGACCCACGTAGAGCGCGTTGATGTCCGCGCATTTGCCGCCAAGATTTCCGCTCTTGAGCATCGACGCGATGTCGCCGATGCCGCAACCGCGTACCTTGGCGTCCCGGAATGTATTCTCGACGACCCATTCGTAAATCGCGCGGGCTTTCGCAACATCGGTCCCGGCACCTTTTACTATCTCGTCCGCGGTCTCCTTGACGATCCCGCCGGTCGGTATCAGTTCGGTCGCGCCTAGATAGAGCTTTCGCTCGATTACCGTCAGCGGTACCGGATTTCCGGATTTTGACAGATCGATCGCCCGATCCCGGACCCTTATATTGCTGGTGATTTCGATCAAAGGGGCGGCCTGGTCATCGCCCCATTCTGCATGGATCATGCCGGCGGCGTATTTCGGATCACGCTTGAGCCCGGCCTTGCCATTGGTTGTCCATTGGCTCGGGGAGGATTTGAACCATTCATTTTCGTTGACGGACGGGACCGGGATCCAGGCTTGGGTCTTGCCCTTGGCGTTCGCAATTTCCAATCGGGTGACGATCTGGAATTCGCGCCACACGCCTGGCTGCGGAGCGAATGCTCCCTGAGCCATCCCGTATCGTGGAAACCCGGCCGCTAAGGATACCGCGGCGCCCGCTTTCAAGAGATCGCGTCGATTAAAGGTCATGATCGCTTCCCCTTTTTTCCGGATGTGAATAATCGAAGGTGGTTTCGATCCCCTCGATTTTGTTCTTGATGAGCTTTTCCGGTTGCGGGCTCAATGTCGATTGTATCCCATTGGAAATCGGCTTCGACCACGAGCTTGGGCTTCATGTTTGCGTCGAGGACATAGGTCGTGGGGAGCGCGGTGACTTTCCAGGACTTCGCCACGGCCCGGTCGCGGTCAAGCAACACAGGAAAATTGACCGGCGTCTGCTTGAGGAAGCGGTTGACCCGTTGATCGACGTCGGCGACGGATATCGCGACGACCGACGCGTGGGATGCTGAACGGTTGAGAAAGCGGTTCAGCGCGGGCAATTCTTCGCGGCATGGCTCGCACCACGTCGCAAAGAAATGGACGAGGACCGTGCGGCCTTTAAAGGCCATGAGAGGAACAGTCCTCCCATCCAAATCCTGCAAGGAAAAATCAGGTTTTGTGGGTTCGTCGATGCGCTTCAATTCAGTCGCGCGCGAGCCCGACGAGAATACCAACAAAACAAATATCGCCAGAATCGTGATTCTAAACGCGAGCCCTATGTCTCCAAATTGCGTGCCCCGAAACTCGGGAGCCAATGGATAGGTCACACGCTATTCTGGGGATCAACGCGCGCTGGCGTCAACGCAATTCGATGTGTTCGCAGAGGCGATTCAGCGCAGCTGATGAAGTCAGGCGATTGCCGCATTGCAGCGAATACCAGCTCCGACGCCATCCGTTACTTGCTTCCGGATCGGTTTGAATGTTGCGGTGCCGCAGACATTCTTGCATGCGCGACATTTGTATACGTTGACTTTAACTATCTCTGAACATTACGTTACCGACACTTAGATGGATTCTACTTTCAGCGCGCATATGGCGCGTCCGACATGGTGTCCCCCGGAGGGGCCGTGATCTCGAAGGAGAACCAGCCATGAACATGGAACTCTCGCGACGTCAATTTATGAAAAGCGCCGGTGGGGGGCTTGCGGGCACCACACTCGGAGCTCTCGGGTTCGGCGGGATCGAAGCGGCCCTTGCGGCGTCGATCCGTCCTTTCAAGCTGACCGGCGTTACGGAAACCCGCAACACCTGCACTTACTGCGCCGTTGGTTGCGGCATCATCATCTACTCCAAGGGCAGCCTTGCGAAGGGTGAACGGGCCGATATCATCCACGTCGAAGGTGATGCCGATCACCCGACCAACCGGGGCACGCTCTGCCCGAAGGGTGCTGCGCTGCTCGACATGGTGCAGGCGGAGACTCGCCTGAAGTATCCGATGCTTCGCAAGCCTGGATCGGACAAGTTCGAACAGGTCTCCTGGGACGTGGCGCTCGATCGCATCGCGCGGTTGATGAAAGATGATCGAGACAAGAACTTCGTCGCCAGAAATAGCGACGGCGTTACGGTCAATCGGTGGCTGACCACCGGGTTCCTCGCCGCCTCGGCAACGACCAACGAAACAGCGTGGTCGACCTACAAGGTTGTTCGCAGCGCAGGGATGCTGGTATTCGATAATCAGGCGCGCGTTTGACACGGCCCCACGGTAGCCAGTCTGGCTCCAACATTTGGCCGCGGCGCGATGACGAATTCGTGGACCGATATCAAGAACACGGATCTCGTGATCATTATGGGTGGCAACGCTGCTGAAGCGCATCCGTGTGGATTCAAATGGGTCACGGAGGCGAAGGCCAACCGTGGCGCGAAGCTGATTGTCGTAGATCCACGCTTTACTCGCTCGGCGTCGGTCGCTGATTTTTATGCGCCTATCCGCCAGGGCACGGACATCGCATTCCTGCTCGGCGTGATCAAATACTGCATCGATAACGACAAGGTGCAGTGGGAGTACACCAAGGCATTCACCAACGCGCCGTATATCGTGAAAGAGGGCTTCGGCTATCAAGACGGTCTGTTCACCGGCTATGACGAGGCCAAGCGCGATTACAACCGGTCGAGCTGGGATTATGAGCTTGGTCCGGATGGCTACGTGGTCTCCGACGATACGCTGCAGAACCCGCGTTGCGTGTGGAACCTGCTGAAGCAGCATATTGCGATCTACACGCCGGAAATGGTCGAGCGAATCTGTGGGACGCCGAAGGAAAAGTTCCTGAAGGTAGCGCAGATGATCTCGGAGTGCTCGTCGCCGACCAAGACGATGACATCGATGTATGCGCTCGGCTGGACCCAGCACTCGAAGGGTTCGCAGAACATTAGAGCCATGGCGATGTTGCAGCTCATTCTGGGCAATATCGGCGTGCGCGGCGGCGGCATGAATGCCCTGCGCGGTCACTCCAACATTCAGGGATTGACCGATATCGGGCTGATGTCGAACCTGATCCCAGGCTATCTGACCATCCCGACGGAAAAAGAGCCGACCTTCGAAACGTATATGTCGACGCGCGGCTTCAAGCCGTTGCGCCCGGATCAGATGAGCTACTGGCAGAACTACAAGAAGTTCTTCGTCAGCTTCTTGAAGTCGATGTGGGGTCCGGCGGCGACGCCGGAGAACAACTTCGCTTATGACTACCTGCCGAAGCTCGATCTTCCGGGCTACGACATCTTGCGCGCCTTCGAATTAATGAACGAGGGCAAGATGAACGGGTACTTCTGTCAGGGATTCAATCCCCTGCTGGCGTTCCCGAACCGCAAGAAAATCACGGAGGCGCTCTCCAAACTCAAGTTCCTTGTCGTCATGGATCCGTTGCAGACCGAGACGGCGCGGTTCTGGGAAAACCACGGCGAACATAATGACGTTAACTCGTCGGCCATTCAGACCGAAGTGATTCAGCTTCCGACCACTTGCTTTGCCGAAGATACCGGTTCGCTCACGAATTCGGGGCGGCAATTGCATTGGCACTGGGCTGCCGGTACGCCGCCGGGCGAGGCCAAGCACGACACGTGGATCATGGCGCATATCTATTTGCGTCTGAAGGCGCTGTACCAGAAGGAGGGCGGTCCGGTTCCGGAGCCGATCCTGAACCTGACATGGGATTACAAGGATCCGAACGAGCCAACTGCGGATGAACTGGCGAAGGAGTTGAACGGTTCGGTGCTGGAAACGGTCGTCGATCCGAACGATCCCACCAAGGTTGTGCTGGAGAAAGGCAAGCAGGTGGTCAGCTTTGCCGCCCTGCGCGACGACGGCAAGACTGCGTGTGCCTGCTGGATCTATTCCGGTTGCTACAACGAGGCAGGCAATAACATGGCCCGCCGCGACAACAGCGATCCGGACGAGACCGGTGCGTTCTCGAAGTGGGCGTGGTCTTGGCCTGTCAACCGCCGAATTATTTACAATCGTGCGTCGGCGGACATCAACGGTAACCCTTGGGATCCTAGCCGCAAGCTACTGTGGTGGGACGGCGCAAAGTGGACCGGCTATGACGTGCCGGACATCGCACCCAACGCCAAGCCGGGTGTGGTGGGGCCCTACATCATGAACCCCGAAGGCACCGCGCGTCTGTTCACGCGGGGCATGATGCGCGACGGACCGTTCCCGACGCATTACGAGCCATTCGAATCGCCGATCGCCAACGTCATTGCACCTAAGATTCGCGGCAATCCGGTCGCCCGCGTTTTCAAGGGCGATATGGAGCAGTTCGGCGAAGCCAGCGAGTTTCCATACGCGGCGACCTCCTATCGGCTCACTGAGCACTTCCATTACTGGACCAAGCACGCCCAGATCAACGCGTCATTGCAACCAGAATTCTTCGTCGAGATTTCGGAGCAGTTGGCCGCGGAGAAGAACATCAAGCTCGGCGGATGGGTCCGGGTCTGGTCCAAGCGCGGATCGGTGAAGGCGAAAGCCGTCGTGACCAAGCGGATTGCTCCGCTGATCTGCGACGGCAAGACGGTCCATGTCGTCGGTATTCCTCTGCATTGGGGCTTTACCGGCGCAGCGAGGAAAGGGTTCGGGCCGAATTCGCTCACGCCCTTTGTCGGCGACGCCAACATCGAAACGCCCGAATACAAGGCGTTTCTCGTCAATATCGAGCCCATCTCCGGGCCAGTTGCATAGGGAGGCAAGCATATGTTTCCTCCTCTTCCCAATCCGCTGGTCGAACCGACGCCCGCCAAATATGGCGAGCAGGATCTGGTTCGTCGTTCGGCATCGAGAGTGCCTCCACCGGAGCGGCAACTCACGTCTGTGGCAAAATTGATCGATACATCCAAGTGTATCGGTTGCAAGGCGTGTCAAGTCGCGTGCCTTGAGTGGAACGATCTGCGCGAAAAAGTCGGCATCAATTCGGGCGTCTATGACAATCCGCTCGATCTCACGCCGGCCAGTCTGACCGTCATGCGGTTCAGCGAGTGGATCAATCCCGAGACACAGAATCTCGAATGGCTGATCCGCAAGGATGGCTGCATGCACTGCGAGGATCCGGGCTGCCTCAAGGCTTGTCCGGCTCCTGGCGCGATCGTCCAGTATTCCAACGGCATCGTTGATTTTGATCACGATAAATGCATCGGTTGTGGATACTGCATCAAGGGATGCCCCTTCAACATTCCGCGCATCTCCCAGGTGGACCACAAAGCGTACAAGTGCACGCTTTGTTCGGATCGGGTCGCCGTCGGACAAGGCCCGGCCTGCGCGAAGGCGTGCCCGACACAAGCGATCGTGTTCGGCACCAAGGAGGAGATGAAGCAGCACGCTGAAGGCCGCATCAAGGATCTCAAGTCGCGCGGATACAAGAATGCTGGCCTCTACGATCCGCCGGGCGTAGGCGGTACTCATGTCATGTACGTGCTGCATCACGCCGACAAGCCGGAGATCTATTCAAATCTCCCCAAGGATCCAAAGATCAGCCCCATCGTTGAAATATGGAAGGGTGTCACGAAGTATGCGGGCCTCGCCGCGATGGGCGGCTTTGCTGCGGTTGGCTTCTTTCACTACCTCATCTCCGGCCCGAACAAGGTTTCGGAAGACGATGAAATGAAGGCTGAGCAATTGACCGGGAGCGATGTGTCATGACCGCCTATGACGTCGAACGCGGTGATGCCGTCCATCCGGGAAAGCCCGTCACTGTCGATCGCTATACTGGCGGGGCACGCATCAACCACTGGATCACAGCAACGAGCCTTGTTCTGTTGGCCCTGTCTGGGCTCGCATTGTTTCATCCGAGCCTGTTTTTCCTGACTGGATTGTTCGGCGGAGGGCAGTGGACTCGCGCCATTCATCCATGGATCGGCGTTGTTCTGTTTTTTAGTTTCGCCGGCCTGTTCATTCGCTTCTGGCGGGCGAACTTGTGGAAGGGCGAGGACGGAACCTGGCTTGCACGTCTGAAGGACGTTCTGACCGGCCACGAAGAGAAGCTGCCTGAGGTCGGCAAGTACAATGCCGGTCAAAAAACGGTGTTCTGGGGGATGTCGTTTCTCATCATCATTCTGATCGCGAGCGGTTTTGTGATCTGGGACCAGTACTTCGCTGCGTATTCGACGATCGACCAGAAGCGCATCGCGGTTCTCGTCCACGCCGTCGCCGCGGTGACTATCATCTGCGTCTGGATCGTGCACGTCTATGCGGCGATCTGGGTGCGCGGTACGATCAGTGCGATGACGCGAGGCCGCGTGACTGGCGGATGGGCGTGGCGTCATCACAGGAAGTGGCTCCGTGAACTGGTCGGAGGCAAGCAAAATCGCCGTTGATCGTGCATCCGTTTGGGTAAGCGGAGTTCTTCAAGCTGCACGTGGCCCGGAGGGTTCGTGAGGTTCTTTGATGAGTAAGGTTGGAGCGTTCCAGCACGATCCGGTGCCGATCGGTGAGATTGCCGAGCCGCCGTTTGTCCGTCTCCCGGATGCAGCCGTGCTGTTCCAGACCAGGGCAGAGCGTTTTCTGGAGCTATCCGTACAGCACGAACTGGCTCCCTTTCTCAAGCTTTTGTCAGATATTTCGTTTTGTCAGCACCAACTGCAGGATGGCCTGCCAGAGGTTGATCTTCCAACCGACGATGACCGCGAGCGCGCCCGGGTGCATGGGATGCCGCCACTTGATCGCGGCCGCTTTACGGCTGACGCGGCATTCGATGTAACACTCGATCGCTTGCTTCAGTCGGCATCCAGCATCGAAATGCCGGACACGGCCAAATCCGCGCTGGTCCGCGTCACCAAAGCGAACGCTGAAGCGCGGGTCACTATGGCCCGGGCTGTGCTCGCCAACGAGATTCCCGTCGAGGAATTCGCCGACCATGTCTTTGTGGCAGCGGCGCTGCAGGTGTACTTCGCGCGCCTGGCCTCAAAGCTCGATGCCAAAAAGCTTGTCCCGGTTGGCGATGGCGTGTGTCCCTCCTGCGGCGGCGCTCCGGTGACCTCAATGGTTGTGGGATGGCGGGGTGCCCACGGCGCGAGATACTGCGTGTGTTCCTTGTGCGCGACGCAGTGGCATTACGTTCGTATCAAGTGCACGCTGTGCAGCTCGACCAAAGGCATCTCCTATCGCGAGATCGATGGAGGGGATGGAACCGTCCTGGCTGAAACTTGCGAGTCGTGCCGCGGCTACGTCAAGATTCTGCACCAGCACAAGAATCCAAGGCTTGATCCGGCCGCCGACGATGTCGCCAGCCTCGGCCTGGATCTGCTGTTGCGGGATGACGATTACCGGCGCGGCAGCCTCAACCTTTTCTTGCTCGGCTATTGAGGTAAGTGATGGCGAAAACCGCAACCGCCAACCTGCGCAAGCTTCCCTCCGTCGACGAGGTGTTGAGAACCGTCCATGCAGGCGAAGCGGTCAAGCGCTTTGGACGAGCGGCCGTTGTCGGCGCGGTGCGTCGTGTCATCTCCGAATCCCGCGCAAATGGGGGCATCCCAAGCAAGCCGGACGAGGTGACAAGCGGGGTACTGGCGCTGCTTCAAGCGCAGGAAACGCCAAAGCTCCGGCCCGTGTTCAATCTTACAGGAACCGTTTTGCACACCAATCTCGGTCGTGCGATTCTTGCCGAGGCTGCAATCGAGGCTGCGGTCTCGGCCATGCGTTCGGCGGTGACACTTGAATTCGATCTTGAGAGCGGTCGGCGTGGCGAGCGGGATGATCACCTGCGCGATCTGCTGTGTGAACTCACGGGCGCCGAGGACGCGACCGTCGTCAACAACAATGCGGCGGCGGTTCTGGTCGTGCTCAACACACTTGCTCATCGGCGCGAAGCGATTGTTTCGCGGGGCGAATTGATCGAGATTGGCGGAGCGTTTCGCATGCCGGAGATCATGTCCCGCGCGGGGACGAAACTCGTCGAGGTAGGAACGACCAACCGCACACACAAGAAAGATTACATCGGAGCGATTGGTCCGAAGACCGGCATCATCTTCAAGGTTCACACGTCGAACTATCGAATCGAAGGCTTTACCAAGGAAGTCAGTGCCCGCGAACTGGCGACGTTGGCCTCTGAACGTAAGATCCCGATGGTTCACGATCTCGGTTCTGGAACACTTGTCGATCTTGTGCAGTTCGGTCTTGCCCATGAGCCGACGGTTGCGGAAGCGATTGCGGATGGAGCCGATGTGGTGACTTTCTCCGGCGACAAACTGCTCGGTGGTCCGCAAGCGGGACTTATCGTGGGCCGCAAGGATCTAATCGCTGCCATCAATCGCAACCCTATGAAGCGAGCCCTGCGTCTCGACAAGATGCGGATCGCGGCGCTTGAGGCGACGCTCAAGCTCCATCGCAATCCCGATGGGCTCAAGCAACAGTTGCCGACTTTTCGACTGTTGTCGCTTTCCAAGACCGAGATAGAGGCACGTGCACGCCGGATGCTCCGGGCCGTGCAAGTGTCGGTCGGCACTTTATTCAAAGTTGAAATCGTGGATTGCCTGAGCCAGATCGGTTCAGGGGCTCTTCCGCTGGTTACCTTGCCAAGCGCCGGGCTTGCCGTTCGTCCGTCCTCGGCGCGTGGAGGCGGCCGCCTCTTGAAGCACCTGGCTGCCAGGTTTCGCAACCTGGACATTCCTGTCATCGGAAGAATCGAAGATCAGGCATTGGTCCTCGACCTGCGATGTCTCGATGATGAGCGCGCGTTCGCGGAAAATCTCATATCGCTCGATCTTGCGGAGAAGAGCAATGCGAGGGCCTGATTCTCATGCGGAGAAATCTGGCGCGCGCTCGGTGCTGGATCAAATGGACGCGGCTTCCGAAGCGTTCGGGGCGGGAGACTATCTGACGGCGCTCGAGATATGGGGACCGCTTGCTCATGCGGGAATCGCGCGGGCGCAGGCTCATATCGGCACATGCTTCGCCGAAGGCTGGGGGGTCGAGCCGGATTTGGAGCTCGCGGTGCGCTGGCTGACGCTATCAGCGGATGCAGGAGACTCTGCCGGGCAACGAAATCTGGCGGCTCTCTATTTCAGAGGTGACGGCGTCAAGGAGAATTTCAAGCGCGCCGCCATACTTTACCGGTCTGCCTCGGAGGCCGGCGACGGGCCAGCACAGGACATGCTGAGCTGGATGCTGCTGGAAGGTAAAGTTATGGTGCACGACTATGCTGAGGCGCGGAAGTGGGCGCTGGCAGCAGCCAAACAAAACGTAGCTTCGTCCATGACGCGCCTTGGAATGATCTATCACAATGCTCTTGGCGTTGAGCGCAATCCGGGCCTCTCGGTTCACTGGTGGCGTCGGGGTGCCGAACGTGGCGATGCGGATGGTCAAGCCATGCTCGGCGCGGCCTATTATCTGGGGGCGGGCGTCAATCGGGATCCGGGCCAGGCCCTGACCTGGCTGTTGCGCGCGCAAGCTGGCAATAGTGCGCTTGCCTCTCGATTTCTCGCTGCGGCCCGGGCAGCACTCACAGAACCCGAGATAGCCGAGGCGGAGCAGCGCGCCGCGAGGCCGCTGCCCGAACCGTCACCATGATTATCGGAACTGCAGGCCATATCGACCACGGTAAAACGTCTCTCGTGCGCGCGCTTACCGGCGTGGATACGGATCGCCTGAAGGAAGAAAAGGCGCGTGGCATTTCCATCGATCTCGGCTTTGCTTATCTCTCCGCCCCAAACGGTTTGGTTCTTGGGTTTGTCGACGTTCCCGGCCACGAGAAATTCATTCACAACATGCTGGCCGGAGCTACAGGAATCGACTTCGTGATTCTGGTTGTGGCCGCCGATGACGGAATAAAGCCCCAGACGCTGGAACACCTCGCCATCGTCGATCTGCTCGGGATAGAGAGGGGTATTGTCGCCCTGACGAAGATCGATCTGGTCTCCTCGTCGCGTCTGGCCGATGTATCAACGGACATTGCTCAGGTGTTGCAACAAACGAAGCTGTCTGGCGCTGCGATTGTCCCGGTGTCGACGGTGAGCGGCGAGGGCATCGCTGACTTTCGCGAACATCTGTTCGGTGTTGCCCGGACAGTCGGAGAACGGGCTGCATTGGGTCGTTTCCGTCTCGCCGTCGATCGGTCGTTCATCCTGACCGGTGCTGGAACGATCGTCACCGGCACGGTCCTGTCTGGCGCGGTCTCGAAAGACGATCGCGTGATGATTTCCCCCACAGGCCTGCAGGCCCGCGTAAGATCAATCCATGCTCAGAATCATCCAAGCACTCGAGGCGTCGCGGGACAGCGATGTGCTCTCAACCTCGTGGGAGACGGCATCAGCAAGGATGCGATCTCTCGCGGCGACATGGTTCTCGACCCCGATCTGCACGCGCCCACGAACCGGATCGATGTCGATCTGCGGCTGCTTGCCTCCGAGGTAAAATCTGTCGGGCAATGGATGCCCGTTCGCCTGTTTCATGCTTCCGCAGATGTTGGCGCCCGTCTGGTATTGCTGGAAGATGCGCCGTTAGGGCCCGGCCAAACAGGCCGCGTGCAATTGGTCTTGGACCGGCCGATTGCCGCGGCCGTCGGGGATCGTTTCGTGGTTCGCGATACCACCGGCCAGCGCACAATCGGTGGCGGAAGATTTTTGGATCTGCGTGCGCCAGCTCGCAAGCGCCGGACGCCGGAGCGGCTTGCCCAATTGCGGGCTCGCAGTATTGACGTTCCCGAGGGAGCGCTGGCGGCTATGCTCGACATTGCGCCGAGGTTCGTCGAGCTATCGGTGTTTGCGCGCGATCGCGCTCTTTCGGAAAGTCGGATTCAGGAGATCGTCGAGCGGCTATCCATCGTCACATCGCAAACCGCAGGCGGCGTATTCGCGATGTCTGCACCGGTATGGTTGGAGTTCAAACGAGCCCTGCTCACGAAACTGCAGACATTCCATGCGGACAATCCCGATCTGCAGGGCATCGGTCTCGATCGATTGAGAATGCAGCTTGAGCCGCGCCTGCCGGTGCTAGCGTTGCGTTCAATTCTTCAGGGATTTGCACGCGCCAAGGACGTTGCCTTGGACGGCGCGTGGGTGCGCCTCGCCGGCCATGAAGTGCGGTTGATTGACGAGGATGGGAAGCTCTGGACGAAGATGGCTATATTGCTTTCCGGCCCGGAGCGGTTTCGTCCGCCGCGCGTGCGCGACATCGCAACAGTGCTGGGATTGCACGAAGCCGATGTGCGACGTTTGTTGAAACTGCTCGGGCGTATGGGAAAAGTTGATGAAGTAGCACATGACCACTTCTTTTTGCGGACGACGGTGGCGGAGATGGTCGGGATCATCGTCGATCTGAGCCAGAGCCAGCCTCTTGGACAGTTCACTGCCTCACAGTTTCGCGATCGGGTGGACAGCGGTCGCAAGGTTGCAATCCAGATACTCGAATTTTTCGATCGTCATGGCGTGACGCTTCGTCGAGGTGACCTGCGCCGCATCAACACGCAGCGGCTCGATCTGTTTTCCAGATCGAGCGAGCATGAGGCTGATTACACTCAGAATTCAGGAGGAGAATCGTCCCCGGTGGGACGTCCGGACTTCAAATCCGGGAGGGGCCGCGAGTCGGTCCTTGGTGGGTTCGACTCCCTCTCTCTTCCGCCACGTTAAAGGAGATCGTGATGGGTACCGCGGCATCTTTCCTCGACGCACTGAAGATATCGGCCGATCGCAGTTCCGCAGCAGAGGACGAGTTTCGACGCGGGATTGTCGAGCGAACGAAAGAGCTGGAAAAGCAGCGTTCCTTTGCATTCCGCAGGTTGAATCTGATGAAAGAGGTCGCCGGCGTCATTGCGGGAGCCGAGAGCGAAGAGATAGCGGTAGCCGGCGCGACTGCGGTCCTGCGCGCAAAACTTGGATGGGCGAGCGACAGCGAAGCTCGCGTAGAGGTCGTGTCCCGTTTTGCGCCGGTGGCTCAGGCCGTGTTTGCAAGCCTCGCACCTGACGAAGGCGACGAGGAGGAGAAACCCGACGTCATCGCGGCGCTGGGCGAATTCGAGGCCTGGTACGCGGCGACGCATTCAAATCCGTTCTGGATCTTGTTTGAAAACTACATGCCGGAGACGCCTGTTGTCGATTTTTGATGCAACTCTCACCGATTTCGATCGATGGATCGCTACGGAATTCGGGAAGACCGGCCCGTTCACGGCGTTCGCTGTTCTGGTTGAAATTACTGGCAGCAAGGTAGCCCCGCTGTGCTCGACCTATTTCAACGTGATCGGAGAACAAGTTGACTGGGGAGAAATTACGGTTCTGTTCGCTGGAGCAGGGCAGGAATGGGATGGCGCAGCGGTCTTCCCGAATGTCGCCATCGGCGGTGGTCTGCTGAACAATCGGGACGCACGCCTGCAGCTGAGCCGACTTGAGGAGCGTCTCGATGACGATCGTTTGGTGTTGAATGAGGGGCACTTCTTTGACAAATGGGGGCGGAGAATGAAGATCGAGGAGGTAGAAGAATGATAGTAGCCAGGTGCTTCATCGATGTGACGGACGACCGTGACAGGGTGTTTGCCCATCGCCCTTGAACTCCGATCTGCCGAACATGGAAGAGCTTGGTCACAATCCATTGTACAGTAGTTGCTGCCGCCATGGATTACGAGGCCAATGTGCTTTGCGCCCTGGAAGAAGTGAATGGGATGAACGTTGATGTTAGCGTTCGCAAATTCGGTGCATCCAAACCAGTTGATAGCCGGGGGTGATGTGTCCAGTCCGCCCATCCGCTGCAACGGTTCAGGCCATCACGTCTTCGAGTACTTCGGGAGGAGATTGTAATGCAAACAGCGAGTTTCTGGAGATTATATGCTCGGCTTACCGCGTTTTTCCGGCCCGCTCGCAGCGGAAAATTCAAACCCAGAGATATGGCAGGGATTTCAGTTTCGCCGCTTCTGATCTTTGTTGCAATTACCCTATTTTTGATTCTGGCGATTATAGAAATTGATCAGCATCGCGATGAGTTAAGGGCGATAGGTGTGATCGTCGGTGACGGTGTTGTTGGGTTTGCCGCTCCGTGAATTCATTTCACTGGCGCCAATTTGATCGCTAGCGCCTATTTGACTTTTCGCGTCTGAATTCTCTGGCCCCTTGTTCGGAATCGCTGATATCGAGAAATTTTTTCTTGTTAGTCCATCAGCTTATTTTAAAGTTTCAGCAATACGCTACCCAGTGGTCGCGGAGATGCCCGGCCAATCATTTGGGACGGGATGGGTCGTACGCTCGGCATCGAGGCCTAGCAACTTGGCGCAAGCGCCGGCGGCGCCGAACTCGCCACATGTGGAGGTGTCTTCAATTATGTAGCGGATTGGCTGATGCCGATCTATCGCAAGGGGATGGCTTTGGCCCACAGATTGGACTTTTATGAACGCTGATCGTCAGTCTCCATTTTTTTGCGCGCCTGGTGCAGTGGCTAATGCCTGTTCGAGGTGCAAGCGCATTTTGGCGGAGGCCTGGCTGAAGTCTCTTGTTGCGATCGCCTCGATGATGGCGACGTGCTCGCGGCACCAGTCCTGGACGCGGCGGCTGTTTCCATAGCTGCCGAATTCCAACAACCGCCTCAGTCGATTCTGGTGCTGGATCGCCTGAACGAAGAATGCGTTGCCGCAGAATTCGGCGCACATTTCGTGAAATGCCGCGTCGGTCTCGAACAGTTGCGAACTACTGACGGAGGCGATGTCGGGATGTGAGATGAGATACAAATGTTGCAGGCGCATCCGCTCGATTGCGGAGAGATCCGGCTTGAATGTCGGCAGCAGGAAGCAGGCGGGTTCCAGCGTGAGGCGAAATTCGTAGCTGCCTTGCAACGAGACCAAGGAGTCGAACGTCGGAAGGAAGGTCCATCCGTGCCCCTTGTTCTTCGCGATCAGGCCGTCCTCGGCGAGCCGCGACAGGGTGCGCGTCAGCGCGACCCGGTCGACGTCATAGCGGCGCGCGATTTCGCTCTGGGTCATGGAGTTCGGAACGACGTTATCCAGACGATCGCGAACCATCCGCTGGTAGAGCTTTTCGTCAGTCGTCGAAGGAACCTCGATCTCGATGCGATGCAATGAATCGAACGGCTTGCGCAGGAAGTATCCATGGTTTTTCCGCGTGTCCACGATGCCATGTTTGGCAAGAAGGTTCAGCGCCGAGCGGATCGGCGTTCGCGAGACGCCAACAAGATCGGCGAGTTGCTGCTCGCGCAGATGATGGCCCGGCTCCAGTTTGGCGTCGCGGATGACGTCCAGAAGCTGATTGGCCAAGTGGAAACTGCTCTGACGGGAGGAAGGCGCCATTTTTTACGGAGGTTTTGAGGATTCAGCACGAAAGTACAATGTGTTTCCACAAATACAATAAATTCCTCGCTTGATCCATGCAAAAATAGAGGTGCTAAAGGCTTGAGCATGGAGTGCCTGCCGATAAGGCTTGACGAAACTGGTGGAAATAATTGTACATTACGCATCAATAAAACAATCGAGGCACAGGTATCGCCATGTCACGCTTGCGTATTGTCTGTGGAATGCTGTCGCTCTGCCTGTTCGGTCCGGCCCTGCTTTCTGGACAGGTTATGGCCGCCGATCTCTCGGCTGCCACTCTGGTCGAAAAAGGAGCGCTGACATACGGCGTTGCCGCCACCTTCGCGCCGTTCGAATATCAGAAGGACGGCAAGCTGACGGGCTTCGACATCGACATGATCGGTGCGTTGAGCAAAAAGCTCGGAGCCGACGCGAAGCCGATGAACATGGAGTTCAAGGGTCTGATCCCGGCGCTTCAGGGCGGCCGTATCGATCTCATCAACTCGGCCATGTACATCAATGCGCAGCGCGCGGAGCAGGTCGAATTCGTTCCCTATTTGAAGATCGGCAGTCTGGTTGTCGTGCAGGCTGCGAATCCCTCGAAGATCACCGGCCGCGACGACTCCCTGTGCGGGAAGACGATCGCCGTCACGCTCGGCGGCATTCAGGAGAGTTACGCGCGGCAGGACGACAAGCGGTGCCGCGACGGCGGGCTCGCAGGCGTCACCGTGATGACGCTACCCACCGCGCAGGATTCGGCGTTGACGCTGCGGCAGGGGCGCGCCGACGCCCTGTTCAATTCCACGCCGGGCGCCGTCGAACTGATGGACAAGGTGCCGGGCGTCTACGCCACGGTCGGCCCTGAGTTCGAAGCAAACACCCAGATCGGCATCGCGGTGCGCAAGGGCGACACAGCGATGAAGGCGGCGGTCGAGGCTGCGCTCAAGGAGATCGTCGCCGACGGCACCTACAAGACACTGATCGAGACCTGGAAATTTCCCGCATCGGTGTCGCTGCTCAACTGAGAGGGCCTTGCCGTGTCAATCGAGCTCGTCCTGCAATATCTCGCTTCACCGAGTTTCGTTCGCGGCGCGGGGATGACGCTGCTGCTGACGGCGACTTCACTTTTCTTCGGCGTCGTGATCGGCCTCGTGCTCGCACTGATCCAGGAGAGCCGGACGCGAGCGGGGCAGATCGTGACGTTTGTCTACCTGTGGCTGTTTCGCGGCACGCCGGTGCTGTTCCAGGTCATTTTCATCTACAACGTGCTGCCGTCGTTCGGAATCAAGCTGTCGGCCTTCGTTTGTGCCGTGCTGGCACTGTCCTTGAACGAAGGCGCGTACATGGCGGAAATCCTGCGTTCGGGTCTGCAGGCGGTGAAGAAGGGCCAGCGCACAGCCGGCCTCGCGCTCGGCATGACCGGCGGCCAGATGATGCGTTATGTCGTCGTTCCACAGGCGGCGCGAATCGTGCTGCCGCCGATCGGCAATCAGATGATCGGCATGCTGAAGCTCAGCGCACTGGTCTCGGTGATCGCCGTCGAAGAACTGCTGCTGGTCGCCAATCAGACCGCGAGCGCCGACTTTCGCTACTTCGAGGCGTTGACCGCGGCCGGTATCTATTATCTCGCGATGACGACGGCCTTCATGGGCCTGCAGATCCTGATCGAGACAGCGCTCGATCCCAAGAAGCGCCAGCGGATGCGCCAGGTTTCGCTGACCGAGCGGATGCTCGGAACATCGAAATCGTTTGCGGTCCGATAGGTGCAGGGAGCAGTCATGCAGCATCTTCTCGAGATCGTCGGGATCAACAAGAGTTTCGGATCGGCGCAGGTCCTGAAGACCTGCAGCATGACGGTTGCAGCGAAGGAGACCGTCGTCGTCATCGGCCCGTCCGGTTCCGGCAAGTCGACGCTGCTGCGTTCCATCAATCTGCTGGAATCGGTCGACAGCGGCGATATCTTCTTTGCAGGCGAGAATATCACACGTGAACGCAAGAAAGCGCATCTGCTGCGGCAGCAGATTGGCATGGTGTTCCAGAATTTCGAGTTGTTCGCCCATCTTTCGGCGGTCGAGAATGTCATGCTTGCGCCGGTGAAGATCCTCGGCATCAACCCTGCCGATGCTCACGACGTTGCCGTCGATCTGTTGCGCAAGGTCCAGATTCCGGAAAAGGCGGATGCCTTCCCCGACGAGTTGTCGGGCGGTCAGCAGCAGCGCGTCGCCATCGCCCGTGCACTCGCCATGCGCCCCAAGCTGATGCTCTACGATGAGCCGACCTCCGCGCTCGATCCCGAAATGATCCGCGAAGTGCTCGACGTGATGGCCGAGCTCAGCGCGGAAGGGATGACCAGCATCGTCGTGACCCATGAGATGGGGTTCGCGCGCCGCGCCGCCGATCGGATCGTCTTCATGGAGCACGGCGAGATCATCGAGAGCGCGCCGAGCGATCAGTTCTTCAGCGGGACGGTCAACGATCGTGCGCAACGGTTCCTCGACCAGATCCTTCACTGAAGCTATGCCCGGAGCCTGCAGAATGCCCTTGTCACCCGACGTCGCCCGCATGAAGCGCGAACTGGCGAACCTCGTCGCAATCGACACGCAAAATCCTCCGGGACACGAGGCCCACGCCGCGCATTTCCTGCGTGGGCTGCTGATGACCGAGGGCTTCGAAGTCGCGCTGCAGGAGTACAAGCCGGCGCGCATCAACGTTGTTGCGCGGCTCGAGAACGGAGCCGGCCCGGTCTTCGCTTTCAACACCCATATGGACGTCGTGCCGGCGGGCGATGGCTGGTCGTCCGATCCCTTCGTGCTGAAGGAAGCGGATGGGCGGCTCTACGGACGTGGCGCCTGCGACTGCAAGGGGCCGCTCGTGGCGATGCTAGAGGCCATGCGCATGCTCGCTGCGGATCGGGCGGCATGGTCGGGCACGCTGCTCGGCATCTTCGTCGCCGACGAGGAAATCGCCAGCGAAGGCGCCAAGTTCTATGCCGCCAGTGCTCCGAAGATCGATTCCGCCGTCGTTGGCGAGCCGACCTCTAATGCAACCTTCACCGCGCACAAGGGAAGTCTGCGCCCGGTCGTGAGGGTGCACGGCGTGTCTGCGCATTCCGGCACGCCGCATCTCGGCGAGAACGCGATCTATCGTGCCGGCGAGCTTCTGGGCCTCGTCGCGGAGCATCACGAGAAAGTCGTGCGTCATCGCACGCATCCTCTTGTGGGAGCCGCGAGCCTGACGGTCACCCGCATGAACGGAGGCCATGCCGACAACGTACTGCCGGGAGCCTGCGATCTTCTGCTCGATCGCCGGATGGTGCCGGGGGAGGAC